>JAEZCL010000172.1 GCA_023433585.1 Pseudomonadota bacterium
TGGTCCCCCTCCCCCGCGATGCGGGGGAGGAGAGGCTCTCAGGTCTCGCGCTTCAGCACCCGTCCCAGGGACGACCAACTCAGCTTGACGTCCGACAAGGCCCCCGCACGGAAAGCGCGGCCGGACAGCCAGATCATCAGGGCCACGGTCGCGCCCATGGCCGCGATCGTGCCGACGATCTCGACCAGGGGCGGCCCCGACGGCGCGCGCGCGCTCATCAGGAACGGGGTGAAGAACGGAATCCACGACAGCACCTTGACCACCGTGGCGTCCGGATTGCGCATGGCCATCTGCATGACCAAGAGCGGCACGATCAGGATCATCATGATCGGCCCGATCAGGGTCTGGGCGTCCCGCGGCGTTTCACAGAAGGCGCCGATGGCGGCGAACACCACCGCATACATCAGGTATCCGCCGATCAGATAGGCGAACAGGTAGAACACCAGCCCGTCCTTCAGCAGCACCGCCGCCACATCGGCGCCGATCTCCGGGATCAGGGCGGCGAAACCCGCCGCACCCAGGCCGCCCCAGGCCAGCAGCACCGTGCCCGTCAGGGCCGCCACCCCCAGCACCTTGCCCGCCAGGATCTCGGTGGGCGAGGCCGAGGACAGCAGAACCTCCAGCACCTTGTTGGCCTTCTCCTCCATGACGCTGTTCATCAGCATCGAAGCGCCGGTCACCACCAGCGACCACAGCAGGAATCCGAGGGCGAACCCGATCACGCCGGGCAGGCGATCGCGCATGGCGACCTCGCCGCCGCTGACGCTGGCGGGTGAGAACAACTGAACCTCCGGTCGGAACAGGTCCACGTCGCGGATCAGGCCGGGATCGACCCCGGCGCGGGAAAGAACCTCACGACGGTTCACCTCGGCCAGGGCGCCGCGTACGGCGCGTTCGACCGTGCGGTCCGTAGCGCGGGCCGCCCACACCACCGCCGAGGGCGCACCGTCCCGACGGCTCAGGATCACCACCGCGTCCAGCCGCTCGCCGTCATCCAGCCGACGCTCGCCCGCGAACCACGGCGCGACCCGCTCGCGCGCATCCTCAGCCGTCGCCAGACCGGCCAGTGCCTGCGGCGTTTCGACCAAACGCAGGCTTTCGCGAGGCGGTGTGAACCCAGCGGCGGCGCGCGGCGCAACGCGGCGCAGCTCGGTCAGCCCGGCCTGGGTCCCTTGCGCCTCAGCGATCCGGCGCACGGCCTCGGCGCCGTCCAGGCCCGCCTCGGTCACGGCGGCGTTGCGCATGGCTTCGGCCACAGCCTGCTCGCGCTCCACCGCCAGCGCCCGGCGCAACCCCTCGGACAAGGCCGCCGTCTCGTCCGGCGGCGCCTCTTCGACCAGGGCCACGACGTGAACCGGCTCGGCCCGCTGCATCAGGACCGGTATGCCTCCGCCCAGCACCGCAAAAAACGGCAAGGCCAGCAGCGACAGCCAGAACCCGACCGTGCGGGCGTAGGCCAGATATTCGCGGCGGGCGATCAGCAAGGCGCGGTTCATCGGGCGGTCTCCCCGTCGCGCGTCTCGGTCTGGTCCGGGTCCGCCCCGGTCAGGCCGATGAAGGCGTCGTGCAGGCTGGGTTCGCGCATCTGGAACGTGTGCACGTCCAGGCCCTGCAGGAAGGCGGCCTTGAGCGCCTCGTGGCCCAGGGCGCCGGGCTTCAGGGCGGCGCGAAGGCGTTCCCCCTCCACCTCCACCGAGGCCACTCCCGGCAGGGCCGCCGCCGCGTCCGCCGCGATGTCGCCCTCCAGCTCCAGGAAGCGGGGTGCGGTGGCCCGGGCCTCGTCCACCGTGCCCTCGAACGCCTTTCGGCCGCCGGCGATCAGCACCACCTTGTCGCACAGGCGCTCGGCGTGCTGCATGACGTGGGTCGAGAACAGGACCGTGGCTCCATTGGCGGCGATGTCGCGGATCACGGTCTCCAGGCCCTGCTGGTTCACCGGATCGAGGCCCGAGAACGGCTCGTCCAGGATCACGAACTCCGGCTCATGGGCCAAGGCGGCGATCAGCTGGACCTTCTGGGCCATGCCCTTGGACAGGTCCTTCATCTTCTTCTTCGCGGCGGCCCCCAGCCCCTGGGCCTCCAGCATGGCCCGCGCCCGCCTGCGGCCTTCGCTCAAGGGAACCCCCTTCAGCCCGGCGAAGAAGGCGATGGCGTCCACCGGCGTCATCTTGCGGTAAAGGCCGCGCTCTTCCGGCAGGAACCCCAGCCGGTCGCGCACCCTGCGCCCATCATTCGCGCCCAGGATGGTGATGCGGCCCGAAGTCGCCGGCGCCAGGCCCAGGATCATGCGGATGGTCGAGGTCTTGCCCGCCCCGTTCGGCCCCAGGAAGCCGCAGATCGACCCCCTGGGAACCTCGAAGCTCAGGTCGCGGACGGCCTGGAAGGCGCCGTAGCGCTTGCTGACGTTCTGAAGTGCGAGCGCCGGGCCCATGCCGTCTCCCTGTTTCATCCTTCCTCCCTAGAGGAATTGCGAAGCCAAGGAAAAGCATCGTGACGGATCGGGTTTCACCCCCGCACGTGGTCGCCCGGGATGCGCACGGCGAACTCGCGGCCCAGATAGTCGGCGGGGTTCAGGCGGGCGCCGCCCCGGCGGATCTCGAAATGCAGGTGCGGGCCGGTGGAATAGCCGGTGGAGCCCACCTTGCCGATGGCCTGCCCCCCCGTCACCTGGGCGCCGACCTGGACATCCACCGCGCTCATGTGGGCGTAGAAGCTGCGCAGGCCGTTGGGATGGTGCACCTCCACATAGCGGCCATAGCCGCCCCGATCGTGGCCCGCGGCCGTCACCACGCCTTCGGAGGTCGCCAGGATGGGCGTGCCCGTGGGCGCGGCGATGTCCACGCCCAGGTGACGGCGCGGTCCGCCCTCGCCCGGCAGGCTGCGCATGCCGAAGCGCGAATTGACGGTATGGTCCCGCACCGGCAGGTCGAACAGGATGATGCGGATCGGCGGCCCCAGGTCCTCGACCTGGGCGATCAGGGGCGGCGCCATGGGGCCTTCGGCCGTGGGGGACGCGGCGGCGCCGGGCATGGCCTGGGGCGCGGCGGCCATGGCCATGACCGCGACGGCGCCCAGGCCCAGGGTCTGGCCGGAATGGGTGAGGAAGGACCTCGCTGTCGGCCATAGTCGTCGCAAGGGCGGCGGCTCCGTCGGCGGCGTGCAGGGATGTGCAGGCTCGTTGGGAAAGGCCGCCGTCAGGACCGCGATCAACGCGGCCGACCTTCCGTGGGAAGGCGATGGCGACCGGACGAAACGCCCTTGTGTGGACCTGATGCGGCCATTTATGGGCGCCGCCCGCGACAGACCGACGCAGCGACGGAACCCGCCGCCCTCCCCCCGCAAGGGGAGAAGGCGGTCAGGCTCGGAACGGCAGGTTCAGAACGACAGGCTCAGAACGACAGACTCAGGGCCACCATCCCCACATGGCTGTCGGCCGCATCGGCGAAACGGCCGCGATAGCCCACGTCCAGGGTCAGCCGCTCGGCCAGTCGCGCATTGACGCCCACATTGACCATGGCCTGTTGCGACAGCGGATTGTCGAACTGGGTGGCCAGGGCCTGGGCCGGATTGAGCGCGAGGCCAATCCTCACCGCGTCGGCGTCGTCGCTGACCAGGTCGCGGTAGCCGCCCTCGGCGTAAAAGCCGAAGGCCGGGCCGCCGCCCTCCAGCCTCAGGGCGATCTCGGCCGTCACGCCCTCGACGGTGCGCTGGGCGACATCGTGCCGGGCCGCCGGGCCGCTTTCGGCGTAACCGTCCACGTCGGCGCTGACCCAGGCCAGGGCCGCGCGCGGCGACAGGCTGAGGCCGCCCATGTCGAACCAGGTTCCGGCCTGAACCCGGGCGCCGGTGGTGACGGCGCGGGTCTTGCCGATGTGCACCACCGGGGTCAGGGCGGTCAGGCGGGCGATGTCGTCGAACCGGTCGCTGGACACGCCCGCGACGCCGTTGACGAACCAGGCGTCGGACCGCCAGCCGGCCCACAGGTCCAGGCCCACGCTTTCGATGTCGGCGGCCAGGCGTCCGGCGGCCATATCCCCCTCGTCAAAGCCGAGCCCCATGCCGATCCGCCAGTTCGAGGAGGGCATGTGCTCAAGCTGGAAGCGGGCGCCCCAGGTCTCGACCTCGGCGGCGGCGGCGGCTCCGCGCGCGTCGAACTCGGTGGAGTCATAGACCACCGAGGCGGACACCACATTGCCCATGGACCAGGCGTTCCGGCTCGACAGCCGCGCCGAGCCGTCTTCCAGCGCCCGCTCGCGGTGGCGGAAGGCGGTCTCGCCCAGCACCGTCGTCTGAGCGCCCGCATCGCCGTAATACATGTAGTCCAGCGCCAGGTTGGCCATGGCCCGATGGCCCGTCGCGGTGGGATGGACCCCGTCGAAATAGAAATAGTCGTCCGGATTGGCGCAGACCGTCATCAGAGTCTGGTTGAAGCAGGCGTCGGTGGCGTTGGTGACGCCGAACAGGCCGGGATTGGCGGCAAAGAAATCCGCAGCGGTCTTCAGGTCCATCAGGATGATGTTGCTGTTCGGATTGGCCGCCGCCACCGCGAACAGACCCTGGCTGAGGGCGGCGTTGAAGGTGTTGGTGGCGGTTCCGGAGATGCCCTGGGCCGGGCCGCCCCGGAACTGCGGCGTGGCCGCCAGGTCAGGCAGGTTGCTGACCAGGATCGTTCCCGCGCCCGCGCCCGCCACGGCGTTCACCAGGCCCGCCACGTCGCCCGCCGCGCCCGTCGCCGCGCCGTTCAGGAACCCGAGCGGGTCCGCCGGGGGCGTCGTGGCGATGGTCTGGATGGCCTGGAAGATGTTGTTGGCGCCCCCCAGGATGCTGACCAGGTCGCCCGAACCGAACGTGCCGCCGCCCGCCAGATAGGCCTGAAGCTGCACCTGCATGCCCGGCGGCGTCATGGACGCATCAGTGCGCGCGCCGCCGAAGGCGTAGTTGACGCTGCCCGCCGTCGTGCCGAAACCGGTGGTGCTGAAGCCCAGCAGTTCGGTGAACACCCGCCCGTTCGAGAACCGGCCCTGCCAGTAGATGGGCGCGGGCGGATTGGCCCCGCCGGTGAAGCCGTAGAGGTTGCCGTTGTCGCTCAGACTGTCGCCGAAGACGATCAGGCGGTCATAGGATTGGGCCTCGGCGGTCTGCGGCGCGGCGGCCAGGCAGACGGCCCCCAGGGCGGCGGCGAGCGCGGACGCGGCGACGGTGTGACGTGACATTCCTGATCCTCCCATCGGCCGTCGGGACGCGGCCGTTGAGCGGCAGTGTGCCCCGACGCCCGATCAGTTCAAGATGCCGCTAGGGAAGCTTGGGTCGGAATTCAGTGAAGAATCCGGAACCGCAGGGCGCCCGGAATGGCCTTCAGGTCGGCCAGCAGGGCGCGGTCGTAGTCCTGGTCCACATCAACGATGACATAGCCGGTGTGCTCGTCGGTCTTCAGGTGCTGGGCCAGGATGTTCAACCCCGCGTCGGCCAGAACCCGGTTGACGGCGGCCATGACGCCGGCCTGGTTCCTGTGGATGTGCAGCAGGCGGTGCCCGCCGTTCACCTCGGCCAGCTGGACGTTGGGCAGGTTGACGCTGAACGTCGTGTCGCCCCGGTTCAGATAGCCCAGCAGGCGCTCGGCCGCGAACTCGGCGATGGCCTCCTGCGCCTCCTCGGTCGAGCCGCCGATGTGCGGCGTCAGGATGACGTTGCCCAGGCCCCTCAGCGGGCTGTCGAACGGATCGTCGTTGGTGCGCGGCTCTTCGGGGAACACGTCCACCGCAGCGCCGGCCACCCGGCCCGAGCCCAGCGCCTGGGCCAGGGCGCCGATGTCCACCACATGGCCGCGAGACAGGTTCAGCAGCAGGGCGCCGGGCTTCATGCGGGCGAACTGCTGAGCCCCGATCAGGTTGGTGTTGGACGCCCGACCGTCCACGTGCAGGCTGATGACGTCGGCCTCGGCCAAGAGCGTGTCCAGCGACCGCAGGCGCCGCGCGTTGCCCAGCGCCAGTCGCTCGACCACGTCATGGAACACCACGCGCATGCCCAGCGCCTCGGCCAGCACCGACAACTGCGATCCGATGGCGCCGTAGCCGACGATGCCCAGGGTCTTGCCGCGCAGCTCGCGCGCGCCGGTCGCGGACTTGTTCCACTGGCCCTGGTGCATGGCGGCGGACTTGTCGGCCACGTCGCGCATCAGGGTGATGGTCAGGCCGATGGCCAGTTCGACCACCGAGCGGGTGTTGGAATAGGGCGCGTTGAACACCGCCACGCCCCGGTCGGCGGCGGCGTTCAGGTCGATCTGGTTGGTGCCGATGCAGAAGGCCGAGACCGCCATCAGCTTGTCCGCCGCCTCCAGCACGCGGGCCGTGACGTTGGTCTTGGAGCGCACCCCCAGCACGTGCACGCCCTTGATGCGCTCGATCAGCGCGGCCTCGTCCAGGGCGCCCTTGACGGTCTCGACCGAATAGCCTTCCTCGCGGAACCGCTGCACCGCCAACGGGTGCACGTTCTCGAGCAGCAGGATCTTCATGCGGCTGCGCGGATAGGACCAGCGGCCGCCCAGGCCCTCGGCGTGCAGCACCTCGTCCAGGGACGCGGCCTCCGCGTCGGCGGCGGCGACGACCGGCTCGCGGCGCACGATTTCGGTGAAGGCGTAGAAGCGGTCCACCACGCCCGCCTGTTTCATCAGCGCGTCGTTCCAGCCGTCGCCGATCAGGATGGCGGGGCCGGGAAGGTTCAGCGCCTTCAGCGCTTCGGCCTTGCCGCCTTCGCGCGACAGGGGGTTGGCGTCGTCCACGCCGACGACGCGGCCGTCCGCATCATAGACCAGGTCGTTGGCCAGCACCCGGTCCGACGCCACGCCCAGCTCCTCGGCCACCGGAGCGATGACCTCCCGGAACCCGCCGGAAACGATGATGACGCGATCGGCGTTCTGGGCGAAGAATCGCGCATTGCGCCGCACCGACGGGGTCAGCTCGCCCAGGATGCCGTCGACCAGGGTCCGGACATGCTCGCGAGTCAGTTGGAGCAGCGCCAGGCGGCGACGCAGCGCCTCGCCGAAATCCACCTCGCCCGCCATGGCCTGGTCGGTCAGGCGCGCCACCTTGGCCCGGATCGCGTCGGCCTCGGGCGAATCACTCAGCGCGATGTCGGCCAGCGCGTCCAGCGTCTCCACCTTCACCAGGGTGGAATCGAAATCCAGCACCACGAAGGGCGCGGCGGAGGCGACGGGGGCGGAGGCGTTCATGCCTTCCCTTTACCCGCCTCTTCGCGGGTGCAGCAATGCGTCAGGCCGTCAATCAGGGCCGATTCAGGGGCATTTTTTCTTCAGCCGGGTTTCAGCGCGTCTCCTGCGACCGCTGGTGTTCCAGGACCGCGGCGCCCACGGCGGCGGCGATGACCGCCAAGGCCACCAGCGCCCCGCCCTCGCGGGCATGGTCGCGGGCGAAGCGGCCGGCGCCCGTCGCGCCCTCGCGCGCCAGGCGTCC
>JAEZCL010000240.1 GCA_023433585.1 Pseudomonadota bacterium
GGTGCGCACCACGAGCACGTAGTCCTCGGCGTCACGCTCCGTGATCTCGGCCGGGTCGGTGCGGCCGAGGTCCCGCAGGTGCGCGACGTAGCGCGTGAGGTCCCGCCGGTAGGCGGCCAGCGTGTGCGCCGCGAGCCCCCGCTCGACCGCGAGGTGGGCGAGGTAGCCCTCGAGCGCAACGGTCAGACGGTCGGCCACGACCGGAGCATCACAGCGGCAGGAAGACGTCGACCGTCACGGCGACGGACAGCAGCGTCAGATAGGTGATCGACCCGTGGAACACGGTCATCGCCTTCAGCGGGGGGTGCTGCGGATCGCTCGCGCGGCGCAGCAGCCCGATGCACAGCCACAGGAACCACACGCCGAGCGCGGTGGCGACGACGCCGTAGACCCACGTCATGCCCCCGACGGGCCACAGCAGCAGCGAGCACGCGACCATCGCGACGGTGTAGGCGATCATCTCGCGCGCCACACGCGTGTCGGCCGCGACCACGGGGAGCATCGGGACGCCCGCGGCCGCGTAGTCACGGCGGAACTTCATCGACAGCGGCCAGTAGTGCGGCGGCGTCCAGAAGAACACGACGCCGAACAGCAGGACGGCCTCCCAGGAGATCCCGCCCGTGACGGCCGACCACCCGATGACGACCGGCATGCAGCCGGCCGCTCCGCCCCACACGATGTTCTGGGACGTGCGGCGCTTGAGGATCATCGTGTAGCCGACGACGTAGATGAGCACCGCCGAGGCGGTCCACAGTGCCGAGGCAGGGTTGACGGCGAACCACATCCAGGTGAGCGAGACGGCACCCAGCGCGAGGCCGAACGCGAGCGCGGCCCGGGGCGTCACCCTGCCCGTGACGATCGGCCGACGGCGCGTGCGGTTCATCACGGCGTCGATGTCGTGCTCGAGGTACTGGTTGAGCGTGTTGGCCGCGCCCGCGGCACCGGCGCCGCCGAGGAGCGTGGCGGCCACGAGGCCCAGCGACGGCATCCCGCGCGCGGCGAGGAACATCGTGGGGATCGTCGTGATGAGCAGCAGCTCGATGACGCGCGGCTTGGTCAGCGCGACGTAGGCGCCGACGGTGCCGCGCACGGTGGTCCAGGTCCGTGCCGGTGCCGACGCCCTCCCCTGCTCCTGCACGTCCCGCGGCGCTCGGGCCGCCGACGCCGCTGCGGTGACGACGTCGGCACCGGGGCTGCTCGCGTCGACGGACGCGGGGGTGGACAGGCGCACGCGCTTCGGTTTCCGTTCGTGGAGGGCGGACGGGGCCGCCGACGTCCTCGCGGGCGCGGGCGGGGCGGGACCGAGGTCCCACGCCCATGGTACGCACCCGGTACCGACGCCGGAGCCCGCGGGGCGACCCGGCACGCCGGTGCCGCGTGAGATCCGTCGCACTTCGCGCCGGTCACGCCCGGTCCGCGCACCCGCGCGCCGCCTGGCAAGCGCTTGCCACCGGAGATGGACCCCGTGCGCGGGTCCCAGGCCGTCCGCTATAGGCTCGCCGCAGCAGACATCCCCGTCCGACGACGCGACGGGGGCCCAACCGGCCGCGGCGCCCCCGTGGTCGCTGCCCGGAGCCGCTCGGAACGACGCCCCGCGCGTGCGGGACGGGAATGAGGTGCGGTGAACGCGAAGGCTCCCCTGGCCACCACCGTCGGCTGGTCCGACCTGGACCTGCGCGCGGTGGACACCACCCGCGTGCTCGCGGCGGACGCGGTCGAGAAGGTCGGCAACGGCCACCCCGGGACGGCGATCAGCCTCGCCCCGGTGGCCTACCTGCTGTACCAGAACGTGGTCCGCCACGACCCGACCGACCCGCACTGGCTCGGCCGCGACCGCTTCGTCCTGTCGGCGGGCCACTCCAGCCTGACGCAGTACATCCAGCTCTACCTCGGCGGCTTCGGCCTCGAGCTCGAGGACCTGCAGGCGCTGCGCACCTGGGGCTCCAAGACCCCGGGCCACCCCGAGTACCGCCACACGGCCGGCGTCGAGATCACGACCGGCCCGCTGGGCCTGGGCCTGGCCTCGGCCGTCGGCTTCGCGATGGCGGCGCGCCGCGAGCGCGGCCTGCTGGACCCCGAGGCCGCGCCCGGTGAGAGCCCGTTCGACCACCACGTCTACGTCATCGCCTCCGACGGCGACCTGCAGGAGGGCGTGACGAGCGAGGCCTCGTCGCTCGCCGGCACGCAGGAGCTCGGCAACCTCGTCGTGGTGTGGGACGACAACCACATCTCGATCGAGGGCGACACGTCGATCGCCTTCACGGAGGACGTGCTCGCGCGCTACGAGTCCTACGGCTGGCACGTGCAGTCCGTCGACTGGACCGCCGGCGGCGAGTACCGCGAGGACGTCGACGCGCTGCACGCCGCGATCGAGGCCGCCAAGGCCGTGACGGACAAGCCGTCGTTCATCCGCCTGCGCACGCTCATCGCGTGGCCGACGCCGGGCAAGACCGACGACCACTCGTCGCACGGCTCGAAGCTGGGCGGCGACGCGATCCGCGGCCTCAAGGAGCTGCTCGGCTTCGACCCCGAGAAGACCTTCGAGGTCTCCGACGAGGTCATCGCGCACACCCGCTCGCTGGCCGACCGCGCCGTCGCGGCACGCAAGGTCTGGCAGGAGAAGTTCGACGCCTGGGC
>JAEZCL010000104.1 GCA_023433585.1 Pseudomonadota bacterium
GGCGGCATCAATCTGGAGGACATCAAGTCCCCCGAATGCTTCGAGATCGAGGCCCAGCTGCAGGACCTGCTGGACATCCCGGTCTTCCACGACGACCAGCACGGCACGGCCATCATCTCGACCGCCGGCCTGATCAACGCCTGCCACATCGTCGGCAAGAAGCTGGATGAGGTAAAGGTCGTCCTGTCCGGTGCCGGGGCTGCGGGCCTGTCGTCGATCGCCCTGATGAAGGCCGCCGGCGTCAAGCCCGAGAACACCATCATCTGCGACCGCCAGGGCGTCATCTATCCGGGCCGCGACAACGTCTCGCAATGGCAGGCGGCCCACGCGACCGAGACCCCGCACCGCACTCTGGCTGAGGCCATGGTCGGTGCCGACGTGGTCCTGGGCCTGTCGGCCAAGGGGGCTATCACCAAGGAGATGGTCGCCTCCATGGCGCCCAATCCGATCATCTTCGCCATGGCCAACCCGGACCCGGAGATCACGCCCGAGGACGTCAAGTCGGTGCGCTCGGACGCCATCATCGCCACCGGTCGCTCGGACTATGTGAACCAGGTCAACAACGTCCTGGCCTTCCCCTATCTGTTCCGCGGGGCCCTGGACGTGCGGGCACGCCAGATCAACCACGAGATGAAGATCGCCTGCGCCCACGCCCTGGCGGCCCTGGCGCGCGAGGACGTGCCGGACGAGGTGGCCGTGGCCTATCGCGGGCGCAAGCTGAAGTTCGGCCCGGACTACATCATTCCCACGCCTTTCGACCCGCGCCTGATCTGGTACATCCCGCCCTTCGTGGCCAAGGCGGCCATGGATTCCGGCGTGGCGCGCAAGCCCATCGAGGACATGGACGCCTATCGCGTCTCCCTGCGTCAGCGCCTCGACCCGTCTGCGGCCCTGATGCAGAAGATCTCCTCGGCTGTGCGCGGCGGGGCCGACAAGCGCGTGGTCTTCGCCGAGGGCGAGGAGACCTCGGTCATCCGCGCCGCCTGGGCCTTCAAGCAGCAGGAGCTGGGCACGCCCATCCTGGTGGGCCGCGAGGAACTGGTGCGCCAGAACGCGGCCGAGGCGGGTCTGGTGTTCGATGACCTGGGCATCGAGATCATCAATGCGCGGGTCTCGTCGCACAATGCGGCCTACACCGACGCGCTCTATCAGCGGCTGTGGCGGCGCGGCTATCTGCGCCGCGACGTGCAGCGCATGATTAATCAGGACCGCAACTATTTCGGCGCGGCCATGCTGGCCCACGGCGACGCGGACGCCATGGTCACGGGCGTGACCCGCAACTTCAACATGGCCCTGAGGGAGGTCAGCCGCGTCCTGGATGTGAAGGGGACCCTGATCGGCCTGTCGATCCTGATGGCCAAGGGCCGCACCCTGTTCGTGGCCGACACCTCCATCCATGAGCTGCCCGACGCCCAGGCGCTGGCCGACATCGCCGTCCAGGCCGCCGCCACGGTCAGGAAGCTGGGGCGCACGCCGCGCGTGGCCTTCCTGTCCTATTCCAGCTTCGGCAATCCGCCCGGCGACCGGGGCGAGAAGGTGCGCGAGGCCATCCGCATCCTGGACCAGCGCGGGGTGGATTTCGAATACGAGGGCGAGATGCCGCCGGAGCTGGCCCTCAACGCCGAGGCGCGCGGCTCGCACCCGTTCATGCGCCTGTCGCGCGAGGCCAACACCCTGGTCATGCCCGCGATCCATTCCGCCGCCATCTCGACCCAGCTGGTCCAGGCCCTCGGCGGCGCCACCCTGATCGGCCCCCTGCTGATCGGCCTGGAGCAGTCGGTCCAGATCGTGCCCCTGGGCGCCTCGGTCAACCAGATCCTCAACGCCGCCACCTTCGCCGCTTACGAGGAGGGCGTGGCCGAGGAGGGGTGATCGCGCGTCTTCCGCTCACCGAATTCCCCTTTTTCCCGGACGCGGTCACCGGCCGGAAAGGGGGTTGCGGGCGGCGCGGGGCCTTTTTCCGCCCCGCCGCCCCGGCCGCCTTAACCTCTCAGGCGTCATTGACCTGGGAAGGAGACGGCATGCATCGGACTCCGGCGCTCGCGCCTGACGGAGCGGGAAATCGGGAAACCCTTTTCGAAAAAGGATTCCAAGCGTGAATCGGATCCGATTTTCAGACTCTAATTAGACTGTTTTTTTGTCTGGGAGTCCAAGTTCCCGCCTCTGGCCTCGATCTCGGGCTGGCGCTTGGCCACGATGAAGGCCAGCACGACCGCGAACACGCCGATCACCACGGAGTAGAGAAAGAAGGTCACATAGCCCGCGCCCAGGGAAGGCGCCGACACGCCCGCCGTCGCGGCCCCCTCGGCCAGGGAGCCTTCGGGCAGTCTGCCGAACCAGCCGCGCAGGGCGCCGTTGAAGCCGCCGTTTTCGGCCGCCCGCGCGCTCTCCTCGACGATGCGACCGGATTGGGACGCCGTGATCTTGCCGAAGATGGCGTAGAGCGAGCTGAACAGCGCATACTGGGTCGCCGTGAAGCCTGCGCTGGTCAGGCTGGACATATAGACGATCAGCGCCGTGCCCGCGACGCCGGTGGCCAGATTGTCGATGGTGATGGCGGCGTAGAGCACGGCCATGTCGGGCCCGGACACCGCCAGCCAGATGAACACCAGATTCGACAGGGGGCTGGCGAACACCCCGATCACCATGGTCCTGATGATGCCGAAGCGCGACACCATCCAGGCGCCCAGGGTGATGCCCGCCAGGGACGCCACCACACCGTAGATCTTCCGCACCTCGGCGATCTCGCCCAGCGAGAAGCCGAGATCGATGTAGAAAGGCGTCATCAGGTTCAGCACGAAGTCTGACAGGCGGTAGAGGCAGATCAGCGCCAGGATCAGCACCCCCAGCTTGCCGCCGAACCGCCGGAAGAAGTCGCCCAGCGGCTGGCCGTAGGCCCATCTCAGGTAGGCGCCCGGCCGGGTCCGGACGCCGGGGATCGGCACACAGGCCAGGGCGATCAGGCCGAGGCCCAGCACCACGCCGGGGAACTGCAGGAAGATACCGTTGGGCCGGGCCTCCCACGCCGTCCTGAAGGCCTCCGCGCCCGCGTCGCTGACGCCCAGCAGATTGACGAAGGCGGACAGCACCGAGGCGTTGGCCGCCAGTCCTGATCCGGCGAACAGCGCGCCCAGCAGGATGAACGCCAGTCGCCCTGCCCACTCGAACGCTTCGGGGACGGGACGTCTGGGCATGCCCTCGTCCGGCATCAGCCGAACCACCACCTCGCCCCCGCGCGGCGCCAGCAGCACCGCGCCGATGGCGACGAACATGATCGCCGCCATGACCGCGTAGCTGAAGTTCCAGCTGAAGGCCTCGGCCAGGAACAGGGGCAGAGCGCCGGCGGTGATCATCGCGCCGCGGAAGCCCCACTGATAGGCGGCCGCCATGACGCCGAACCGCGCCTTGTCCACCACCTCGATGCGCCAGGCGTCGATGGCGATGTCCTGAGTGGCGCCGGCGAAACCGACCAGCACTGCCAGCAGGGCGACCCGCGTCAGGTTCATCGCCGGATCCGATCCCGCGATCAGCCAAAGGCCCAGGATGATGATGATCTGCATCAGGATCATCCAGGACCGCCGCTGGCCCAGCAGCGGTTCCAGCAACGGAATCTTCACCCGGTCCACCATCGGCGCCCAGACGAATTTCATCGAATAGGACAGGGTCGCCAGCGAGAAGGCGGTGATGGTCTGCAGCGACAGCCCTTCCTGACGGAGCCAGGCGGACAGGGTGTCGAAGATCAGGAAGAACGGCAGGCCCGCCGCCATGCCCAGCAGCAGCATGACCGCAACGCGGCGCTCCTTGAGCGTCTTGATGAACTCCCAGGTGGTGAGGCGGCGCTCGGCGGCTTCCTCGGTCATGAATGCGTCCCTTCGCAGGGACGCCCCCTCGCGTCCCGATTCAGACGGCGACCTTGGCGCGGAGTTCGCCGCTCGTCCAGCGGATCAGGGCGGCGCGCAGGACTTCGGTCTCGATGGGTTTGGTCATGTGGTCGTTCATGCCCGCTTCCAGGCATGCCTTGCGGTCTTCCACGAAGGCGTTGGCGGTCAGGGCGACGATGGGGGTGCGGTCGCCGCGCGCGCGGATCATCCGCGTGGCCTGAAGCCCGTCCATGTCGGGCATGCGCATGTCCATCAGCACCAGGTCATAGCGCGCGCGGGCCAGGGCCTGGACCGCCTCCTCGCCCGAGGCCGCCGTCTCGACCACGCAGCCTTCGCGGCGCAGCAGGGTCTTGGCCAGGAGCGCGCCGACCGGGTTGTCCTCGGCCAGCAGCACCCGCACCCCGGCGAAGCGCACGGGCGTCACCCGGTCGTCGTCGCGCTGTTGCGGCGGCGGGGCGCCGGGCGCGGTCGCGGCCCGCCCCATGGCCGCCAGCACCCGCTCGGCCAGGGAGGTCCGGCGCAGCGGCTTTATCAGATAGCCGTGGAAGCCCTGGGAGCGATAGCGGGCGATCAGGTCGCGCTCTTCGGGCCTGAGCAGCACGATGCAGCGCCCCGCCGTCGGACAGGCCGCCGTGGCGCCCTCGGGGGCCGAGGCGTGGTCCACCAGGCTGACCCCGGCGTCGGCCCGGACCGTTCCGCCCGACGCTTCGACCTGCTGGCGCGCCGCCTCGGCGACCAGGGGGTCGGGCGAGATGATCCGTACGGCCGCCCCCTCCAGCGGACGCGGCCGCCCTTCGCGCGCGCCGGGCGCGGCGGGGAAGGCGGCCTGGAACCGGAAACGGGCGCCGCCGCCGGGCCGGTCGCCGACGGTTACGGTCCCGTCCATGGCCTCGGCCAGTTTTCTCACCACGGCCAGGCCCAGCCCCGCCCCGCCGTGGCGGGCCGCATCCGAGGCGTCCACATGGCCGAATTCCTCGAAGATGCGTTCGCGGGCCTCGACGGGCACGCCGGGGCCGGTGTCGTCCACGATGAAGGTCAGCTTCGGCCGTCCGTCGCGGCCGCCCGCGCGCTCCACGGCGATGCGCACGCCGCCGCTTTCGGTGAACTTCACCGCATTGCCGGCCAGGTTGAACAGGATCTGGCGCAGCCGGCCCTCGTCGGCCAGCACGTCCGGCGCATCGTCCGCCACGGTCCAGACCAGCGACAGGCCCTTGTCATGGGCGCGCGGGCTGAGCAGTTCGGCCACGCCCTGGGCCAGGGCCTCGAGATTCACCGGGGCGCTGTCCAGCTCCAGACGGCCCGCGTCGACGCGGGCGTAGTCCAGGAGGTCGTTGACCAGGCCCAGCAGGTGCTCGGCCGAATCCCGCGCCGCCGTCACATAGGCGCGCTGGGCGCCGTCCATGCGGGTGCGCGCCAGAAGGCCCAGCATGCCGATGACCCCGTTCAGCGGCGTGCGCATCTCGTGGCTCATCAGACGCAGGAACTGCTCGGCCGCCTGGACGTCCGCCGGTGCGCTCTCGGTCGTCACGGTCTTGCGCCGTGCTGTCATGGTTCACCCTCCATCAGGGCGCCAGCATGCACGTCAACGGTTAAGGGCCGGAGAATCGCCAGGGCGCCGTCTCCGGCGCGGGGTCCCTAGAACGCCGCCGCCGTCTCGCCTGTGTGCGCCGGGCGGGGGTCCTGGGGGCGGACCGGGGTGCGGCGATAGACCAGGGCCTCGGCGATGTGGCGGCGCAGGACCGGGGCGGAGCCTTCCAGATCCGCGATGGTGCGCGCCAGGCGCAGGGTGCGGGTCCAGCCCCGGGCGGTCAGGCCGCCCGCCTCGGCCGCCCGCATCAGCAGGGCGCGGCCCGCCTCGTCGGGCGTGGCGATGCGCTCCAGGGTCTCGCCCGACGCCCGCGCATTGACGCCCTGATCGGGCGCCAACCCGTGTTCGCGCATGCGCCCGGCCTGGACCTCGCGGGCCGCCCCCACCCGCGCGGCGGCCTCGGCGGTGCCTTCGGCCGGGGCAGGCAGGGCCATGTCGGCGGCGGTCACCGGCGGCGTCTCCACGGTCAGGTCCATGCGGTCGAACAGGGGGCCGGAGATGCGGTTCTGATAGTCCCTTTGACAGCGCGGGGCCTTGCCGCAGGCCCCCTTGCCCGGCCCGCCGACGCCGCAGCGGCACGGGTTCATGGCCGCCACCAGCTGGAACCGCGCCGGATAGCGGACGTGGGCGTTGGCGCGCGCCACCACGATCTCGCCGGTCTCCAGCGGCTGGCGCAGGGAATCCAGCGCCTGGGGCGAATATTCCGGCATTATGTAGCAAACACACCAAAGTGGTGATATAGTTCACCGTAATGAATGCTCTCCTTCATCGTTTCCGAGAGGGTTTTGCAGCCGGATATGGCGAGCGCCGTTATCCGAGTGACAACGTCTCTTGGCGCGCTTACGTTGAAGCTGTGGAGAGGGGCGAAGTCATAATCCGCGTCACGTTGGACGTGAAACAGCCTGTCGAGCTTTCAGAGTTCGTCGGGACGTTCACTGCGCTTGCGTCGGAGTATGATCGCTACATTCGGTCGGTGGCTCCGGGCCGTAACGACGCCACAATGTATGTGAGTCAGGTCCGAGACGGTAGCCTTGTGGCCTTGATCATCCCGACGCTCATGGCCGCAGGCGGGGCGATCCTGATCGGGATGGCCGCGTACAACACCATTGACGAGTTCGTTGAGCGTGCAGGTAGGCGCCTCGGAAAATACCTGACCCCAGGCGGGCGCGTAGAGGGGGCCACCAAGACTGAGCTGAGCGATTTCCAAGAGCAGATCGCCGCGATTGCCAGCATCCCCAATTCGACCCTTGAGGTGGCGGCTATCCGGGTTGAGAACGGCCACGAAGTTGTCACGACTGCCTTCAAGTTCAACACTGCTGAGGCCCGCGATATTCAGCAGCGTGTGAGAGAGCATAAACAGGAACTCGACCACACCAGCCGGGCTGATCGAGAACGGGTATTGATGACCTTCGTGCGCTCCGACAAGCGAGACGCACCACAAGGGAAGCGCTCGGGCGAACTCGTCGAGATTGAAGCGATCAGCTCCAAGCCCTTGCCGCTAATCTACGCGTCCAAGCTGGCTGAAGATCAGATCAAGCACGAGGTCACAGCGGACGAGAGCGTCTACAAAAAGGGGTTCTGGGTTGACGTGAATGTGGAGACGAAGGGCTCACGTCCGGTCGCCTACGCCGTCACCCACCTTCACAATGTGATCGATCTTCCCGACGACGACGACTAATCGTCCAAGCGTAGCGTGGTGGCCCCTACCGCCGTCAGGCATTGCACGAAGAACGCCGCAGTGAAGCCGCCACGGGCAATCTTGTTCGCGATGTTCCGCTCACTCTCAGGCACGCCCATAGCAGTCAGCTTTTCCGCCAACTCGCGGTAGCTGACGCCGCGACGCTTCAGCTCTGCCTTCAGCATGTTCTTCACGCGGGGTGTCCATACATCGTCAGCCATAAGGTGCCTCAAAATCGGAATGAATGTCATCATATCCGATGTTTTTCCCATTGACAACGATGTCCGATGACATCATATCTGGTGACACACACACCGGATTTGATGATGTCTCAGCACTTTCTCCTCTCTGCCGCCGCCCGGACCCTCTCGCTGGTCAAGGTGATGCGCATGTCCGACGCGGAGGCGCGGGAGACGTTCAAGGCGATCCGCTGGGCCTCTACCGAGGGCGAGCCGGTTTGCCCCAAGTGCGGCTGCGTCGAGTCCTACGACCTGACCACTCGTCAGATCTTCAAGTGCAAGGCCTGCCTGTCGCAGTTCAGCGTCACGTCGGGAACGATCTTCGCCAGCCGTAAGTTGGCCATCCGCGACATCCTGGCCGCTATCGCCATCTTCGTGAACGGAGCGAAGGGCTATAGCGCCCTTCAACTGAGCCGCGATCTGGACGTGCAATATAAGACGGCCTTCGTGATGGCCCACAAGCTGCGCGAGGCCATCGCCCTGTCGCGTGACGCCGACATGCTGGACGGTGACGTTGAGGTCGATGGCGCCTACTTCGGCGGCTATGTGAAGCCCGCTAACGAGCGCGCCAACCGCCGCGACCGTCGCCTGTCAGAGAACCAGTCGGGCAAGCGTCAGGTGGTCGTGGCCATGCGCGAGCGCGACGGCGACACCCGCCCCTTCGTGACCGCCCGCGAAGCCGATGGCGTGGCCCTGGTCGCCGCCAACGTCGCCAATGACGCCACGGTCCATGCCGACGAAGCCTCGCATTGGGATGTCCTTCACGCCCGCTTCGCCACGAAGCGCATCAATCACAGCGAGGCTTACTCGCTGGACGGCGCTTGCACGAACATGGCGGAAAGCTTCTTCTCCCGCCTGCGTCGCGCCGAGGTTGGAACGCACCACCATATCGCGGGCCGCTACCTGTCGGCCTACGCGAACGAAATGGCGTGGCGCGAGGACAACCGCCGCGTCTCCAACGGCGCTCAGTTCGCCATGGTCGTGGGGGCCGCCATGGCCGCGCCGGTGTCACGTCAATGGAAGGGCTATTGGCAACGTAACGCGGCGTGAGCCCGAAAATAACTTCCGACACTGATCGCGGGACAAACCGGCACAGTCCGTAAAAGTTACGCAAATCCAACGGACCATTTCCGGAACCGAGTCCGTAACGCACGACAAGCTTTCAATTGACGAAAAAAGTGAAAGTGGGTATAAGCCACATTGAAACGGGCCGAACCCCAAAGGGATCGGCCCGCTCCGAAAACAAGGTGGGTGATACCGCCGCTCGCTCTGCTTGGCACCACACCGGCCATCCTCTGCAGCAACCAGAGACGGGCCAGCCGCCGGGCTACAGGGAAATGGACCCTGTACCTACGCGTCATGAACGTACCTCATTTCCGCCCCGGCGCCAAGCGTTCGGGGCGGAAGTCGTTGTTTCTAATTAGGTATTTGAATCCAAGCGGTTGTGGTTTTCCCCACAGGCCAGCCCCCAGATTTTGTGTTCATGCTTTGTGCCCAGCGCCTCAATCACGCCCGAGTCGCGAAGGGATGCGAGGCAGGCTCCGACGCGCTTTCGAATCGTGATGACGGTCCCGTCGTCGGCTCTCAGGCCCCGGTCCTGAACCCACGCTTCGGCTATGTCGCGGGACGTGATCGGCCCCGCCGCAGCCTTCAGCTGATCCAGCACAAACCGGCGCATCTGGCCCTTCTTGGCCCGGTGCTTCGTGGCGTATCGCTTTATGGCGGCGGCTGTATCGGCGGTCGGATCGAACAGGCGGATGCAGGCGTCTATGTGGTCCAGGTCGCACGTCACCTTGCGCACGTCCGCCTCTAACGCGGCGCGGAGCTTCACAAGCTCCTTCCGCTTGGCCTGCAATCCGGCGATGGTGTTGGGGCGTTCAACGGGAGGGGTTGTCATGGGATGGGCTATCGGTATCGGGTTGCTGGCGGTCGCCGCCGTGTCGGCTTGGATGAACCGGATGCTTCAAGAGGCGAAGCGCACGAACGATCTTCTGGAGATCATTGGCAACCGGCTTACCAGACCCCATCAATAGCATCGTATCCGATGTCAGACACCATCACTTGTGGTGTGTTTGCTACCTAATGCCGGAATATTCCGGCAGTTCATCCAGGAACAACACCCCGTTATGGGCCAGGGACGCCTCGCCCGGCTTCGCGCGCAGCCCGCCGCCGGTGAGCGCGGCCATGGAGGCGGAATGGTGGGGGCTGCGGAACGGGCGGTCGCGGGTCAGGGCGCCGCGCTCGATCAGGCCGGCCACCGACCAGACCATGGAGGTCTCCAGCAACTCCTGGGGCGTCAGGGGCGGCAGAAGGCCGGGCAGACGCTGGGCCATCATGGACTTGCCCGATCCGGGCGGCCCCACGAACAACAGGTTGTGGCCGCCGGCCGCCGCCACCTCCAGCGCCCGCTTGGCGCTCTCCTGGCCCTTGACCTCGCGCAGGTCAGGCGCGGGGCCGCCCGTCGAGACGGGGCCGGGCTCCGGCGGTCGCAGCACCTGCACGCCCTTGAAATGATTGATGACGCCGATCAGGGATCGCGGCGCCAGGATCGAGACCTCGCCCGCCCAGGCGGCTTCCGGCCCGTTGGCCTCGGGGCAGATCAGGCCCAGACCCATGGACGCCGCCGCCACCGCTGCGGGCAACGTTCCGCCCACCGGGGCGATGCGCCCGTCCAGCCCCAGCTCGCCCAGCGCCGCCCACCCCGACAGCGCGTCCGGCGCGATCACCCCCATGGAGGCCAGCAGCGCCAGGGCGATGGGCAGGTCGAAATGGCTGCCCTCCTTGGGCAGGTCGGCGGGCGCCAGATTGGCGATGACCCGTTTCGATGGGAAGGCCAGGCCGATGCCCGCGAAGGCGCCGCGCACCCGTTCCCGGCTCTCGGCCACCGCCTTGTCGGGCAGACCGACGATGTTGAAATGGCCGTGGTCGCCGGAAAGCTGCTGGACCTGCACGTCCACGCGCCGGGCGTCCACCCCGTCGAACGCCACCGTCGCCACGCTGGCCAGCATGTCTGCTCCCTCCGCTCCCAAATGAGAACGAAGCATGAACTCGCGCTTGAGGCAATAGGCAGGTGGGCAGTAGGGGTTGGGCAGATGGGCAGTGGGCCGTGGGCAGATGCGCTACATTCCCTCACTGCCCACTGCCCAATTCCCCACCTGCCCCTACCGCCTCTTCTTCTCCACCACGTCCCACATGGCGGCGGCGGCGTTGATTCCGGTGAAGTCCTTCAGCTGGACCGCGCCGGTGGGCGAGGTGACGTTGATCTCGGTCAGCCAGTCGCCGATCACGTCGATGCCGACGAAGATCAGGCCGCGCCGCTTCAGCTCGGGGCCGAGCGCCGCGCAGATCTCGCGGTCGCGGGCGGTCAGCTCGACCGGCTCGGCCACGCCGCCGACGCGCAGGTTGGAGCGCACATGCCCGTCCAGCGGCACACGGTTGATGGCGCCCACGGGCTCGCCGTCCACCAGGATGATGCGCTTGTCGCCGGCCGACACCGCCGGCAGGAATTTCTGGATCACCAGGGGATCGCGCCGAATCTCGGCGTGAATCTCGACCAGGGCTTCAAGGTTCGGGTCGCCCGCCTTCAGCCGCACGATGCCCGAGCCCGCCGCTCCGTGCAGAGGCTTCAGCACCACATCCCCGTGGCGCGCATGGAAATCGGCCAGGGCGACGGGGTCGGCGGAAATCAGGGTCGGCGGCTGCAGCCCGGCGAAGCGCGTGGCGAACAGCTTTTCCGGCGCGTCCCTGACCTCGGCCGGATCGTTGACCACCAGGGTCTTCGGATGGACCGTCTCCAGCAGATAGGTGGCGGTGACATAGGCCATGTCGAAGGGCGGGTCCTGACGCATCAGGATCACGTCCACGTCCTCGGCCAGGTCCAGCTTCACCCAGTCGCCGAACGTCACGTGATCGCCCACGACCGGGCGCAGGGTCACGGGCCGCGCGCGGCAGAACAGACGCCCGTCCTCCAGCGCCAGGGTCGCCACGTCATAGACCCACAGGGCGTGCCCGCGCTCCTGGGCGGTGATCGCCTGCAGGAAAGTGGTGTCCGCATGAATGTTGACCGCCTCCATGGGGTCCATCTGGATGGCGACCTTGAGCATGGCGGGAATCCTTCACGCGGGATGGTGGGGTGAAGACGCCAGATGGACGCCCGACGCCCCTGGCGCAAGGCGGGGCGTCAGTTCAGGCGCATGCGGATGCGGTCCTGAACGGTGCGCAAATGGGTCTCCCCGGGTCCGCTGAGGCCCCGCGCGCGGTCCAGCGCCGCCAGCGCCCCGGCCAGGGCGCCCTGTTTCTCGCGCGCGGCGGTCACGTCCAGCCAGGGGCGGTGGTCCTCCGGGTCCAGCCAGGCGCGGCGGATGGCGGAGCGCTCGGCGCCTTCATGATCTTCCCGCTGCATGGCGCGGACGAACAGCATGTTCTGCAGCCGGATCAGGGCCTGCCGGTCGCTGACCGGCGCCATCAGAAGGTCCAGCCGATCCGCCACATGCGGGGTCAGCCCGGCCAGCAGCGCCCGGCGCGTCAGCTCCGACGGCATGACCACCCGGCCCTGGCTGAAGGGGTCCAGCGCCACCGCGCCGTCGGGCGTCTCGACCCGCAGCAGGAAATGGCCGGGGAAATCGACGCCCCGGCAGATCACGCCCGCCGCCGCCGCCGCGTGGATGTAGAACACCGCCAGGGCCGCCGACAGGCCGCGCCGCCGCTCGGCCACGTCGATGATGTCGGTGTTCCCCGGATCGTCGTGACGCAGCAGGTCGCCGTTCAACCTGAGGTCCGAGGCCATGGTCTCGGTCAGGGCGTCGTCGGGGGATTCGCTCACCGTCCTTTCCGCCAGCCGTTCGACCGCATGGGCGGCCAGGGTGCGCACGGGCTCGGGATCGCGGAACGGATAGTCGTGGATGGCGCAGGCGATGGCCGCCTCCAGCAGGGGGAAGGCGTCGTCCTCGGCCTCTCCGGCCGCGGCCAGGACCTGTTCCGCCTCTTCGCGCGTCACGTCCGCCTCGGGGTTTCCAGCGACAGGCCCCGAACATGCCGGGGAAACCGGCCGGGAGCCAGCGCCACCATATCCAGCCGCAATGACAGATGCTTGAGCGAGGGCCGGTTGCGCATCACCGCGCGCCCGGCCGCCATCAATCGCGCCTTCTGGGCGCCCGTCAGGCAGGTCAGGGCCTGGTCCAGGGTGGCGCGCCGCTTGACCTCCACCACGGCCAGCACGGCGCCGCGTCGCGCCAGAAGGTCGATCTCGCCCATGGGATTTTTCAGGCGAAAGCCGATGATCTGATAGCCCCGGGCCATCAGAAGGGCCGCCGCGATCCATTCGGCCGCGCGGCCCTGCCTGCGCGCGCGCCCGCCCAGTCCGACCCGCCAGGCGGCCTTGGGTCGAACAGAGGCGGGGCGCGGGGGCGTCACCCGACGTCCTTGCCCTGCAGCGCCAGGGCGCGCCGGTAGAGGGCTCTCCTGGGCAGATCCAGCGCCCTGGAGACCTCCGAGGCCGCGTCGGCCGGGCCGGATCGGGTCAAGGCGTCCTTCAGGGCCGCGTCGGCGTCGGCGTCGCTGGCCTGTTCCGCCTCGCCGGGGCCGATGACCACCACCAGCTCGCCGCGCGGGCCGTCCAGCTGAGGCTTGGCGGCCAGTTGGTCCAGAGTGCCGCGCACGCATTCCTCATAGAGCTTGGTCAGCTCGCGGGCGACGGCGGCCGGGCGCGGCCCCAGGACCGTGGCCATGTCGGCCAGGCTGCCCGCCAGGCGGGGGCCGCTCTCGAAGAACACCAGGGTGGCGCGGATGGGCTTGAGCGCCTCCAGCGCCGTCTTCCGCTGACCGCTCTTGGCCGGCAGGAAGCCCGCGAACAGCACCCGGTCGGCGGGCAGGCCCGCCACCGCCAGGGCCGCCAGCAGGCTGGACGGGCCGGGCACGGGATGCACCGGCAGGCCCGCCGCGATCATGGCCCGCGCCACCACGAAGCCCGGGTCCGAAACCATGGGGGTGCCGGCGTCCGAGACCAGGGCCACCACCTGGCCCTCGCGCACCCGCTCCACCGCCCCCACGGCGGCGCGTTCGGAGGCGTGGTCGTCGCATCGCTCCAGCCGGGCCTTGAGGCCATAGGCGGACAACAGCTTGGCGGTGACGCGGGTGTCCTCGGCCAGGATCAGGTCGGCGGCGGTCAGGACGTCCAGGGCGCGCAGGGTGATGTCGCGCAGATTCCCGATGGGGGTCGAAACCAGATAGAGCCCCGGCTGGGCCGGCCGGGCCGGCGGCGCCATGGGCGGGAAGGGGGAGATCGTCGAAGGATCCGTCATGGCCGGACCGTGCCAGCGCCCGCGATTTGGCTCAAGCGCGGCGTTTCAGATCAGCAGCGCTTTCAGCACCCCGTCCAGCACCGGGCGCCCGGCGGCGGTGGCGGCGACGCGGCCGTCGGTCCGGGCCAGAAATCCTTGCGCCGTCAGCTCCCGCGCGCGTTCTTCCAGGCCCAGGCGGGCGATGAGATCGGCGGGAACGCCCTCGACGGTGCGAAGACCCAGAAGCAGGCGCTCTTCGTCCGCCTCGACCGATGACAGGGGCTGCGTTTCGCTCCAGGGCGCCTCGGCGGCCACGCCCGCCGCATAGTCGGCGATGCGAGCGCGCGCGACGGTGGCGGTGCGGACCCCGCCGAGGGTCAACCGCCCGTGCGCCCCGGGGCCGACGCCGATGTAGTCGCCGCCGCGCCAGACATGCAGATTGTGGACCGAGCGCGCCGCCTCGCCCCGCGCGTGGTTGGAGACCTCGTAGGCGGTGAAGCCGCGCGCCTCCAGAACGGCCTGCGTCGTTTCATAGAGATCGGCGGCGCGGTCCTCACCCGGCGGGATCAGCGTTCCCCGCGCGAAGGCCCGACCGAAGGCGGTCGCCGGCTCGATGGTCAGCTGATAGGGCGAGACGTGCTCGAACCCCAGGTCGACGGCGCGGTTCAGTTCGGCCGACCATTGATCGACGGTCTGGCCGGGCCGGGCGTAGATCAGGTCGATGGACAGGCGCGGGAAGGCGGTGCGCGCCAGCTCCAGCGCGCGCATGGCCTCCGCCGCCGAATGGTTGCGGCCCAGGAACCGCAGCGCCTCGTCCTCCAGCGCCTGGACGCCCAGGGACAGGCGGTTGACCCCCGCCTCGGCCAGGGCGGCGTAGCGGGCGGCCTCCGCGTCGGTGGGATTGGCCTCCAGCGTGATCTCGATGTCCCCGCCGCCGGGGAACAGGGCGCGCGCCCGGTCGATGACGCGGGCGACCTGATGGGGCGGCATGAGGGAGGGTGTGCCGCCGCCGAAGAACACCGACGCCAGCCGCCGGGGCGAGAGCCGCGCGGCCTGGGCCTCCATGTCGTTCAGGATCGCGTCGGCCAGGGCGGCCTGCTCGTCCGTCCGGCCCCGGTCGCGCACGACGTTGAAATCACAATAGGGACAGATGCGCGCGCAGTACGGCCAGTGGACGTAGAGCGCGACCGTGCCGGGTTCAGTCAAACAGGGCGGCCTTGAGCTTGGCGAAGGCGCGCGCACGGTGGCTGACGGCGTCCTTTTCGGACGGCTCCATCTCACCGAAGGTCTGCGCGCCGCCCTCTGGAACGAAAATGGGATCATAGCCGAACCCCTTGTCCCCGCGCGGGGGAAAGGTCAGTCGCCCGTCGATGCGGCCCTCGACCACCAGGCAGGGGCCGTCGGGCCAGGCCACCGCCAGGGCCGAGGTGAACCAGGCGGCGTGATCGTCCGCGCCGATCTCCTCCAGCCGCGTCTCGACCTTGCCCATGGCCATGGCGAAATCCTTGTCCGGTCCCGCCCAGCGGGCCGAGAAGATGCCCGGCGCGCCGTCCAGCGCCGCAACTGACAGGCCGGAATCGTCGGCGATGGCGGGCAGGCCGGAGGCATCGGCGGCGGCGCGCGCCTTCAGCACCGCATTGCCGACGAAGGTGGATTCGGTCTCGTCCGGCTCGGGCAAATTCAGTGACTTCGCCGTAATGATCTCGAAACGGCCGTCCAGCAGGGCCTCGATTTCGGCCGCCTTGCCCGGGTTGTGGGTCGCCGCGACGATCCGCTGTCCCTTGTCCAGTCTGGGTTTCATGCGTTCCTTACCTACACTTAATGCATTGCAAAATTTTAATATCGAAAAACGATAAATCCACTTGCCTGTTTCTCGGTAATTCCATATTGATAATCACCAAGAACGGACCGCACCGTTCTTGCAGATGCGAAAGATGAAGCCTCTGTAATGTTGCGGCGCAACATAGCCGATCCTCACATTTCGATGAGGGCGGCGCCTCAGGAAAGACGGAGATAGACGATGCATACGATGAACGTTTCCATGTGGATGGAAAAGGTCGGCGTGACCCTGGTCAGCGGCCTGATGATGGCGGGCCTTCCTCTGGCCATTGCGGCCATCATCGTCCAGTCCCTGTGACCCTCGTCACGCTGAAAGAGCTTTGACGACGGTCATGAAGGACGCGAAAAACAAAACCGCGCGCGGGCTCGCCGGGCCCCGCGCGGCGATTTCGTCCTTCGACCCGGCCTGACAGGGGACTTGCCCGTCATGCCGCTCCATATTCGCCCGCCCGTGTTGAGTCCGTCCAGACTGAAGGCGCCTGGACTTAAGGCCTTGGGGCCGGGCTCGGTGTCCAGCCTGCTGAAGATCGCGCTGGACGTCGCCTATATCCTGCTTTGGCTGATCGTCGGCGTGCTGGTGCTGCTGCTGATCGCCGCGCTGTTCGTGCCCCTGGACGGTTTGACCGTCACCGTGAGGGATGAGGGCCGGCTTCCGCTCACCCGGTTCCTGATGGTGTTCGGGGTGGGGCTGTGGACCGCCTATGCCGGCGCCTTCGTGCTGATCCTGCGCAACCTTCGAAAGATTTTCCGCACCCTGACTCTGGGCGACCCGTTCCAGCCCGAGAACGTGCGCCGTCTGCGCGCGGTCGGCGTGATCCTGGCGGCGGTGACCGGCGGCGGCTTCGTCGCCCAATGGATCATGGCGCGCATCGCGCCCGGGGTCCTGTCGTCGCAGGGGCTCAGCGACCTGCTCACCCCGGTGTTTTCCGTGCTAGTCGTGTTCGTGCTCGCCGAGGTGTTCCGCGAGGGCGCCCGTCTGCGCCGCGAATCCGAACTGACCATCTAGTTTCCCCGAAAGCGTATCTGTTTCATGGCCATCCGCGTCCAGCTTGACCGCATCCTGCTCGAACGGCGCATGTCGCTGACCGAGCTGGCCGACCGTGTGGGCGTGACCCTGGCCAATCTGTCGATCCTGAAGACCGGCAAGGCGCGGGCCATCCGCTTCTCGACCCTGGACGCCCTGTGCCGCGAACTGGGCTGCCAGCCCGGCGACCTTCTGGTCCATGAGCCGGGGCCGCAGGGGCCGCCCGACGAGGCCGACACCGACGACGGCGCCTGATCGCCATGGGCCGCCGCCTGACCCCCGAGGACCGACGCATCTGGGACCGGGTGGCGCGCACGGTCACGCCGTCGGGGGCGAAGAAACCGGGCGCCGTCGAACCGCCGCCGGAGTCGCCCGAACCGCCCAGGGCGCCGCCGAAATTCGTGAAGCCGTCCCGGTCGTCCGCGCGGCCGGCGCCGCCGCCTCCGCCGCGCCCGGTCGTCGCCCCCCGTCCGGCCCATGCCGCGCCGGACGAACTGGAGCCGCGCCGCCATCGCCGCCTGGCCCGCGAGCGCGATCCCATCGAGGCGGTGCTGGACCTGCACGGCTTCGGCCGCTTCGAGGCCCAGGATCAGGTGACGGCCTTCCTCACTTGGTGCCAGGCGCGAGGCCTGCGCGCGGTGCTGCTCATCACCGGCCAGGGGCGGCGGGGCGGCGGCGTGATCCGCGCCTCGGTCCATGAATGGCTGCAGTCGCCGGCCCTGCGCGGCGTGGTGGCCGGGTTCGGCGCGTCCCACCGTCGTCACGGCGGCGACGGCGCGGTCTATGTGACGCTGAAGCGGCGCGTCTGAGCGTTCAGGATTCCGGCTCGGTCGCCGGCGCCGCAGGCGTGGCGCCGTCAGGCAGGCCGATGTGCGCCAGCACCCAACGATAGGCGCCGCGCCGCTCGAAGGTGAAGATGGTCTCCGACCCGCCTTCGTCGACCACGGCCAGGCGGGCGCTGTTGACGCCCCAGTAGCGCGGGCGGGGCCAGGGGGAGTCATTCAGAGTCTCGGCGGGCAGGGCCGTCGCGCCGGGGCGCGAACGCTCCGAGGCGTAGCGGCCCTCGCCCCGCGTCAGCCCCGTCAGGGCCGCCGGGGTCAGATAGGCGTTCACGTCCGGCGTCGGACGCGTGGCGTCCTCGAACTGGCGGCGCACCGCGCCCACCGGATCCTGCAGGAAGGAGGGGGGCGGCGCCTGGAATTCGGGCCGGTCCTCCAGTTGCGGGCGCAGCGACCGGCGCACCGCGTCGAAGTCCACCACGGCCGACAGCCCGTTCACGTCATTGGACTGGGCCGCCGAGCGCATGGCGAAATAGGCCACGCCCGGCGCGGCGAAGAAGCCTGCGACCGCCGCCGCGACGGCCAGCAGGAACAGATTGAACAGCGCGCGTTTCA
>JAEZCL010000147.1 GCA_023433585.1 Pseudomonadota bacterium
GCCCAGGAGGGTCTGGACGACGCGCAGGTCCGCCCCGCCTTCCAGGAGGTGGGTGGCGTAGGCGTGGCGCAGCACGTGCGGGCTGACGCGGGCCGGGTCGATCCCGGCGTCCGTCGCCGCCTGGTCCAGAAGCTGGGCGAAGCGGCGCGGCGTCAGGTGGCCGCTCTTGCCGCCGGAGGGGAACAGCCAGGGGCTGTCGGCGCGGGCCTCGTCCGCGTCCCGGTGGGCCAGCCAGGCCTTCACGGCGGCGCGGGCCGCGTCGTTCAGGGGCGCCAGCCGCTCCTTGCCGCCCTTGCCGCGCACGATGAGATAGGCCGGGTCGCGCCGGACGGCCTGGACTTTGAGCCCCAGCAGCTCCGACACTCGCAGGCCCGAGGCGTAAGCCATCTCCATCAGACAGATCAGCCGCACGCCGGCGGCCCCCTCGCGCGCCGAGGCGGCGGCGACAAGGCGCTCGATCTCGTCGCGGCCGAGGGTCTTCGGCAGGGGCCGCCCCTGTTTCGGCGCGTCCAGGCGGCGCGAAGGATCGTCCGCGCGCCAGCCTTCGGCCAGGGCGAAGCGGCAGAACTGACGCACCGCCGAACGCCGCCTCGCCTGGGTGGCGGGCGACAGCCCTCGTCGTGACAGGCCCACGAACCAGGCCTCTACGCCTGCTTCATCCGCCCGCATCAGCCCGCCGGACAGATGGGTTTCGGCGTCATTCAGATCGCGGGCATAGGCGGCCAGGGTGTGGGGCGAGGCGTCCCGCTCGACCGCCATCATCTCGAGGAACGCCTCGATCTGGGGCGAGGCTGGGGAAACCGTCACGAAACCCTCATCGGCGGTTGGCGCGAAAGCGCATGTCGTGCAAGGATTCCGCCGATCATGAACGCCGTCCTTCCCACTTCGAAAGCCAGACCCCTGAATGAACGCACCATAGCCCTGGTCGGGCTGATGGGGGTGGGAAAATCGACCGTGGGCCGGCGGCTGGCGGCGCGGCTGGGCATGCCGTTCCGCGACGCCGACGACGAGATCGAACAGGCGGCGGCGATGAGCGTGTCGGACATCTTCGCCAGTCTGGGCGAAGCGGCGTTCCGCGACGGCGAGGCGCGGGTGGTGCGACGCCTTCTGGAAGGCCCGTCCATCGTCCTGGCCACCGGCGGCGGAGCCATGCTGAATCCCGAGACGCGGGCGCATCTGAAGCAGCACGCGGTCACCGTCTGGCTCAAGGCGGATCTGAATATCATCGCCCGGCGGGTGGCCAAGCGCGACACCCGCCCGCTGCTGCGCGGCAAGGACCCGATCCCGGTGCTGAAAAGCCTGGCCGATGCGCGCTATCCCCTATACGCCGAGGCCGATCTGACGGTGGAGACGGGCGGCGGCGCCCACGCCGAGGCGCTGGAGGCGATCATCAAGGCCCTGAAGACCCATGCGGAGATCGGCGCATGACCGTGGTGACCGTTTCCGGCGCGGGGTTCGCCCCCTATGACGTGGTCGTGGGCTCCGGTCTGCTGGCCGATCCGGCCGCCGGCCCCGCGCGGATCGCGGCCCTGCTGAGACAGCCGCGCACCCTGATCGTCGCGGACGAAACGGTCGCGGGCCTGCACGCGCCAGCCCTGATCGCCGGGCTGAAGGCGCACGGCGTGACGGCCGAGCTGGCGACCGTCCCGGCGGGCGAGGCGTCCAAGTCCTTCGTCCATCTGGAACGGGTGCTGGACCGCTGCGCCGAGGCCGGGCTGGACCGCAAGGACATGATCGTCGCCCTGGGCGGCGGGGTGGTGGGCGACCTGGCGGGCCTGGCGGCGGCGCTCTACATGCGCGGGATCGACTTCATTCAGGCGCCCACGACCCTTCTGGCCCAGGTGGATTCCTCGGTGGGCGGCAAGACCGCCATCGACACGCCGCGCGGCAAGAACCTGGTGGGCGCGTTCCATCAGCCGCGTCTGGTGCTGGCCGACATCGCGGTGTTGGGAACCCTGCCGGAACGCCAGCTGCGCTCGGGCTGGGCCGAGGTGCTCAAGCACGGGCTGATCTGCGACGCCGATTTCTTCGACTGGCTGGGCGGCGAGGGCGCCGCGGGGGCCTCGGGCGATCCGGCGGCCCTGACCGAGGCGGTGGTCCGGTCGGTCCGCATCAAGGCCCAGGTCGTGGGCGAGGACGAGAGAGAGGCGGGCCGCCGCGCCCTGCTGAACCTGGGCCACACCTTCGGCCACGCGCTGGAGACGGCGCTGGGCTATGACGAAACCCTGACCCATGGCGAGGCGGTGGCGCTGGGATGCTGCATGGCGTTCCGGTTCTCCGCGCGGCTGGGGCTGTGTGAAGAGGCCGAGGCGCGGCGTGTGGCGACGGCGACGGCGGCGGCGGCCCTGCCCACGCGGCTGGATCAGGCGGGCGGCTTCGAGGCGGATCGCCTGATCGCCCTGATGGCCGGGGACAAGAAGGCCGAGGGCGGCGCCCTGACCTTCGTGCTGGCGCGCGGGATCGGCCGGGCCGAGGTGGTCAAGGGTGTCGATCCCGCCCAGGTGCGTGATTTCCTGATCGCCGAGGGCGCGGCCTAATCCACTGCGCGGCAGGTGGTGGGATCGCGGTTTTCGGCGGTCCAGTTGGCCATGGCGCCCTCGCCGCGCAGTTCATAGCCGCTGGCGGTGTACCAGATGCCTTCGCCGGCCTGTTGCTGACGCAGGTCCACGGCCTGGCCGCTGGCCTGGCGCACGGTGGCCATGCGCCGAGCGTTGTCGAAATCGACGCTGAGCCGCTCGCCGTTGTTGCAGAGGTAAACCGCGCGCACGGTCCGGGTCAGGATGCGTTCCTGGATCTCCGCCCCGGTGCGGCGGCGGGCCGTCTGGGCTTCAAGCGCCCGTTCGCGGACCTCTTCGCTGTCGGTCGGCGCCTCGCCTGGGTCGGGGCCGCAGGCGCTTAGGACAAGGCCCGCGGCGGACAGGATGGCGAGGACGGGGTGAACGCGCACAGGGGCGACCTTGGCTGTTTCAGGCCCAATCCTAACGCGGCTCGCGCGGCGCCTGTTCCGCCGTCGCCCGCTTCGGCCTGCGGCGAGAGGCGAAGAAGGCCTTCAACAGGATGCTCGCCTCGTCGGCCAGGACGCCGCCCTGAACCGCCGGCCGGGAATGGCAGGTGGGCTGGTCGAAGAATTTCGGGCCGTGGATCACCGCCCCGCCCTTGGGGTCATCGGCGGCCCAGACCACCCGGCCGAGGCGCGCGTGGCTGATGGCCCCGGCGCACATGGCGCACGGCTCCAGCGTCACATACAGGGTCAGGTCGGTCAGGCGGTAATTGCCCAGGCGCTCCGCCGCCTCGCGGATGGCGCGGACCTCGGCGTGGGCGGTGGGGTCGTTCAGGGCGACCGGGCGGTTGGCGCCGGTCCCGATCACCTCGCCGGTCGCCTCGTCGACGACAATTGCGCCCACGGGCACCTCTCCGGCCTCCGCCGCCGCTTGCGCTAGGTCCAGCGCCGTGCGCATGAACCGCTCATCATGGTCCGCCATTTCAAAGACACCGACAAGACGCCCCGAGCGGGCCGGGCCGAAAAGCGTTTCGGCGGCCAGGGCGGCGGGAAGAGCCCCCCTCATAGCGGCAAAAGGCCCGAGTCCAAGACGCCTTTCGCCAAGGGCGGCGGCAAGGACGACAAGGCGGCCCAGAAAACGCCCCTGCGCCAGGAACGCATCGCCAAGGTCATGGCGCGCGCGGGCGTTTCCTCGCGCCGCGAGGTCGAGCGGCTGATCGGCCTGGGCAAGGTGGCGGTGAACGGCCGCATTCTCGACACCCCCGCCACCCTGGTCACCCGCGACGACGTCATCACCGTGGACGGCAAGCCTATCGGCACGATCCAGGCCACCCGCGTCTGGCGCTATCACAAGCCGGTGGGGCTTCTGACCACCCACAACGACCCGGCCGGGCGGCCGACGGTGTTCGACGCCATGCCCGCCGGATTGCCGCGCGTGATCTCGGTGGGGCGGCTGGACATCAACACCGAGGGTCTGCTGCTGCTGACCAACGACGGCGAGTTGGCCCGGGCGCTGGAACTGCCGTCCACCGCCCTGGTGCGCCAGTACCGCGCCCGCGCCCGGGGTCGCGTGACCCAGGCGCAACTGGACCGGCTCAAGGACGGCGTGACCGTGGACGGCGAGCGCTACGGCCCCGTGGAGGCGACGCTGGACAAGGTCAAGGAGAAGGCCGCCGACACGGAGTCAAAGGCGCCGGCCAACCTGTGGATCAGCGTCTCCATCGCCGAGGGCAAGAACCGCGAGGTCCGAAAGGTGCTGGAATCCGTCGGCCTGACGGTGAACCGGCTGATCCGCCTGGCGTATGGCCCGTTCCAGCTGGGCACGCTGGAGACCGGCCATGTGGAGGAGGTGGGCCCGCGCGTGATCCGCGAGATGCTGGCCCAACATATCCGCCCGGAGAACCTGCCCCAGGGCAATACGGTCGAGACCCCGCCGCCCGTGCCCGGTCGGCGGCCGTCCGGGCCGGTGGTGCGCGGCAAGTCCGGCTCGGCCATGTCCGATCCTTCGCGCAAGCCCAGCCGCACCCGCGCCGCCGAGGCGGCGGTGGAGGAGGCCGAGAAGCGTCCCGCCAGGAAGGAAGGCTGGGCCAAGGCCAAGCCGCGCACCGGCCCCGGCGGCGATCGTCCCAAGCGGCCCTTCCGGCCCCGCGAGGAGGGCGCTGAAGGCGACCGGCCCAAGCGGGCCTTCAAGCCGCGCGAAGATCGCGCCCCGCGTCCCGACGGGGATCGGCCGAAGCGTGATTCCCGTCCTCGCGGCGCGGGCGGCCCTGACCGGCCGCATGGGTCGAAACCCGGGGCGAAGCCGGGCGGCCGCCCGGGCGGCGGGCGGCCTTCCGGCGGCAAGCCCCGAGGGC
>JAEZCL010000155.1 GCA_023433585.1 Pseudomonadota bacterium
CAAAGGAGGTTTTGCCTCCTTTTTTTATGCAAAATGATGAAGTTAACCTGACAGCAATGATGTGATAATGTGCGAATTTGCAAAATGAAACGGACGGCGTAAAATAAAAACAAGTCACAGCTAAAGAATATAACTGTCCGGATTTGAATTTGCACATTGGCAAATTGGCACATTTGCACATTCCCTTATGCCGGAAGTTTCAATTTTTAGGATTTATTGCGGAGCCCGATTTTTTGCTCCACTTTTTTTCTAAAAAAAAGTGGAAGGGGTCATTTACAATGACTGCTCTTAACCTACTGTTGATACAGGTTTCAGGTTAATTGAAAATTATTAACCGGACACCAATGATGTGATAATGTGCGAATTTGCAAAATGAAACAAACGGCGAAAAATAATAACAAGTCACAACTAAAGAATATAACTGTCCGGATTTGAATTTGCACATTTGCACATTCGCACATTTGCACATTCCCTGATGCCGGCAGTTTCAATTTTTAGGATTTATTCCGCAGCCCGATTTTTTTGCTCCACTTTTTTTCTAAAAAAAAGTGGAAGGGGTCATTTACAATGACTGCTCCTAATTTACTATTGGTAAACGTTTCGGGTAAATGAGAAACTATTACCTGGACACCAATAATATGAAAATGTGCAAATTCAAAACGGACGGCGTAGAGATAGTAAAAAAGTTATTAGCGCCGGGAAATGATCTTTAACTCGTAAGGAGACTCCAGACTCCAGACTCGTACTCAGTTAGACTATTTCCTACCCTGCATTGCCATTTACCTTGCTTTTCAGGAAATACAATAACTTGAAATACAAATTCCTCATCATGAACCAGGAAATCATTAACCTTTACGATGAATACACGCATAAGCCATTAAAAAGGCAGGATTTTATCAGCCGCCTTGCCAAAATTACCGGCAGCCTTGCCGCGGCAATGGCGCTGCTGCCCATGCTGGAGCTGAATTATGCAAATGCGGCCACGGTTGCAGTGGACGACAAAGATATTATCACGGAAGACATCGAATATGACGGAGATGGTTACGCGATGAAGGCCTACCTGGCCCGGCCCAGGTCCGACAAAAAATTCGGGGCCGTAATGGTGATCCATGAAAACCGCGGCCTGAATGAACATATTAAAGATGTTACCCGCCGACTTGCCAAGGCCGGTTTTCTCGCGATCGCCCCCGATGCACTTTCTGCCGCCGGCGGTACGCCTCCCGATGAAGAACAGGCCCGGTCGATGTTCGGATCACTGGACGCTGATAAAAATCTGAACAGTTTTGTAAAGGGAATCGATTACCTGGCCAATCATGCCAGCAGCAATGGAAAAACCGGAACGGTTGGATTCTGCTGGGGCGGAGCCATGGCCAACCAATTGGCAGTGCACGTGCCTGTGCTGAAAGCCGCAGTTCCTTTTTATGGCAGGCAGCCTGAATTGGCGGATGTTCCAAAAATAAAGGCAAGGCTTCAACTTCATTATGGAGAAAAAGATGAAAGGATCAATGCGGGAATACCCGCTTTTGAAGAAGCCCTGAAAAAAAACAAAATTCCCTACGAACTGTTTATTTATCCCGATACCCAGCATGCATTTCACAACGATACGGCTCCAACCCGGTACAATGCCGCCGCAGCCAAACTTGCCTGGGAAAGAACATTAAAATTGTTTAAGGAAACAATTGCCTAAGCGGATAGGCATAGTTTTTTTAGACTTTCGGGCAAAATTCTACTTATGGCTAAAGACAACAGGCTCCCGGAGGAAGAACAGCCTTCCAATCTGGAAAGCCAAAAAGGCAATGCCAGCCGGAATCCGGATTTGAGCGATTCACCTCATGACCAGGAACGCCTGAAACCCGATGAGGCAACCATCGAGTTGCCCGATGTGAGCGAGATTCCCGGCCAGGAGAATATCCATGTTCCTCCTCTTGGCGAACTGGCCGATGTAACCATCTCTTCGGATGATGAAGAAGGAATCGGCGTTTTTACCGATGATGAAGATGACGAAACGGTTATTAATATGGGCTCCGCCGCCGATATTTCAAAAGAAGAAAAAGAAATCCTGAAAACCAGTGCCGATTCTGTTCCTACCATCGATGAAACAAGGCTTCGGAATGCAGGTTTGGACAATACCGATTTTGAGGGAGATCCTTTAAACGTAAAGAGTTTTGGAGCAGAACGTTCAGGCGATGATCTCGATGTTCCCGGCTCAGAAGAAGATTATACGGATGAACTTGCCGGCACCGAAGATGAAGAAAACAATCCCTATAGCCTGAATGATGACGATACGGAATCGCCTGTGTGAACCCACCCAATTACTGTAAAACAATTCCTGAATTGGCTCCCCCAACTCCTTGCCCTGATTCCTGTTTTGTATGAACCCCTAACGCCCGGAACTTAATCTGGTACCTGCCGCTTCGTTCCTGCAAATCGGAAGCAATATGCCTGTACTGGGAATTTATCTACATTTGCTGCCTGTCCATACCAGAAATCACATTTTCTTTCGCCTGCTGCCATATTCAATTCTTGAGATTTTATTATGAATGCCGAACAGCAACGCTTACAATTGAACGAATGGAAAAAATGGGGTCCTTATCTTACGAATCGCCAATGGGCAACTGTTCGGGAAGATTACAGCGATGATTCCAGCACCTGGTATTATACCAATTATGAAACCGCATTAAGCCGGGTATATCGCTGGGGTGAAGATGGGATTGGAGGAATTTCAGATGATGAACAGATCTTATGTTTTAGCCTGGGCTTATGGAATAAAAAAGACCCCTTTATCAAAGAACGGCTTTTTGGATTAACGAATCGCGAGGGAAACCATGGCGAGGATGTAAAGGAATTGTATTACTATCTTGATAATACGCCTTCGCATTCGTACATGAAAATGCTGTATAAATATCCGCAGAATGAATTCCCCTATAAGCAGATTCGTGAAGAAAATAAAAAACGCGACCGACACCAGCCCGAGTATGAAATCACCGATACCGGCATATTTGATGAAAACCGCTATTTCGATGTTTTCATAGAATACGCGAAGCAGGATGCCGAAGATATTTTTATTCGGGTTACAGTATGGAATCGAGGTCCTGAAACAGCCGCTTTGAATTTACTACCCACAATCTGGTTCCGAAATACCTGGTCATGGGGCGATGATCCATATAAGCCGGTGCTTTCCGCCATCGGAAAAAATCATATCAGGATTGTTCATAAAAAATTCGGACAGAAAATTCTGTACAGCATGCCACCGCAGGTTCCGATGTTCTGTAATAA
>JAEZCL010000236.1 GCA_023433585.1 Pseudomonadota bacterium
TCCCAGGACAGGGCGCGCCAGTCCGCGTCCAGCGCGCGGGCGGCCCGGCCCGCGAAGGCGGTCCACTCGGCGCTGTCGGGGCTCAGCCTATGGTCGACCGTCAGGGCCAGCAGGCGTCGGCGCCGCCCCCCGGCCCAATCCGCCGCCAGATGCAGCAGGGCCATGGAATCCCCGCCGCCGGACAAGGCCAAGGCGACGGGCCGGTCCGCATCCGGCGACAGCCGCGCGTCCAGCGCGGCCGTGATCCGCTCGATCAGGCCGGGCACTCCGCGCGCTCACGCAACTGGCGGGCGCGGTTAATCAGGGTGGTCGGCGCCCCTTCGCCATAGCGCTGGAAGAACTCCCCCACCGCCGCGCAGGCCTGGGCGTCGCGATCCGTGACGGTCAGACCCGCCGCCAGCTTGATGGTGGCGTCCGGCGCCCAGGAGGTGCGCGGCCAGCCGGAAAGCGCCGTGGCGTAGGCCTGAACCGCGCCGGCCTGATCGCCGTCGGCCGCGCGCAGGTCGCCCAGACGGTAGTTCGCCTCACGCGCCTGAGGCTCGTCCGGCCAGGTGATGACGAAGACCTCCAGCGCCCGGCGCGCGCGCACGTCGTTGCTGTTGGCCAGACGGATGGCCCGTTCGAAGTCCTGGCGGACGTCGCCGGTCGGTGAATCCGCCACGATCGGCGCATTGGCCTCGGCCACCGCCTGAAGCCCGCTTTCCAGCTCCGCGATCCGGTTGTTGGAATCCGCCAGCAGCGCACGCATGGCGGCGTTGTCGCGCTGGGCTTCGTCCAGGGCGAAGGTCAGCCGCTCGATGTCCGCATTGACCCGCTGAAACGTCGATTCCAGATCCGACAGACGGCGCTGCATGGTGCTGACCACGCCCTGAAGGATGATGACCTCGGGGTCCGTTTCGATGATGACGGGGTCGCCGGCGGCGTTGCGCTGAGTCAGGGCGCGCTCCAGGCGGCGGACGTTGCGGTCCAGCTGGTTCAGGCGGCGCGGGGTCCACTCGATGGCCGGCGGGGCCGGCTGCTGCTGGGCGTGAGCCGTATCCGCCGGGGCGGCGGCGATCATGAAGGCGGCGGCGCCGAGCATGGGCGCGGCCACGGCGCCGGCGACGAGGGCCCGAAGCGAGACGGAGACGGATCTGATCTTCATGGCGTCATTGGTTCCATCGGTTTGCGGCGCCCGCAAGGCCGTTCGCGCCACACGAGGCTTCGAAAAGAAACAGGGCCTCGAAAAGAAAAGGGGGACCGGCCCGTCGGCCGATCCCCCCAGATGCGACGGCGCGGACCTTACTGCGGCGCGCCCGACACGATGGCGGTGTGGGCGTTGCGGTTCTGGGCCCAGGCTTGCTCGTTCGAGCCCATGGCGATGGGCCGCTCCTTGCCGTACGAGATGGTGTCGATGCGGTTGGGCGCGACGCCGCGGCTGACCAGATAGGCGCGCACGGCCTCGGCGCGGCGGGCGCCCAGGGCCAGGTTGTATTCGCGGGTGCCGCGTTCGTCGGCGTTGCCCTCGACGCGCACGGTCACGCTCGGATAGCGGTTCAGCCACTGGGCCTGGGCGTCCAGGCGCGGCATGGCGTCGGAACGGACCGAATAGCTGTCCAGGTCGAAATAGACGCGATCGCCCACATTCTGGCGGAAATCGCCGACCGAACCGGGCGTCACGGCGCCGGGCAGGGCGCCGGGATTCACCGGACCGGTGGGCGCGCCCGGCTGGCTGGGCTGCGACGGCTGACCGGGCGGCGGCGGGGTGATCGGCTCAGGCTGCTGGCGCGGGGCGCAGGCGGCCATGGCGACCACGAGAAGGCCGACGGCCGACAGGCGAATGATCGAACGCGGGGAATGCATAGGGTCGTCTCCTTCTTGGGACCGCGGCGGCGGCCGTTCAGCTTTGCCGTTAGCCACTAGCCTTGGCCATTGACGGGCGCCAGCCGCGATAACGCATAGTTGAGCATATGGCTCCGCTGGATTTCCGCCGTTCACAAAACCGTGCTCACCCGATTAGAGCGAAATCGGTTCAGGCGGGACAGCTGTCCGACGCCTGGCCCACGCCCAGGTCCGCCGGCGGCGGGTCCAGCAGCGGCGACCAGGCCGGGTCGCCCGCCAGTCCGGCATAGGACGCCTGGCCCACCACCCGGCCGGTGACGTCGACGGTCCACAGGCGCGACCCACCGCCCGGCGTCTGGCGCGCGAACATGATGTAGCGGCCGTTGGGCGCCCAGGACGGCCCTTCCTCGAAATAGCTGGACGACAGGATGCGTTCGCCGCCGCCCGAGGAATCCATGACGCCGATGTGGAAGCGCCCGCCCTGCTGCTTGGTGAAGGCGATCAGGTCGCCGCGCGGGCTCCAGGACGGGGCGGTGTAGATGCCGCCGCCACGCGATATGGCCCGCTGGCCCGACCCGTCCGCGCGCATGGTGTAGAGCCGCGCCGAACCGGAACGGTCGGACACGAACACGATCTGGGTTCCGTCCGGGCTGAAGGACGGCGAGGTGTCGATGCCGGGATCGCTGGTCAGGCGACGGGTCTGGCGCGTGCGCAGGTCCATGACATGGATGTCGGTGTTGCCGCCCACGCTGATCGAGAAGGCGAGCCGGTTCCCATCGGGCGAGAAGCGCGGCGCGAACACCTGCCCCGGGAACTCGCCGATGCTTTCGCGGCGGCCGGTCTGCAGGTTCATGATGTAGATGCGCGAATAGCCCTCACCCAGGGCCATGTAGGTGATTTCGTTGGGATTGTTCGAGAAACGCGGGGTCAGGATGATCTCGTCCCCGCCGGTCAGATAGAAGGGATTGAACCCGTCCTGATCCATCACCGTCAGGCGGCTGAACCGGTTCAGGCCCGTGCCGCTTTCGGACACGAACAGCACCCGGGTGTCGAAATAGCCCTGCTCGCCGGTCAGGCGCTGATAGACCACGTCGGAAATCTTATGCGCCAGCCGGCGCCAGTTGTCGTCGGTGGCGGTGAAGGAGAAGCCCACCAGCTGGCATTCGCGGTAGGGATCATAGAGGCGGAAGCCCACCTGAACCCGCCCGTCCGCCTGGGGCATGACCGAGCCATAGAGCACCGCCTGGGCGCCGATGCGGGTCCACAGGGGGAAGTCCGGCTGGTTGGCCAGGTTGAGGTCCTGCTGGATGAAGGCGTTGGGATCCAGCGGATCGAAGAAGCCCGAACGCTGCAGGTTGTTCGAGATCACGCCCGAGATGTCGGCCCCGCGCGGCCCGCTGAACGGCGCCACCGCGATCTGCAGCGGGCGCAGGACGCCCTGGGTGATCTCGACCTCGGGCGTTCCGGACTGGGCCATGGCGGGCGTCACGGCTGACGGCGCCAGGGCGATGGCGGCGGCGGCGGCGATCAGCACGTTGAGGCGTTTGTTCGGTCGCATGAGATGAAGTCTCCCCGGACAGGCGGCGGTTGATGTTCGGTCCCGGCATGGCGCCGGAGCATTGCGGCGACTTTCGGGCTTGGCCGTACGCGCGCAAGTCACAAACGCGCGGGCGACATGACGGCTCCCCTAGACCATTTTTGCTTCAGATCGAATCGACCTGAATCCAGAAAATGGTCCAGAATCAAATTGGAGCGAAATCTGAGCCCAGTCGGACTGCGTCCAACTGAACCGATTTCGCTCTACCGATTGGCGCAGGCCTGATCGGCGCGGAAGCGGAAATTGATCTCCTGGGTCTGGAAACCGTCCGGCACGTCGAACGGCTCGGCGGCGCGCAGGGCGCGCAGCATCGCTTCGGACGCCGTCTGCCAGACGGCGCCGGCGCGACGCTCGGTCAGGGTCGGCCCGGCGCTGATGCGCCCGGACGAGGTGATGGTCACACGCACCGGAATGGACAGGTCGCGCATGCCTTCCAGATCGCAATTCAGGATCCAGTGCCGGGTGACCTGTCCGCCCAGGTCGGCGATCTGCGATCCCGTGGCGCGCGGCGCCTGGCCGGCGCCGGACTGGCCCGTCGGGCGCTGGGGCTGTCGGCGCGGCGAGGGCTGGGCCAGGGAGTCCAGATCCAGGCCGGGGTCGGGGCGGTTCTGGCTGGGGCGGGGCGGCGTCGGGCGGGCTTTTTCCGGCGGCGTGGGCGAAGGC
>JAEZCL010000285.1 GCA_023433585.1 Pseudomonadota bacterium
CTCGTAGCGCAGATGGATCACCCCGCTCAGCGGCGCGGTGTCGATCTCCAGGTTCCGGGTCATGGCGCGCACGGCGGACCGTTCGGCCGCCTCGGCGCTGGTCGCCCGGGCCGCGGCGCGCGCGCCCAGCACCGTCTCCACCCCGAGGGCGCGCACCACCCGCCGTTTCAGCTCGGTGCTGCCCAGGATCGCCGCTTCCGCCTGGGCGATCTCGTTGACCTGGGGCACGTTGGTGCTGTTGCGTTCGGGACCCACCGTCGGCTGATAGACGTATTCCTGCCCCACCGTGGCGACGATGCTGGATCGCGCCGTGTAGGTCTTGCTGACCATGGTCAGGACGACGATCAGCCCCACGACCACGATCACCAGGAACACGGCGATCATGACCCACAGCTCGCGCACCAGCAGCAGCGCCAGATCCATCAACCCGTAGCGCGGACGTGTCGACAGATAGGCGGTCGTGCGCATCGCGGGCGAATCCAGTCAAACAGGGTTAACGAAGGCCAGAGTTCGCCCCTGCACGTTAACCATCGGTTACGATTGGCGCGCCAGCCTGAGCCGCGCCCGAATTTATCGAGTCGTCCATGACCCTTGACCGCCGCCATCTGCTGATCACCCTGGCCGCCTCGGCCGGGGGACTGGCCGCCTGTTCCAGCGGGGCCGGGAGCCTGGGCCGACAGCGCCCCGCACCGGATTTTCCCGACATCCCCTTCGCGGACTGGACCGACGCCGAGCCGGAATATCTGATCTATCCCGGCGATGAGCTGGACATTCAGACGCCCTCCGCCCCCGAACTGAACCGGGCGGTGCGGGTGGGGCCGGACGGGCGCATATCCATGCCCCTCATCGGCCAGGTGATGGCGGCGGACCGCTCCCTGCCCGAGCTTCAGGCGTCGCTTTCCAGCGCCTACGCCAGCCAGCTTCGCAATCCGCTGGTGGAAGTCAGCCTGACCCAGGCCGGGCCGCTCAAGGTGTGGGTGGACGGCGAGGTGCGCACGCCCGGCGTCTATGACATGCCCGGCGACATCGAGGCCTGGCAGGCGGTCATCATGGCCGGCGGCTTCCTGCCCACAGCCAAACGATCCGAGGTGGCGCTGGTGCGGCGCGGGCCGGGCAATGTGCGCATGATGCGGGTGATCGACCTCAGCACCGCCCGCACCATGCCCGTGGCGCTGAGGCGGTCCGACATCCTGTACGCGCCCCGCACCACCCTGGCGGAGCTGGGCGTCTTCTTCAGCCAGATCCGCGATTCGCTGCCGGTCAGCTTCAGCTATTCGATCAACGACAGCGTCTATACGCGGTTCTAGGCACGGGCCGCGCAGGCGGCGCGACCCGGGGCCGGAAATGACGGGTGAATATCAGGCCGCCAGATTGACCACGCCCTGGTCGATCCAGCGGCGCGCGGCACGCTGGGCCTCGGCCAGATCCTCGCGGTCCATCTCCTCGGACAGCTCCTTGCGGTAAGCTCGCGCCTCGACGGAGCCCTTCAGGGCGGCGAGGTTGAAGATCATGTGGGCGCTGACCCGGTCCATGGGCGCGCCGCCCTGGCCGGTAGAATACATCAGGCCCAGCCGGAACAGGGCGTCGCCGTCCATGTCCGGGGTCGGCAGCGGAAGACCGCCGTCGACGGGGGTTTCGCAGTCGTGCGCCAGTTCTTGCGCGTTCATCACCGTATCCTCCGTGAACGAGGCCTTTCTGGCCCCGCCTTGGATAACGATGAAATACCCCCGCCATTGAAGTTAAAGTTAACAGCGCGGCGTTCGGAAAATCTTTTCAGTAAAGGAGTTCTGAATACTCAAATCGGGATTCAGGACTTCGTAATCCTGTGGCAAGTTTCCGTTTACCGGGCGCGCTGTCCGAACAGCATCCTGCGCGCATCCTCCGCCGCCTTGCCCGAACCGCCCAGGTCCCCGCGCAGATCGGCGCCGACCGCGCGCCCCGCCTGCACCGCCGGGCGGGCGCCGACCCGCTCGACCCAGGCCTTCAGATGCGCGAAGTCATCCAGCGACTGGCCCTGCGGCCCCGGCAGGATCCACGGCCAGATGGCCATGTCGGCGATGGAGTAATCGCCCGCCACATAGTCGCGCTCCGCCAGCCGGCGATCCAGCACGCCGTAAAGTCGGTTGGTCTCGTCCGTATAGCGTCGCACGCCATAGGCGATCTGGCGCTGGTCCCTGATGAAGCTGGGCGCGTACTGGCGGAAGTGGTGGGTCTGACCCGCCATCGGCCCCAGGCCGCCCACCTGCCAGAACAGCCACTGGTCCGTCTCGGCGCGGGCGCGGGCTTCGGCGGGATAGAACCGACCCGTCTTGTTCCCCAGATATTGCAGGATGGCGCCGGACTCGAAGATCGACAGCGGCTTTCCGTCCGGCCCGTCCGGATCGACCAGGGCCGGCATCCGGTTGTTGGGGCTGACGGCTAGGAACTCGGCGCGGAACTGCTCGCCCGCGCCGATGTTCACCGGCTTGACCTCGTAGGGCAGGCCCATCTCCTCCAGCGCGATGGTGATCTTCCAGCCGTTGGGCGTGGGCCAGTACCAGAGTTCCAGGGGCTTGCTCATGCGCGTCCTTTCCAGTTGCACGGATGATCTGGGCGCCGCCGACGCCCGGCGCAACGGGGCTGCGCGATCAACCTGAACCAGTCGTTCAGGGTGAATTCATGTGCAGGGCCGGAGTCTGGCGGCGGTTAAACGGCCGCGCGCCCGCATTCCGTCGCGGCCCCGTTCAATGAGGATCGCCATGAAAGCCCTCGCCAAGGCCGTCGCCGTCGCCGTCGGCCTCATCACCATCTCCGCTCCCCTGGCCGCCGAGGCCCAGTCGCGCCGCGGCGACCGCGAATGGCGCCAGGATCGCCGCGATGATCGGCGCGACTACCGCCGAGACAACCGCCAGGATCGCCGTGAATGGCGTCAGGACCGCCGCGACGACCGCCGGGACTGGCGACGCGACAATCGTCACGATCGCCGGGACTTCCGTCAGGACCGGCGCGCGGATCGCTGGGAGCGGAGCAATCCGAACTGGTGGCGCGGCCGCTCGGAATTTCGCGGCTACACCGGCGCCCGGCGCGGCTACTACTATGCGCCCAGCTACGGCTATTACCGGGTAGAGCCCCGTTATCAGAACTATCGCTGGCAGCGGGGACACACCCTGCCCAGCGCCTATCGCAGCTACCATGTGCGCGACCCGTACTTCTATGGCCTGCGCCCTGCGCCGCGCGGCTATCGCTGGGTCCACGCCAACAACGACATCGTGCTCATCGCCCTGGCCACGGGGCTGATCGCCGACGTGCTCCTGAACGTCTATTGAGAGGCGTCGTTGAAAGGTTGAGCCCCGCCGGACGCCGGCGGGGCTTTTCCTTGTCCATCAGGGCGTTGAGCGCCAGTCTGACAACCACGTTCAGTTCAGGTTCATGACGAATGGCGAACTCTGGGGCAAAGCCGCCGATCTGGCGGTGCAAGGATGAAACAGCATGAAACGCTTCATCGTGGCCACGGCGATCGCGTCGCTCGTCGTGCCGATCATGGCCAGCGCGGGCGAAGCCTTCGCCCAGGACCGCCGCCCTGACCGCAACAGCGAAATGACCCGTGAACAGACCCGG
>JAEZCL010000035.1 GCA_023433585.1 Pseudomonadota bacterium
GCTCGGCCAGGCCGAGGTCGGTCAGCAGCTCGTCGATGTCGGCCCGGTTGCGGTAGAAGGACCGGTACAGGTCCAGCGCCTCCCGCACCCGCACCTTGTCCGGCAGCTGGCTCTCCTGGAGCTGGGCACCGACGCGCTGGCGCACCTCGGTGCGGTCGCGCACCGGGTCCAGCCCGCACACCCGGACGGTCCCGCCGTCGGGACGGCGCAACCCCTGCACGCATTCCACAGTGGTCGTCTTGCCGGCGCCGTTCGGGCCGAGGACGCCGAAGATCTCGCCCTGCTCGACGGTGAAGGAAACGTCGTCGACCGCGACCTTCTCGCCGTACCGCTTCTGCAGATGATCGACCTCGATGACCGGCATCCGGGATGGTCCTCCTTCATGTGCGGTTTGCCGCCGGGAAGGGCGGACCACTCGGCTGATCGCGGCGTCGGTCCGCGGCAACGGGCCGGACCCGGGCCGACCGACGCCCGACATCATCCGCGCAACCGATGCCCCGATCAACTGATCAGGTGACGAATCGGGGGTGTCGAGGCGGGAAACCATCCTCCACAGGGGTACCGCCCGGCGACAGGGGTGTCGCCCGGTCACGCCAGGTGTCCGGGCGTCCGTCCGGGCGGGCGGCGGCTCCGGGCGGCTTCTCGCCCACGGATCCGGTGTGGCTCGTCACGGCCGTGCCGGGCAGAGCGGCAGCAGCTCGTCGAGCCGGGTCAGAACGACGTCCGGGCCGGCCGCGCGCAGCGTCTCCTCGTCGGACTCGCCCCACAGCGCGGCCACCGCCGTCACCCCCGCCGCCCGCGCGCTGGCCAGGTCGCTGGGCGCGTCACCGACCATCAGCGCCTCCTCCGGCCGGGCCCCGAGCAGGTGCAGCGCCCGCCGTACGATATCGGGCGCGGGCTTCGGGCGGGGCACCTCGTCCGAGCCCACCACGTGGTCGACGAGCGGCAACAGGTCGAGCCGGCCGAGCAGGTCCCGGGCGCGTACACCGCTGCGGCCGGTGGCCACGGCGAGCCCGATCCCCCGCCGACGCAGGGTGCGCAGCAGCTCCGCCGCGCCGACGACCGGGCTGACCCGGTGTGCAAGGCGGTTGCTCTGCCGCACGAACGGCTCGGCGAGCGCCGCCGGCAGACCCATCAGCTCCAGCACCTCCGGCAGGTACCGGCCCGGGTGGCGGCAGTACTCGTCGACCGGGGCCAGGCCGTCGCCGACCACCTCGGCGTAGGCGAGGGCGAACGCCTCTCTGGCCACGGCGAGGCTGTCGACCAGCACCCCGTCGAGGTCGAACACCACCGCCCGGACACCGCCGGATGCCGCCGTCGCCCTCGCGACCACCGATGTCACCTCCCCGCCCGCACGACCGCCACGGCCGGTAGGGGTGGCAGGCCGCGGAGACCCCCGACTACGGTCAGGACCGTTCTCCCGGCCCACCGGCGGCGCACTCGCCCGCCCGGATCCGGCGGTACCCCACGACCCTACCGGCGTCGCGGCCCCCGGCAGGGCTCGGACCGGGCCGCTGAGAGGATCGCACCATGCCGCTGCTGGGCTGGCTGACGAAGACAACCGACGAGCACCCGGACGCGATCCGGGTCGGCGGCCGGGCGGCGTCCTGGGTGGAGCTTCGCCGCCTTGCCACGGCGGTGGCCGACGAGCTGCGCGGCGTCGACCGGGTGGCGATCGAGGCCACCGCCACCCTGGAGACCGTGGTCGGCGTGGTGGGCGCGCTGACGGCCGGGGTTGCGGTCGTGCCGATCCCGCCGGACGCCGGGCCGATGGAGCGCGATCACATCCTGCGCGACTCGGACGCGACGGCGCTGCTGGCCCCGGCCGGCGCGGAACGCACCGTCGGTGACGCCGGCCGGCCCGTCGTACCCGTCGACCTGACCCGCCGGTCGGACACCGTCCACCCCGAGCCGGATCCGGCCCGCACCGCGGTGATCCTCTACACCAGCGGCACCACCGGCGCCCCGAAGGGCGCCGTGATCTCCCGCCGCGCGATCGCCGCCTGCCTCGACGGGCTGGCCGACGCCTGGGCATGGACGCCGGACGACCTGCTGGTGCACGGCCTGCCGCTGTTCCACGTGCACGGGCTGGTGCTCGGCGTGCTCGGACCACTGCGGCTGGGCGGCCGGCTGCACCACGTGGGCCGCCCCCGCCCCGACCGGTACGCCGCCGCCAACGGCACGATGTACTTCGGGGTGCCGACGGTGTGGTCCCGAATCGCCGCCGACCCGGACGCGGCCCGGGCGCTGCGTCCGGCGCGGCTGCTGGTCTCGGGCAGCGCGGCGCTGCCGGCGGCGGTCTTCGCCGACCTCGCCACCCTCACCGGTCACCGGGTCGTCGAGCGTTACGGGATGACCGAGACCCTGATCACTGTTAGCGCCCGGACGGACGGCCCACGCCGGCCCGGCACCGTCGGGCTGGCGCTGCCCGGGGTCCGTACGCGGCTGGTCGGCGACGACGGCACCCCGCTCCCGGCCGACGGGGCGACGATGGGCGAGCTTCAGGTCACCGGCCCCACGCTGTTCGACGGCTACCTCAACCGTCCGGACGCCGACGCGGCGAGCCGTACCCCGGACGGTTGGTTCCGCACCGGGGACGTCGCCACCGTCGACCCGGACGGCTGGCACCGGATCGTCGGCCGGGCGTCGACCGACCTGATCAAGAGCGGTGGCTACCGGATCGGCGCCGGGGAGGTGGAGGACGCCCTGCTGACGCACCCGGGGGTCCGTGAGGCAGCCGTGGTGGGCACACCGCACCCCGACCTCGGTCAGCAGGTCACCGCGTACGTGGTGGGCGACGGGGTGGGCGAGGCCGAGCTGATCGACTTCGTGGCCCGGCACCTTTCGGCGCACAAGCGACCACGCGAGGTGCGCCTGGTCGACGCCCTGCCCCGCAACGCCCTGGGCAAGGTGCAGAAGACGCGGCTCAGCGCCGACGGTTAGGACGCGACCGCCGGGATGCTGATCGCGGTGACCACCAGTCCCCGCTCGACCAGGAACCTGCCCGCGAACGCCCGCACCTCGGCCCCGCCGAGCACCGGACCGGGCACCAGCAGCCGGGCCTCGAACGTGCCGGCCGGGTCGAACACGATGTCCGCCTCGGAGAAGTCCAGCCACTGGCCGGTGAGCGGGAACCACGCCTTGTACACCGCCTCCTTGGCGCTGAACAACAGGCGGTCCCAGCAGACGGCGGGGCGGACCGCGGCCAGCGTGACGGTGCGCGACCGTTCGGCCGGCAGGGCGATCGCTCCGAGCACCCCGTCGGGCAGCGGGGCGTGCGGCTCGGCGTCCACCCCGAGGCTGGCGAACGCCGCCGTACGGCCGACGACCGCCGCCCGGTAGCCATCGCAGTGCGTCATACTGCCGACCACGCCGTCCGGCCAGAGCGGGGCACCGCGTGCGCCGGAGACGATCGGCGCCGGGGCGAGGCCCAGCTCGCCGAGGGCCAGCCGGGCGCAGTGCCGCACGGTGGTGAACTCCCGGCGTCGTTTCTCCACCGACCGTGCCACCAGCGCCTCCTCCTCGGGGAACAGGGTCACGCCGGCGGGATCGGTGAAGGACTCGGACACCGCCACGGTGGAGGGCAGGATCTGCTCGATCACGTTGGCCGATGGTAGGCGCTGCGGCACCCCTCGCCGCGGCGGGCCTCGGCGATAGGTGCACCATAGGGGTCGGGTACGGGTGCCGGCCTGCACGGGACAGGTGCCACTCTGGGCGCCGTCCCGGTCCTGCGGGCGGGGCACCTGGATTTGGGGCGGATGGACGCGGGAATGGCGATGCTCACTGGCAAAGTGGTGCGGTTCGACGAGGTGCGGGGCTACGGGTTCATCGCCCCGGACGACGGCAGCGACGACGTGTTCGTGCACGCGAACATGCTCGACGGCGACAAGTGGGCGCTGACGCCCGGCGTCCCGGTCGAGTACGACGCGGTGGAGACCGAGCGCGGGCCCAAGGCCGTGCTGGTGCGGGTGTCCGGCGTCACGGTCGGCGGCGGGCGCAGCAGGGACAGCGGGCAGGCCACGGGCGGCGCGGAGGACGACGAGGGCCTGTGCGACGTCCTCTCCGAGCGGGCCTTCTCCGCGGAGACCACCGAGGCGCT
>JAEZCL010000053.1 GCA_023433585.1 Pseudomonadota bacterium
GGTGGTGAAGTCGCAGTACCAGATGCGGCGGCCGTCCCAGGTGATGCCGGTCGGGTTGCCCGCGACCGAGTAGGCGGCCACCTCCCGGCGGGCCGCCACGTCGTACAGGTTGATGGTGGCCGCGTCGCGGTCGGAGTAGACGAGGTAGCTGTCGGAGACGGTCAGGCCGGCGATCGGCTGCCGGACCGGGAACGTGTCGATCAGCCCGAAACCGTCCGGGTCACGCAGGTCGACCTGGCGCAGGTCCTCGTAGCCCAGCCAGAGCCCGTGCCGGGTCGCCTCCAGCCCGCACAGCACGTTGCCGGGACGCGGGTTGCCGAACTCGCCGAGCAGCTCGCCGTCCTCGGGATCGACCAGCCGCAGCACGCGGTCGTCGCCCGCCACCTGCAGCAGCCGCCCGCCGATCGTGGTCAGGTCGGTGCGCACGCCGGGGCAGTCGAGCCGGCGGACCACCTTGCCGCTGATCGGGTCCAGGGAGGCGATCTGGCTGGAGACCGCCTCGGAGAACCAGAGGCACTCCGCGGCCCAGGTCAGGCCGCAGAGCTTGAGAGCGCCACGGACGGGAATGTCGCGGACGGTACCCACCGCGAAGGGCATCAGGACCTCCTCTGCCGGGACAGGCCGCACTCCAGCCGCCAGTCGGTCACGGCGCGGACGTCGCGCCGGGCCGGGCGGCGCAGGGCGACGGACAGCTCGTCACCCTCGGCCACGTCGGTGTGCCGCAGCGGCCACACCCAGACCGCCCAGTTGCATCCGGGGTACGACGGAAAGTTCGACAGCGTGACGTCGTCGGTGAAGTCGGCGGTGAAGAAGCCGAGCACGGCGTGCAGCCTCCCCGGCGCGATGACCGGCAGCCGCTGCCGCAGCGTCTGCCGGGACGGCGACCGGCCGTCGAGCGCCTGGTCGAGCACCACTGTGGGCTCGGTCAGCAGCTTCGGCGGACGCTGGAAGAAGTGCAGCTGGGCCGCCGGGGCCACGAGCTCCTGCACCGGGTCGAGCCGGTAGCCGTAGAAGTCGCCGCCCCACAGCCCCCAGCCCTCGTCGGCGAACTCGGCCGCGGCCAGCCAGGTCCGCAGCCGCCGGGGCACCACCCGGCCGCCGGGGCGCAGGTGGCGACGGGCGATCACGTGCAGCACCTCGGCCATCTCCTCCTCCGGGCCGAGGTTTCCCATCATCTCGGAGACCAGCACGTCCGCCTTGCGGGGCAGCCGGACCGTACGGGCGTCGCCGGTGACCAGGGTGAGCCGTCCCTTGAGGTCGTTGGCCTCGATGATGCGGGCCGCCGCCGCGGCGGTGGCCGGGTCGGCCTCGACCGCGTACACGTGCTCGGCGCCGTGCCGCAGCGCCAGCAGGGAGAGCGCGAGCAGCCCCGCGCCCACGTCGACCACCACGTCGCCGGGGGTGACGGCCTCCTCCAGCGCCCTGTCGTACGCCCGCAGCCGGGGCGCGTCGCCGAGCATCATCTGGTGCATGAGCAGCAGCCGCTGGTCCACGCGGTACCCCCTGAGCGCGCGTCCCTCCCGACCGCCGTAGCAGCCGGGAGGGACATCGTGACGGTACGTTGCTATTGGTTTTACTAGTAGAACCTCTGGCCGGCAGGCCCGTCAAGCGGACCCGTCGGTCAGGCGTTCACCGCGGCGTGCTCGCCGACCAGCGCGTCCCGCATCACCAGGTTGACGCCGGTGAGGCGAGCCTTCGGCTGCTCGTCCACGGTGACCAGGGCGGTGTCCGAGCCGTCCAGCTTGAGCTCGGTGCCGGTGGCCTCCATGCCGCGCATCTTGCCGTTGACGTGCACGGAGTTGGCGGCGTAGAGCGTCTCGTGCGGCGTGACCAGCTCGAACTCGGCGTCGATGTGCAGGTCGCCGGGGAACTTGAGCCGGCTGAGGCTGTCCTCGTTGCCCTCGCCCAGCGTGCCGCCGGAGACCCGCGGCCAGCTCGCCCGCAGCATGACCCGGCCACCCAGCTCCGGGCTGTGTCCGACGACCGCGACGCGGGCCAGCTGGGCGAGCACGCCCGGGCCCTCGTCGTGCTTGTCCGGGCCGAAGAGCAGCACCTCGGCACCGGCCGCCTTGCGGTAGTCCCCGGCCAGGTCGACCCGCACCGTCTTGCCGTTGACCTCGACCTCGATCTGCCCCTCCAGCGAGGTCTGCATGATCATGGACGGGTCGACCAGCATGGACATGCACGGGCCGGCGCTGGGCGCGAAGAACAGGTTCGGCGTGATCCCGACCGGCTGGTTCTCGTCGTTGGCCGGGTACCACGCCTCCGGCAGCGTGGTGCCCTTGACGACGTTCGGCGCGGCCATCACGTCGAAGGGACCGTCACCGCGCGGCTTGCCCAGGTAGGGCCCGGTCAGCGGCTTCTTGAACGGCGGGACGCTGTCGACCACGCCGTAGATGTCGATGACGTTGCGGTGGGCGAGCCGCAGCGTGCTCGACTCCAGGATGCCGAAGCGGCGGATGTAGAACTCGGCCGGGAAGTTCTTGCCCGGCACGATCTGCCGCACGTGCCCGCTGTTGGGCAGGAACGGGTTGGACAGGACCTGGATGCGGTCGTCCAACTCGTAGCTGAACCCCTTGATGCCCACCTCGGGCGCGCTGATCAGCTCGGTGGCGAACTGCGCGTAGCCGTTCTCGTCGACCTTGTGCTCGAAGCCCGGCATGGGCCACTTGTTGAGCTGCACGAAGCCGGACAGGTTGATCGTCTCGCGGCGGCCCGAGTAGTAGTCCTCGCCGAAGACCACGGTTGCCGCGGCGAGGATGTGCGGGCGGATCGGCTTGGGTTCGAGGTTCAGGGACTCGTAGGTCTCTCTGGTGCTCAAGCCAGACACCTCCAATGTCTGTCGGCAGGGGTCAGCGGCGGTCTGAGGGCCGCTGGTGGACCGGACCCGACCGGTCCCGCCGAACTTCAAGCTATGTGTTTTTAAAGCGTGCTGTCAATGCCTGCGGCATCGTCAGGTGTCACGCCCTGCAGAACACGACGGCCCCCGCCCCCCACCGCGGGCGGGGGCGGGGGGGGGGCGCCCGGGGCGGCCGGTACCGGATGCTCGGCCTGCTGCGCCGGCTGGCGCTGGAGACGGGCACCCCGGGGGCCGTGACGAGTCCCGCCGCCGAACTGCCCCTGCCGCTGCCCCGGCCGTTGCTGCCGGCC
>JAEZCL010000113.1 GCA_023433585.1 Pseudomonadota bacterium
GCCTTCGGCCCGTCTGTCCGTCCCCATCGCCCTGCGGCGATGGGGAGGAGAATTGAGTGCGCGCTGACGGGAGAAGGCCCCCTCAGAACCGCGCCTCGCCCTTCATGATCGTATCGAAGGTCTCCGGTTTGAGGCGGGTGTAGGCGCCCTTGGCGTCGCGCATGTAGATCGCGTCCTCCAGCCGGGTCACGTCGAAGCCGTCCTTGACCAGGTCCACCTTGCGATACTTGAAGGTGCCGGTGGTCTCCAGCGTGCGGGCCACGCGCACGAAGACGGGCCGGGCGTAATGGGGCAGCTGCTCGTCGACGAAGGCGGCGAATTTCTTGACCCCGAAGCGGCCGTCCGCAACCACGGTGACCATGCCCGCGCGCCCGTCATGGCCGGGAACCTGGACGCCGTAGGCGATGACCTCCTTGACCCCCGGCGCCTCGGCCAGGCGCTGTTCGACTTCGGAGGTCGAGACGTTCTCGCCCTTCCAGCGATAGGTGTCGCCGATGCGGTCGATGAAATAGAAATAGCCGTCGGAATCCTGGCGCATCAGGTCGCCGGTGCGGAACCAGGCGTCCCCGGCGGTGAAGACGTCGCGCAGCACCTTCTGTTCGGAGGCGGCCTTGTCGGCGTAGCCGGAATAGTCGTGGCGCACGTCGGCCTTGATGAGGCCGATCAACTCGCCGATCTCGCCGGGCCGGCATTCGATGCAGCGCCCGTTCGGCCCGCGCACCGGTTCGTTCTCGCCCGTATCGAACCGGATCAGCCGGACCTGGAGCCGTCCGCGCAGCCAGCGCGGGACGCGGCCGATGGCGCCGGTGCGGCCGTCGAAGTTGAACAGCGAGGCGTTGCCTTCGGTGGAGCCATAGAACTCCAGGATGTCCGGAATGCCGAAACGGCTCTTGAACTCGGGCCAGACGTCGGGGCGCAGGCCGTTGCCGAAGGCCAGGCGCAGCCTGTGCGCCCGCTCCATCTCGTTCGGCGGGCAATTGACCAGATAGCGGCACAGCTCGCCGATATAGACGAAGGTGGTGGCGCCGCTCTCGGCCACGTCGGGCCAGAAGCCTGTGGCGGAAAACTTCTTGCGCAGGATCACCGCGCCGCCGTTCAGCAGCACCGAGCCGATGCCCACCAGCCCGCCGGTGGAGTGATAGAGCGGCAGGACGCAGTAGAGCCGGTCCTTGTCGGTGGAGGCGGTGGCGCCGGCAAAGGCGCGCATGTAGGTGCGCGCGCGTGAGTGGGGGATGCGGGCGGCCTTGGGCAGACCGGTGGTGCCCGAGGTGAAGATGTAGAGGGCGGTGTCGCGGTTGGTGAGCCCCGCGCGCAGGGCCCGGTCGGGGCGGACGCCCGAGGCCCCGCGCACGCCTGCGTCCAGGCCGCGCCGCTCGCTGGCCTCGTCCTCGGCGTTCAGGCCCAGCACCCACAGCATCAGGGTCTTTTCGGCAAAGGGGCGGGCGGTCTCGACCTGGCGCCAGGTCTCGTCGTCGGCGATCACCTGGGCGGCGCCGACGATGTTCAGGCAGTGGGCCAGGGGCTGGCCCGACAGATTGGTGTTGATGAGGGCCGTGGCGATCCCGACCTTGGAGAAGCCCAGCCAGGCGGCCAGGAACTCGGCCCGGTTCAGCATCATCAGGGCCACCACGTCGCCGCGCCTGAGATTGCGGCCGCGCGCCCAGTGGGCATAGCGGTTGGCCAGGGCGTCCAGCTCGCGGTAGGTCAGGGAGCGGCGCTCGTCGGCGACGGCCAGATGGTCGGGGAAGCGGTCGACCACCTCTTCGACGTCGTCACAGATCAGGTCCGGGCTGTCCAGCTGGATCGGCTTGATGCGCTGGAGCAGACGGCGCAGGCCGCCGACGAAACGCAGATCGCGGCGGATGTTCGCCATCAAGCCCATAAACGCGCGCCCTTCCTGATGAATCCGGCCGGTTCCCCGCATGGTGATGGACAAGGCTGAACGTCCGGTCAACCGGCAGGCGAGTTTCGCGCGAGAATGACGCGGCGTCCGGTTTCGGCCCGAAAGCTGGGCAATCGGGGCGAACGCGCGGCGGCTTCCGGCGGGATTGCGGCGATAACGGTGTTTCTTCAGGGCTTTCACGGCGATCACGGAACCGTGAGGTCGGGGGGCGGTTTCTTGCGCGTCACCATGAAGGAGAACGCCATGTCTCTGACCTACGCCGATACTCTGACCTCCGCCGACCCTGGGGCGCCCCAGCCCCAGCCCATCGTCCCGGAGATGACCACCGCCGAGGCGCACGGCTTCACGCCCGTCTATGCGCGTGGCGCCGCACGCAGCAGGGGCAAGGTGAGGTCCTGGATGATCCTGGCGCCCATCGGCGTCGTGACCGTGGCCGCGCTGGGAGCCTGGGCCGTGATGAACGCCGATGAGGCGGCCGTCCCAGCGTCGGCGGAGACCGCGCCCATGACGTCCGGGCCGCTGAACCTCGAGACGGCGCCGGCCATGGACGCGGCGGCCGAGCCGATCGTCGAGCCCGCGCCCGTTGAGGCCGCGCCCGTCGAGGCTGCTCCGGCGCCCAGGGCCAGGGCGGCGC
>JAEZCL010000166.1 GCA_023433585.1 Pseudomonadota bacterium
GCATGGTCCCCCTCCCCCGATGGGGGAGGATTGCTTGCCACCGCCCCTTCCGCCTCCTAAGCCTGCCCGCAAGGACACGCCCGGGAGCCCGCCCTATGACCGACATCCTCGAACAGCTCGAAGCCCGCCGCGAACAGGCCCGCCAGGGCGGGGGCGAAAAGCGCATCGCGGCCCAGCACGCCAAGGGCAAACTCACGGCCAGAGAGCGCATCGACGTGCTGCTGGACGAGGGCTCGTTCGAAGAGACCGACATGTTCGTGGAGCACCGCTCCCACGACTTCGGCATGGACAAGCAGCGCATCCCCGGCGACGGCGTGGTGACCGGCCGGGGGACCATCGGCGGGCGGCTGGTCTATGTGTTCTCCAAGGATTTCACCGTGTTCGGCGGCAGCCTGTCCGGCGCCCACGCGGCCAAGATCGTCAAGCTGCAGACCATGGCCCTGACCAACGGGGCGCCCATCATCGGCCTGTTCGATGCGGGCGGCGCGCGCATTCAGGAAGGGGTCGAATCCCTGGCCGGATACGCCGACATCTTCCTTCAGAACACCCTGGCCTCGGGCGTCATCCCCCAGATCAGCGTCATCATGGGCCCGTGCGCGGGCGGCGACGTCTATTCGCCCGCCATCACCGACTTCATCTTCATGGTGAAGGACACCTCCTACATGTACGTCACCGGCCCCGACGTGGTGAAGACGGTGACCAACGAGGTCGTCAGCCACGAGGACCTGGGCGGCGCCCGCGTTCACGCCCAGAAATCCGGCGTCGCCGACGGCGCGTTCGAGAACGACCTGGAGGCTCTTGCAGAAGTCCGTCGCCTGGTCGGCTTCCTGCCCCTGTCGAACCGCGAGAAGCCGCCGGTGCGCGACAGCTATGACGAGCCGGAGCGCGAGGAGCCCAGCCTCGACACCCTGGTCCCCGCCAATCCGAACCAGCCCTATGACATGAAGGAACTGATCCTGAAGGTGGTGGACGAGGCGGAATTCTTCGAGATTTCCGAAGGTTTCGCCCGCAACATCATCACCGGCTTCGGCCGCCTGGACGGCCAGACCGTCGGCGTCGTCGCCAACCAGCCCCAGGTGCTGGCCGGCGTGCTGGACATCGATTCCAGCCGCAAGGCCGCCCGCTTCGTGCGTTTCTGTGACGCCTTCAACATTCCGCTGCTGACCTTCGTGGACGTGCCCGGCTTCATGCCCGGCACGCGCCAGGAATACGGCGGCCTCATCAAGCACGGCGCCAAGCTGTTGTTCGCCTACGCCGAGGCCACTGTGCCCAAGCTGACCGTCATCACCCGCAAGGCCTACGGCGGCGCCTACGACGTCATGAGCTCCAAGCACCTGCGCGGCGACGTCAACTACGCCTGGCCCACCGCCGAAATCGCCGTCATGGGCGCCAAGGGGGCCGTGGAGATCATCTTCCGCAAAGAGGCCGGCGACCCGGAGGCCCTTGCCGCCCGCGAGGCGGAATACAAGGAACGCTTCGCCAATCCCTTCGTCGCCGCCTCACGCGGCTACATCGACGACGTCATCATGCCGCACGGGACGCGGCGGAGATTGATCCGGGCGCTGGGGACGCTGAAGGGAAAGGTGCAGGAGAACCCGTGGAGGAAGCACGGGAATATTCCGTTGTGAGCCTTCGGTCGCTTCCTGTGGCGGCCCTTTGCCTGCTGGCGTTTCCGTCAGGATTCGCATCTGCTCAGGAATGGCCGCGATGGGATGAGGCGGCGGCGGCCTTCTCAGGCTATTTTGCGATCAGCCCCCGATACCGGCCGAACTGTGATTGGGGCGATCTTCCGGTCGCCGTCGCCACGTCTTCGTTCGCCGACCAGCCCTTCGACCCTGACGCGCACCAGTATCCGCGCATAGGCCTGACGGAGCCGTGGTTTTCCCCGGATGAGCAATGGGCCATCGTCAGCTACCACTGGAGCCACGTGCCGGAAGCCGGCCTTCAGGACACCTGCATCTACCACCGGCAGGACGATGGCTGGCAGGTCGCGCAATGCCTTTGGCATCCCCTGTGAGCGCGTCGGGCGCCGAGATCGCCGCGCTGACGCGACGGGACTTCGCGCGGACGGAAGATCACGAGCGGATCAAGCGGATGCTCGCGCTTCCGCCGGGCCAGTGGGCCGACGAGGATGTCGACCTGACCCTTTTCCGCGCCATGACGACGATCATGTCTCCGGCGGTCGTTCCATGGGTGTTGGAGGAGTTCCTGCACCGCGTGGTGCGTCGGCCCGATGGTGACTGGATGACCGATGGCGATACGGTCCTGCAGAAACTGACGGCCTCGGACTTTGACGCCTGGCCCCCGGAAACCCGCCGGGCGGTTCTGGACCTGATCCCGGGATACCTTGAGACGGAGGGTGCGGACGCCCAGACGCTGGCGGACTGGTTTCGACGGCAGACGTGAGGCCGAATACAAGGCCCGCTTCGCCAACCCCTTCGTCGCCGCCTCACGCGGCTACATCGACGACGTCATCATGCCGCATGGCACACGGCGGAGACTGATCCGGGCGCTGGGGACGCTGAAGAACAAGCAGCAGCAGAACCCGTGGAAGAAGCACGATAATATACCGCTATAACGGCGCTTCCTGGTCGCTTTCACCTTGTCATCCCGGCCGAAGCGAAGCGGAGAGCCGGGACGGGACGATGCACCTCTATCCTCACCGCCCGGACAGCCGTGAGGCTGGGCCGGGCGAAGAGCGGGGCCTTTCCTCAAGTTGGAATGATGGCGCTGCTGGCCCGGATCGTCGCTTTGCGCCGTCCGGGCCTTGGGGGAAGGGAGTGTCGCTGTCCCGTCCCGGATAGCGCCTTTCGGCGCTTCTGGGATGACAAGGTGGTTCCGCTTGGAAGTGCGGAGGATTGAGGCCTTGGACCAAGGGCCCTCCTTGTCATCCCGGCCGAAGCGAAGCGGAGAGCCGGGACGGGACGATGCATCCTCCATCCTCACCGCCCGGACAGCCGTGAGGCTGAGCCGGGCGAAGGGCGTCGGCCTTTCCTCGAGTTGGAATGATGGCGCCGTTGGCCCGGATCGTCGCTTCGCGCCGTCCGGGCCTTGAGGGAAGGGAGTATCGCTGTTCCGTCCCGGATCGCGCCTTTGGCGCTTCCGGGATGACAAGAGGGGTGCCTTCTGAAAGGGTTTTCATGGATCGGTGTTCTTGATATGTTCCAATCGGATTACCGGGAGCATGGACATGCGCGAGCACAGCTATTGGGTTTACATCCTCGCCAGCGGGCCTTGCGGGTGGCTGTATGTGGGGATGACCAATGACCTGGCCCGGCGGGTGGGTGAGCACAAGCATGGGCAGATCGACGGCTACACCCGCGATCACGGCGTTGATCGGCTGGTCTGGTATGAACCCCACCAATACGTCGATCAGGCGATCCTGAGTGAGAAGCGCATCAAGCGGTGGCGGCGGGAATGGAAGTTCGCGCTGGTGGAGGAGGGCAATCCGCGCTGGGGCGACCTTTACGCTGCCTTGGGGAGCGGGGCGTCCCGTCCCGGATAGCGCCTGGCGGCCCTTCCGGGATGACAAGGGGCATGCCGTTCGCACAATCCATCCGCCGGTTGTGGCCCTCAATCCAGTTTTGTCAGGGCCGCCTCCCGATGCGCCGCGACGTGATCGGTCTTGTCGCTCTTGATCTCATACTGAGGGGCGTCCCTGGAGGCGCGGCGGGGGTGGCCCTTGTAGGAGAAATCGGCCTCGTGAATCCGGATGATGCGCCCGCTGACGTGTCCGGCCTCGGAATTCCAGCCGACCCGATCTCCCACCGCATATTTGGCCATGGCGTCCTCTCTTGAAAATCGAACGGAAAGGGACGCGCGCGGGTTCCCTTGCCATCCCGCACTGCACAATCCATCCTCCGTCCCCTGACGTCTCCAGCGAGGGGGCCAGCGAGGGGATATGCCGGACGACAGGCTGGAGGTCGCGGCGGGGTTCGCCACTGAGCGGGGGCCGCGGACGGATAATCAGGACTTCGGCGGGGTGCACCTGGGCACGGCCGAGGCGCAGCGTCTGCATGGGGTGATCGCGGCCGTCGCCGACGGCGTGGGCGGCGCGAAAGGCGGGCGGGTGGCGGCCGAACTGGCGGTGCGCAGCTTCATCGACGGCTATCTGGACCAGAAACCATTGTCCGGCGTGGCGGCGGCGGCGACGGCGGCCCTGCGCGGCTTCAACCGTTGGCTCCATTCCACCGCGCGCAGCGACCCGAAGATGGAGGGGGCGGCGGCCACCTTCACCGCCATGATCCTGCGCGGGCGCGAGGCCACGGTGCTGCATGTGGGCGACAGCCGGGCGTGGCACTGGCGCGGCGGGGTGCTGACCCGCCTGACCGAGGACCATGTGCTGAACCGGCCCGGCCAGGACCACATGCTGTTCCGCGCCGTGGGCATCGAGGCGGACGTGAAACTGGACGTGCGGGTCCAGGCGCTGGAGCCGCACGATCGCCTGCTGCTGACCACCGACGGCGCGCACCGGGTGCTGACCGACGAGGTCATCGCCCGCATCCTGGCCCGGCGCGCCTCGCCCGACGCGGATGCACAGGCCGTGGTGCAGGCGGCGCTGGAGGCGGGCGGCCAGGACAACGCCACGGCCATCGTCATCGACGTGATCCGCACCGGCGCGCTGGACTGGGCCGCCCTGGGCGCCCGGACCGCCGGTCTGCCCATCCCGCCGGCGCCGAAGACGGGCGAGATCGTGGACGATTGGCGGCTGGAGAAACAGCTGGCCGACGGCCGCCACACCCGCCTGTTCCTGGCCCGGGAGACGCAGAATGGGGAGGCGCAGAACGGGACGGGGCAGGGGGGCGGCCCCGTGGTCCTGAAGTTCCCCAAGCCGGGAACCCTGCCCGATGCCGATCTGCGCGCCGTCCTGCTGCGCGAAGCCTTCATCGGCCAGCATGTGTCGAGCCCGCACCTGGGCCGGACCCTGCCGGTGGACCCTGCGCGTCAGAGCCGCCTCTACAACGTCCAGCCGTTCCATGAGGGCGGCACATTGCACGGCCGTCTGTCGCGCGGCGAGCCGATCCCGTTGCCTGAGGGCGTGCGCATCGCCGCCGGCATCGCCCGCGCCGTGGCGGCCCTGCACCGCCAGGGGGTGATCCACCGCGACATCAAGCCGGACAACGTGATCCTGGGGTCCGGCGGCGGGGTGAAGCTGATCGACCTGGGCGTCGCCCGCGTCGAGCGGGTCGAGGAGACCGGCGCCCGCGCGCCCGGCACCCCCGGCTTCGTGGCGCCCGAGATGTTCGGCGGCGCGAGCGAGGGCGATGCGGCCACCGACCAGTTCGCCCTGGGCGTGACGCTGTATCGCCTGTTCACCGGCGACTATCCCTGGGGCGACGTGGATCCCGACAGCCGCCCGGCCTATGAGCGGCCCGCGCCCCTGACCCGGCGGCGGCCCGACGCGCCCGCCTGGCTGGAGGCGGCCGTCATGCGCGCCGTCGCCCCGGACCCGGCCCACCGCTGGGCCGACATGCAGGACCTGGTCCACGCCCTGGAATCCGGCGGCGCTCTCAGCGTCGAGCCGCCCCGGCCGTTGTCGCTTCTGGAACGCGACCCCGTGCGCTTCTGGCAGGGCGTCAGCATCGTCCTGCTGATCGCCCTGATCGTCTCGCTGGTGCTGCGCTAGCCGCAAAGCAAAACGCCCGACCAGGCGGCCGGGCGTTTGAAATTCGTCAGCAGATCAAGGGATTACTTGATCTTGCCTTCCTTGAATTCGACGTGCTTCTTGGCCACCGGATCGTACTTACGCACGACCATCTTCTCGGTCATGGTGCGGGCGTTCTTCTTGGTGACGTAGAAGAAGCCGGTGTCCGCCGTGGAATTCAGGCGGATCTTGATGGAAGCCGGTTTGGCCATCGGAGGATTACCTTAGGAGCAAACGGCCGCAACGACGTGTCACGCCCGCTAAAATCGGAGCGGCGGAACATACTCACGCGCGCGCCAAAGTCAACGGCGGGGCGGGTCTTGTGCGGCGTCCGGCAGGTTCGGCTTGTATGGCGCGGCTTCACCGTTAGGCTGTCTGCCCATGAACATGACCCTGAAGGCCCTCAGCGCCCCCGTCGCCGCCCTGTCCGTCCTGGCCGTCGCCGCCTGCTCTCAGCCCGAGAGCGCGCCCGCGCCGGAGGCCGCCGGCCCGCAGGACGTCTGGTTCGCCAACCTCGGCGAGCTGTGCGGCCAGAGCTTCGTGGGCCAGGTGGTCACCGACGATCCGGCGGATGACGACTTCCGCAATTCGCGCCTGCTGATGCACGTGCGCGACTGTTCCGATTCGGAAATCCGCATTCCCTTCTGGGTGGGCGATGACCACAGCCGCACCTGGGTCATCACCCGCAACGACGACGGCGGCCTGACGCTGAAGCACGACCACCGCGACCCGGACGGCACGACCCATACCCTGCACTGGTACGGCGGCGACACGGCGAACGAGGGCTCCGAGACGCGCCAGGAATTCCCGGTGGATCAGTTCTCCATCGACCTGTTCAACGCCAATGACGCGGCGGTCTCGACCACCAACGTCTGGGCGGTGGAGGTGAACCCCGGCGAGACCTACGTCTATGAACTGGCCCGCGAGAACCGCCTCTTGCGCGTCGCCTTCGACGTGACACAGCCCGTCGAGGAGTAGGCCTAAAGGTCCGGCGGCAGGTCGCTCATGGTGATCGTGTCGCCCGCCACGGCGAACAGCTTGTCCTCTGTCATGACATAGAGCATCACGCCGTTCAGCAGCGACAGGAACACGTGCGTCTCAACCGGCGTCTCGGAAACCATGTGGGTCACGAATACGCCCACGGTGCTGTCATCCTGCGCGGGCGGCGGCCTGAGGTTCAGGCATCCGTTGCTCAACTGATCCCGCATCAACAGGGTCTGCCCGTCCGCGCTGATGCGGAAGCGATAATGGCCGCCGACGGGGATGACGCCCCACTCCGTCGTGGCTGCGAGCAGCCAGACCAGCCACCCGTCGCTGTCGGGGTCCGGCAGCACGATCGTGTTCATCGATGCCGTGCAGCGCAGTTCGCCGAGATTGGCGATGGCCGTCTGGCGGGCGCGGAATTGCGCGTGTTCCTCTGCGGACAGAACGCCTTCGGACGCGTCCGTGACCGGTCCCGCCACGCCGTCCGTGACCAGCACGTCCAATCCCGCCCGGACGGTCTCGCCGTCTTCGCGGACGAAACGCACCAGCAGGTCATCGCCCTGCGGCGTGACGATCCAGCCGCGCATATCCGGCGGTGGGGCGCCGTCCACGAATGCCAGCACGACGTCGGTCGCCACCCAGGCGGCGATATCGTGCCGATAGATTTCACGCCCCAGATGCGCGACGCGTTCCAGGCTCCACGCCTCCACCGGAACGGGCGGAGGCCGGTCCTGGGCCATGACGGCGGGACCGAACAGGACGGCTCCGATCATCAGGCTGACGGCGGCAAGACGGCGCATGGCGAACCCTCCCCAGGGACAGGGGAGGGAGCTTAACGGGACTTGCGGCGAACGCCTACTCTTCGCCGATCTCGAAGATCGACAGCGACGAGGCCACGATCTGGGGGACCAGCAGGCGGGCGCGGCGGGTGTCATAGCCGATGGCCGCAGGCACGGCGATATCGCCGGCCACGGCGCGCGCTTCGCCCTCTGCGCTCACATGATAGACGTTGTGGCCGTCCTGGCTGGCGACCAGCAGGCCGCCGTCCGCCAGGGCCACGATGCCGTCGATACGGCCGGTGGGCAGGGTGATCTCACGCATGATCTCGGCCGTCTCGGCGTCCCGGAACGTCAGCACGTCGGACAGCAGCCCGCCGTGGACCACCAGTCCGTCCGCCGTCACCGCCACGCCGTTGACCCGGTTCAGGTCGGCGGACCGGGCTACGAACGTCTGAACCGTCCCGTCCGCCTGGATGCGGTAGAGCGCGCCGGCGGCGTCGTTCGAGCCGGAATCCGTGACATAGGCCACGCCCGCCTCGGTGACATAGAGGTCGTTCAGGCGTACCGCGTCCGGCACGTCCACGGTGCGCAGCGCCGCGCCCGTGCGCCGGTCGAACACGCGCGCCGTCTTCGGATCGAGCACGTGAATCTCGTCGCCCCGGATGAACAGGCCCAGCGGGTCATGCAGGCTGACGCCGTTCACGCCGCCCTCGATCCATTTCAGGTCCAGCACAGCGCCGTCCGGCGAGACCAGCGAGATGAACCCGTCATTGCCCGGGCCTCTCGGACCCAGATTGGTGACGACATAGCGGTCATCCGCCGCGTCGTAACGGACGGCCTCCGATCCCTCGAACCCCACGTCGGCGACCACCTGCTGGGCGGCGGCGGGTGCGGCGAAGGCCAGGGCGGCGGGCAGGACGAGGCGGGCGAGGCTCTTGTTCATGGCTGATCTCCGGGAGGAAGCGTCAGGGTCACGGCGAGGCGTTGGTCATAAACGATTTCAGGATTCAAAGGCTCCAATAGGCCTTCCGGTCCGCATCACCGGCCCATTCATCGAAGCTGGCGAAGATGTCGTCCTGCACGGGTGCGCCAGCCTTGGTCAGGGTCGCTCGGCTACCCTCGATCCTGTAAGCCAGTTCATCCCCTTTATGCAGTTCCAGGGCCTTGCACACGGCCTGAGGCACGGTCGTCCGCGCCCTGCTGGTGAGACGGCTTGTGATCATGCGATGAGGATGATCCTTACCGGTCAGACGTCCAACTCCGCCGCCGCGAACCGGGCGTTCTGCTGGATGAAGTCGAAGCGCGCCTCGGCCTTCCTGCCCATCAGCCGCTCCACCAGATCCTGAATCTCGTCCTCGCTTTCGGGCAGGGTGACGCGGGCCAGGGTGCGCTTCTTCGGGTCCATGGTGGTCTCTTTCAGCTGAGACGCCATCATCTCGCCCAGACCCTTGAACCGCCCGATCTCCACCTTCTTGCCCTTGAAGACGGTCGCCAGCAGTTCATCCCGGTGGTCATCGTCTCGCGCATATTCCGACAGGGCGCCGGCGGAGATCCGGTAGAGCGGCGGCAGGGCCATGAACAGGCGGCCCTGGCGGATCAGGTCGGGCATGGACCGGTAGAAAAAGGTGATGAGCAGGGCGGCGATGTGCGCCCCGTCCACGTCGGCGTCGGTCATGATGACCACCCGCTCATATCTCAGGTCGTCGACGCTGAACCGGCTGCCGGCCTGGACGCCCAGGGCCAGCATCAGGTCGGTCAGCTCCACGTTCTGGCGCAGTTTGTCGGCCGTGGCCGACGCCACGTTCAGGATTTTGCCGCGCAGGGGCAGGATGGCCTGGGTGGTGCGGTCGCGCGCCTGTTTGGCCGAGCCCCCGGCGGAGTCCCCCTCGACGATGAACAGTTCGGTGCCCTCGGCCGCCTGGCGTGAACAGTCCGACAGCTTGCCGGGCAGGCGCAGTTTTCGCGTGGCGGCGGCCCGCTGGACCTCCTTGTCCTTGCGGCGGCGCAGACGGTCCTCGGCCCGGTCGATCACGAAGCCCAGGAGCGTATTGGCCTGTTTCGGGCTTTCGGTCAGCCAGTGGTCGAACGGATCGCGCACCAGCTGTTCGGCCAGGCGCGCCGCCTCGGGCGAGGACAGCCGGTCCTTGGTCTGGCCCTGGAACTCGGGGTTGCGGATGAAGATCGAGATCAGGGCTCCGGCGTTGGCGATCACGTCTTCGGCGGTGATCTGGGCGGCGCGTTTCTCGCCCGTCATCTCGCCGTAGGCCTTCAGTCCCTTGACCAGGGCGGCGCGGAAACCAGCCTCGTGCGTGCCGCCGTCCGGCGTCGAGACGGTGTTGCAGTACGAGGCGACGAAACTGTCCACATCCCCGAATCCGATCGGCGACCAGGTGACGGCCCATTCCAGCGCCCCGGCCTCGCCCTTGCGCTCCACCCGTCCGGCGAAGACGGGCGTGACGGTCTCGATCTCGCCCACCCGCTCGGCCAGGGCGTCAGCCAGGCCGCCCGGGAAGTGCAGCACGGCTTCGGTCGGCGTGGCGTCGGTGATCCTTTCGGGCGCGCAGCTCCAGCGGATCTCCACGCCCCGGAACAGATAGGCCTTGGCCCGCGTCATGCGAAACAGGCGCGCCGGCTTGAAGGCGCAGCCGACGCCGAAGATCTGCTCGTCCGGGCGGAAGCGGATCAGGGTGCCCTTCTTCCTCGACGGCCCGACCTTCTCGATGGGCGCGAGGGCGAGACCTCGGCTGAAGGCCTGGCGCCATTCGTGCCCGTCGCGCCAGACGGTGACGTCCAGCCGTTCCGACAGGGCGTTGACCACAGACACGCCTACGCCGTGCAAACCGCCCGATGTTTCATAGGCTTTGCCGGAAAACTTGCCGCCCGAGTGCAGCACCGTCATCACCACTTCCAGCGCCGACTTGCCCGGATGCCGGGGATGCGGGTCCACCGGGATGCCCCGGCCGTCGTCGCGCACCGACAGGAAACCCTCGGCGTCCAGGTCCACGGTTATCAGCTTGGCGTGGCGGGCCACCGCCTCGTCCATGGCGTTGTCCAGCACCTCGGCGAATAGATGGTGCAGGGCCCGCTCGTCGGTGCCGCCGATGTACATCCCCGGCCGCTTGCGCACCGGCTCCAGTCCCTCCAGCACCTCGATGGACGAGGCGGAATAGGCGTTCGCCGCCCCGCCCGTCGGCGCCGGATGCGGCTCCACCGGCGCGGCCACGGCGGCGGGCGCCGCAGGCGGCTGGACCTTCAACTCGGGCTTGGGCGCGGGCTCAGGCTCGGGCAGATCGTCGAACAGGGAAGCGGGAGAAGTCATGCGCCAGTCTTGCCGTGATTCGGGGGCCGTTCAGCTAAGCGCCCACGCCCGCCGGGGCAAGCGTCACGACCATTTTCCAGAGGGCTGCGCGAGCATCCGTGTCTCCTCCCCATGCCCTTGCTTGGGGAGGGGGACCACGAAGTGGTGGAGGGGCCGACCGCTGAAGGCGGCCGGTGGGCCCGCAGGGTAAGGGTTCGGTGGTCGCCTACTGAAAGACCCGGCCCTCATCCCCCGCGCAAGGACCGGATCGCCTGCGCGCTCCGGTGCGCGGGCTCCGCCTTCTCCCATCGGGAGAAGGTGGCGAACGTGGATGCCCGTCGCCTTGGCTCAACGACGACCTCCGACGCGACCAGCGGTGCGAACACCCGCGCCAGCACGGCCATGAACAGCACCCACGGCAGTTCCTGGTGGCGCAGCAGCACGCTTTCCGACAGGCTCAGCAGCAGGAACGCCGCCAGGTAGCCTGCCGCCCAGAAGCCTTCCTGACGCCCCGCCACGGGCAGGCGCAGGAAGCTGCCCATGACGCCGATCACGACTACGACGCCCACGGACCAGACGCCGATCCAGCCCAGTTGGATCAGCACCTCCAGCCAGCCCTGGTGCGCCGAGGGCACGTCCCACTGGTTCTGGACGCGGATGTAGTTGGCCGGGTCCGAATGCAGGCCCCAGAAGGCGGAATAGCCATAGCCGGTCAGGGGCCGCTTCTCCGAAAAGCGATTGATGGCCTCCCAGATCTCGGTGCGGCCGGTCAGGGACGGGTCCTTGCCCAGGGCATCAAGGATGAATTCGGGCGCGGCGAACAGGATGCCCGCGCCCGCCGCCACCACGATCACCCCTGTCCATACCCCCGCCACGGCCAGCGCCGGGCCGATCTTCCTCAGTACCCAAAGGCCCGCGATGACGCCGCAGGCCGCCATCAGGCAAAGCAGCGCCGTCTTGGACTGGGTTCCCAGGATCAGCAGCACGCAGAAGGGCAGGGTGATCGCCGCCAACACCTTGCCCGGCCCGGGCGAGGCCAGCACCGCCGCCGCCGCCACGGCCCCGGCCACCATCACCCAGCCCATGGTGTTCTTCTCGTACCAGACGCCGCGCCACAGCCCGGCGTTGGCGTCCTGGTGCACGCCGATGGAGGGCAGGGCGACCACGAACATCAGGCTCAGCACCGCCAGGATCAGCGCCGTCTGGGTCAGCAGCACCTGCAGCCGGCGCCCCGGCCACGCCGCCGCCAGATAGACCGCGAACAGGGTGCTCATCACCAGGGCGATCACCCGCCTGACCGTGATGTCCGGCGCCAGCGACCAGTAGCGCGACGCATAGGCCAGCCCCGCCAGCATCAGCAGCAGCAGCAGCGGAAACCACAGCTTCGCCATGGCCTCGTACCGCAGCGCCATCATGCCCAGGATCGCCGCATAGGCCGGCAGCCACACCAGCCTCAGAAAACCGGATTCCACGCCCCCGCCGCTGGCCGGCGCGAACACCGGTCCCAGGATCGCCCCCGACAGCATGATGAGCAGCCCGATCGACGCCGCGCGCTCCCACAGCGCCGGTTCCCGATATCCGGGCGGCGGCGTCCTGTGCGCGGGAATCGGCGGGGCCTGTCTCACGGGCGGAAAGGTGCGCGCGGGGCGTTAAGGATTGGCTTACCGGGAGCGGTCCTGGCGAGTGTGGAATATCCGCTCGACAAACACTTCGTCCGGCCGAACCGCATATCGGATGACGAAGCCGTCGCGGCCGAACCGAACCTGCTTTTCGCGCACCGCCCCTGTCAACGCTTCACCGAGATAAGGGAAATCGCTCAGCAAGCTGACCGTTGCGAAGATACGATCCACAGCCTTTCGGCCGGCCTTGGGCGATCGTTCCTGCAACCAGTCCATCTGACGACGCAAATCGACCTGAGCGTCGCGCGAAAGGCGAACCTTCAATCGCCGGTTCCAAAGCGGGCGTCGGCATAGGCCTGCATTTCAGGCAGAACCTCGCTCCAGTCCCGGGCGCCCTCTTCGCTCACGCCGGGCGGAGTGTTTCGCGGGTCATCACCGATCCATCCGCCCCGGTCGAGGCTGAACAGTTCCTGGTCCAGCAGCATCGCGACCAATTCCTCGGGCGTGACCCCGACGCGCTCGGCCTGCGCCGTGAGCTTCTCAACAGTGTGACTGCCGAGTCGAATGGTGAGGGCGCCGTCTGCCATGCCGGGATGATAGCGGAAGTCGCCGTCTCCGCCTACGTCTTCTCCACGAACGCTCGATGGAGGTGGCCAGGCGACCCTTCTGATTGCACCCGATCCACCGCCGGAACTGACGCCGCTCGCCGGCGCGAACACCGGCCCCAGGATCGCGCCGGACAGCATGATGAGCAGCCCGATCGACGCCGCGCGCTCCCACAGCGCCGGTTCCCGATATCCGGGCGGCGGCGTCCTGTGCGCGGGAATCGGCGTGGCCTGTCTCACGGCCAGAAAGGTGCGCGCGGGGCGTTAAGGATTGGCTTACCGGGAGCGGTCCTGGCGACCGTGCTTGAAGCGGAGGACGAAAATGCCGTCACGCCGGATCACATAGCAGATGACATAGCCGTCGCGGCCGAAGTCCACGCCCTTCTCGCGCCATCCCTTGTCGGTTTTCATCCCCAGTTCTGGATGGTGCTCAAGCAGATCGAAAACGTGCAGGACGGCAGCCAAGGCATCGCGCGCCGCCTGAGGCGAACGCAGCGCCAGCCAATCGACCTGTTGGTCGAGTTCGCGCTGGGCGCGGACCGACAGCCGCAGCTTCATTCGCGCTCGGCGAGCTTGCGTTCCAGACGGGCGATCAATTCCGGCCGCACTTCACTCCAAAGGCGGCCCGGCTCGTTCAGATCATAGTTCGACACGTGATCGTCGCGCGGATCGCCGTCAGTCCAGGTGAAGTCGTCGTAGTCGAACAACTGCTGGTCCAGCAGCATGGCGGCCAGCGTCTCGGGCGTGACGCCCAGCGCCTCGGCCTTCTTGGTCAGCTTGGCGACCGTATAGTCGCTGAGGGTCAGGTTCAGAGCGCCGTCAGCCATGGGCCGACAATAACCGAAATCCGCTGATCCGCCTACGCCTTCTCCACGAACGTATCGATCACCTTCTTCTCGCCCGCTTTCTCGAATTCCACCACCAGCTTGTTGCCCTCGATGGCGCGGATGGCGCCATAGCCGAACTTCTGGTGGAAAACGCGCTCGCCCCTGGACCAGTCGGCCGAGGCCTTGGGGTCGGCGGTGGCGATCAGGCGGCCCTTGCCTTCGATGACGGCGTTTCGGGCCATGCGGTCGCGGGGCGTCTGGCCGGCGGTGAAGCTCTGGGCGCGTTTCCAGCCGGGACTGGAGTATCCCGCCCCGAACACCGGCGTGTCGTCCCAGCGCGACTTGGCCTCCTTCAGGCCCGGCCCGGCGCCGTAATATCCGGTGTCGCTTTCCGCTTGCACATGATCCATGGGCAGTTCGTCCACGAACCGGCTGGGCAACTGCGACGTCCAGCGGCCATAGACCAGCCGGTTGGCCACGAAGCTGACGCGCGCTTCCTCGCGCGCCCGCGTCACGCCGACGTAGGCCAGGCGGCGTTCCTCCTCCAGACCCTTCTCGCCCTTCTCGTCGATGCTGCGCTGGGACGGGAACACCCCTTCCTCCCAGCCGGGCAGGAACACCAGCGGGAACTCCAGCCCCTTGGCGGCGTGCAGGGTCATGATCTGGACGGCGTCATCGCCAGCGCCCCGGTCCAGGTCCATGACCAGCGAGACATGCTCCAGATAGGCGCCCAGATTGTCGAACGCCTGCATCGCCTGGACCAGCTCCTTGAGGTTGTCCAATCGCGTCTGGCCGCTGGCCCGGTCGGCCCGCTGCATGTCGGTGTAGCCGCTCTCCTCCAGGATCGTCTCGGTCAGCTCCCAGTGGGGCAGGGTCGCCGCCATGGCCCGCCAGCGGTCCAGATCGCGCACCAAGTTGGACAGGGCCGTGCGCGTGCGCGCCTGAAGCTCGTCCGACCCGATCAGGTCGCGCACCGCCGTCATGGCCGAGACGCCGCCCGCGCGCGCGATGGTCAGGATCTTCTGGACCGAGGTGTCGCCGATCCCCCGCTTGGGCACATTGACGATGCGCTCGAACGCCAGGTCGTCGTCCGGCGACTGGATCAGCCGCAGATAGGCGTGGGCGTCACGGATTTCCGCCCGCTCGAAGAAGCGCGGCCCGCCGACGACGGTGTAGGGGATGGCCAGCATGACGAAGCGCTCCTCGAACGCCCGCATCTGGAACGAGGCGCGCACCAGCACGGCCACATCGCGGTATTTTCGGCCTCCGCGCCGCCAGGTCTCGATCTCGTCGGCGATCAGGCGGCTTTCCGCCTCGCCGTCCCAGACCCCGCGCACCCGCACCTTCTCGCCGCCCTCGGCCTCGGTCCACAGGGTCTTGCCCAGGCGCCCCCGGTTGGCCGCGATCAGGCCCGACGCCGCGCCCAGGATGTGCGAGGTCGAGCGATAATTCCGCTCCAGCCGGATGACCTTCGCGCCCGGAAAATCCTTTTCGAAGCGCAGGATGTTGTCCACCTCCGCACCGCGCCATCCATAGATGGACTGGTCGTCGTCCCCGACACAGCAGACGTTGCCCGTGGACGACGACAGCAGGCGCAGCCACAGATACTGGGCCACGTTGGTGTCCTGATATTCGTCCACCAGGATGTAGCGGAATCGGCGCCGATATTCTTCCGCCAGGTCCGGATTCCGACCCAGGATCGTCAGGTTGTGCAGCAGCAGGTCGCCGAAATCGCAGGCGTTCAGCGCGACCAGCCGCGCCTGGTAAGCGGCATAGAGCGTCTGCCCCTTCCCATTGGCGAAATCCTCGCCGGGCGGCAGCTTGTCCGGCGTCCAGCCCCGGTTCTTCCAGTGGTCGATCAGGCCCGCCAGCGACTTGGGCGTCCACCGCTTGGTGTCGATATTGGCGGCTTCCAGAAGCTGTTTCAGCAGCCGCTCCTGATCGTCCGTGTCCAGAATGGTGAAGCTGGACTTCAGTCCCACCAGCTCCGCATGGCGCCGCAGGATCTGGGCCGCCACGCTGTGAAACGTGCCCAGCCAGCGCAGGCCCTCGGCCGACGGCCCGATCAGGCCGGTGATCCGCTCGCGCATCTCGCGCGCGGCCTTGTTGGTGAAGGTGACGACCAGCAGCTCCCACGGCCGCGCCCGTCCGGTGGCCAGGATGTGCGCCAGCCGCGTGGTCAGCACCCGCGTCTTGCCCGTGCCGGCCCCCGCCAGCACCAGCACCGGCCCCTCGGTCGTCTCCACCGCCAGCCGCTGTTCGGGGTTCAAGCCGGCCATGTAGTCGGCGCCCTCGGGCGGGCGAGGCCGGGCCAGATCGGAAATGCGGGGGGCGGGAAGGTCGGTCACAGGAACAGGCGGTCAGAACTCGGATTCGCGGGGTGAGAACATAAGTAGCACGCGCCCGCCCGCCAATGCGACCGCCGGAACCGCCAGGCTTCACCGCCGTTCCCGCATCATCGCTTTTTCAAATGAGAGGATGATGCGATGGCCGAAGAAGGAAGAGGGGGCGGCAACGCCGGTCTGGCGTTCATCGTCGGCGGCCTGGTGGTGGTCGTCATCATCATCGGCTGGTTCCTGTTCGCGGGCGGCGGCCCGGTCGAGGCCCCTGCCGGCGAGGTGGATGTTGACGTCAGCCTGCCCGAAGCGCCTGCGGCGCCCGGCGGTGAGTGAATGGAGCAAGACCCATGACCGATCCCAACATCCCCAATCCGCCGCCGGAAGAGCCGCGCAACCAGACCACCGTGCACAACCACAATCCGCCTCCGCCGCCGCGCAAGTCGGGCGGAGGCGCCATGGCCTTCATCGTCGGCGGGCTGGTGGTCCTGGTGGCGATCATCGCCTGGGTTCTGTGGTCCGGCGGCGCCATGACGCCGACGCCCCAGGACGCGGACCTGGATGTGAATGTCGAACTGCCCGAACTGCCGGACATGCCCGAGCCGCCGGCCAATCCGCTGCCGGACGTCCCCGCGCCCGAGCCGGCGCCCGCGCCCAACGCTGCGGAATAGCCGTCAGCGCAGCTGATAGCTGATCGTCGTCACCACCCGCACCCGCTTGTTGGGGGTGGAGGATTCATCGCCGTCGCCCGCGTCGCGGGCCAGAATCTGGAACGAGCCCTGGGTCGCCTGCTTGATGGGCCCCAGGCGCGCGCCGGAATCCTCGGCGAACTGCTGGGCGCCGCTGCGGGCCGATGCGGTGGCCTCGGCGATCATCTCGGGCCGCACGTCGTTCAGCCCGGTGAAGATGTAGGACGGCCCCTGGAAGTCCTGCAGCACCACCCCCTGGCGCACCAGTTCGTTCAGGGCGCGGCTGGTGGCCTGGACCTTCGCCACGTCATTGGTCCGCACGCTGACGCTCTGGGCCAGGATGAAGCGCGCCCGGATGGTCTGGGGCGTGTACTCGCGCGACAGCAGGTCGGTGACCTCCAGCCGCCCCAGGCTGATCTCGTCCTCGGCGTATCCCTGGGCCGTCAGGAACGCGCCCACCGTGGCCAGGTTCGCGTCGATGCGCGACTGCACGTCGGACAGGCTGTCGCCCGAGGCGGTGAAGCGCAGCGGCATCACCGCGATGTCCGCCTGCACGTCCCGCTCGGCCAGCCCGCGCACCGTCACCACCCGGTCGCCGACCCGGGCGTTGACCACCCCGTTGCCGACCAGGGCGCCGCCCCCGATCAGCCCCAGGGCCAGAAGGCCGCCGACCACGGCGGCGGGGATCAGACGATTGTCGCTCATGGCAGGCTCCGTTGGCTGGGTTCGAACACCATGATCCCGTGGCGCGCGGGGTTCAATCCGGTGATGGAACAGAGTTCCGTGATCGCCACGCCAGCGCCGTCACCCGGCAGGCCGAGGCCAGGGGCCGCCGCCCCCGCTCCGCGTCGATGCGGGCCAGCAGCGCCGCGCCGGTCAGGCCGTCATGGGCCGCGATCTCGTCCAGCACCGCCCAGAATTCCGGCTCCAGCGCCACCGAGGTGGCGTGACCGGCCAGCAGGACCGAGCGTTTGCGAAGCGTGGACACCTAGCGGGCGCCCACCATCACGATGTCCACGCTCGTCGGCGCGCCGCGGGTGATGACCCCATGGTGCGTGTCCGTGGTGAAGCGCAGACGCCCGCCTTCGTCGCGGATTTCCGCCCGCACCGCATAGTTGTGGCTCGCCTGGATCACCGCCGGATCATAGGCCAGGGCGAAGGGATAGGGCGGCGCGCGCCCTTCCAGCGGCGTCACCTGTTCGGCCAGCACGCGGGCGGGCGCGTCGGCCAGGCTGACGTCCTCAAGCCGCACCGTCAGCACATGACCGGGCGGCAGCAGGATGCGCTCGCGGTATGTGGCCGTCCCGGTCACCTCGGCCCGTTCGGCGACGGGCGGCGTGGCGCAGGCGCCCAGGGCGACCGCGACGCCCGCAGGGGCCAGGATGATGGGGGAAACACGCATGACGGCTCTCCTTTTCGGAACATCCTAGCGCCAAACGGTCCTCGAAGCATTCCGGTTCAGGATATGATGGGACGGCGCCGCGCGCGGGTGATATCGGGAGCGTCCCCTCACGCCGCCCAGCCCGAAAGTCCGCCCTCTTGTCCCGTCCCGTCGCCGTCTTCTGCGTCCTGGTCTGCGCCCTGATCTGGGGCACCACCTGGTATGCGATCACCCTGCAGCTGGGCGTGGTGAATTCGGTGGCCTCGGTCACCTATCGCTTCGGCCTGGCGGCGGCGGTGATCTTCGCCGGATGCCTTGTGACCGGGCGCTCCCTGAAGATGACGCGGCCCCAGCATCTGGCCCTGATGGGGCAGGGGCTGTTCGTCTTCACGGTCAGCTACGCCTTCGTCTACTGGTCCGAGGCGCGTGTGCCCTCGGCCGTGGTGGCGGTGATCTTCGCCGCCCTGGCGTTTCTCAATCTGATCCTCTTCCGCGTGGCGGCGGGCCAGAAGGCGGCGCCGCTGGCCTGGGCGGGGGCGGCGTTGGGCGTCGTCGGCGTGGGGGTGCTGTTCGCCTCGGAGCTGGCGCGCACGGGCATGGACCAGCGCGCGGTCATCGGCCTGGCCATGGCCCTGACGGCGGTCTGCGCCTCGACCGTGGGCAATTTCTTCGCCTGGCGGGCGCAGACGGCGGGCGCGCCGGTGATCCCCGCCACGGCCTGGGCCATGGCCTACGGGACCGGGTTCCTGTTTCTGTTCGGCCTGGCCACCGGCGTGGAGTGGACGTTCGAGGCCACGCCGCGCTACGTCGGTTCGCTGCTTTACCTGTCCCTGTTCGGGTCGGTGGCGGCGTTCCTGCTCTATTTCACCCTGGCGCGGGCGCGTGGCTATGCGCTGGCGGCCTACATCTCGGCCCTGACGCCGCCGGTGGCCATGCTGGTCTCGGTGCTGTTCGAGGGCGCCCGTTTCGGCCCCGCCGCCTTCGCCGGCCTGGCCCTGGTGCTGGCCGGCCAGGTCCTCCTCATCAAGGCGCCCCGGGTGTCGGCGGCCTAATCCTCGCGTTTGGCGCCGTCCAGATCACGTTTCAGCCGCTCGGCCTCGATCCTGGCCGCCGCCTTCTGGGCCTTGGTGCGCCCGAAGGCGGCCCGGTTCGCGGCGGCCTTCGTCCTGCCCTCGGTCTTCGCCCGATCCTTGCGCGCCTTGTTCAGATTGATGATCTCGCCGCCCATGTGCGTCAGAACCCCGTGAACAGCCGATCCAGCGCCCGGCGGATGTCGTATTCGTGGTCGATCAGGGAGCCGACGACAGCGCCGACATCGCGCATTTCGATGTTCGCCAGCAAGGCCAGGTCAAGGACATAGTCCAAGCCGTCAATCGAAACGGGGACAGTCACCTGGCTCTCCGTCGAGGCCACGGCCGCGCGCAGCAGGGGCGCGACGATCACCGTGTCCATGCCCGCCAGATAGTGGGACTGCAGAACACAGACATAGGGCGCGTCATCAGCCGTCGATGCGCCGGGATAGCGGCAGACGTCGAACTGACGCCTCACCAGCGCCGCCACTCCGCGCCGAAGGCGCCGTGCTTGCGCACGAATTCATTATGCACCCGGATCGCCTCGGCGTTCTCCTCGGCCCACCGTTTCGCCCGCGCTTCGGCGCCGGCGGGGTCCACCTTCTGCAGGTGCAGACGCAGGCTCCGCTCGTCCATGCCCTTGACGTCGATCCCCAGCCGCTCGGCCTGGGCCAGCAGTTCGGGGTCAATGCCGATGTTCAGGTCCACCTTGCCCATGGGGCGAGCCTACGCCGAAACGCTGCGGCTCGCCAGAATGCGCCTTACTGCGGCGCGATCATCTTTTCCGGCCGCACCCATTCGTCGAATTCCTCGTTGGTCAGATAGCCGCCGCCGACGGCTTCCTCGCGCAGGGTGGTGCCGTTCTTGTGGGCCGTCTTGGCGATCTTGGCGCAGTTGTCGTAGCCCAGCCTGGCGTTCAGCGCGGTGACCAGCATCAGGCTGTTCTCCAGGCCCTTCTGGATGTTGTCGCGGCGCGGCTCGATGCCCACGACGCAGTTGTCTGTGAAGCTGACCGCCGCATCGGCCATCAGGCGCACCGACTGCAGGAAATTATAGGCCATCACCGGATTGTAGACGTTCAACTCGAAATGGCCCTGGGATCCGGCGAAGCTGATCGCGGCGTTGTTGCCGAACACCTGCACGCAGACCTGGGTCAGGGCCTCGCACTGGGTCGGATTGACCTTGCCCGGCATGATCGAAGATCCCGGCTCGTTTTCCGGCAGCGACAGTTCGCCCAGGCCGGCGCGCGGGCCGCTGGCCAAAAAGCGGATGTCGTTGGCGATCTTGTAGAGGCTGGCGGCCACGGTGTTGATGGCCCCGTGGGTCATGACCATGGCGTCGTGGGCGGCCAGGGCCTCGAACTTGTTGGGCGCGGTGGTGAAGGGCAGGCCGGTGATCTGGGCGATCTTGTCGGCCACGCCTTCCGCAAAGCCGACCGGCGCGTTCAGCCCGGTGCCCACCGCCGTGCCGCCCTGGGCCAGCTGCATCAGGTCGGGCAGGGTTTGTTCAATCCGTTCAATGCCCTTTGTCACCTGCTGCACATAGGCGCTGAACTCCTGGCCCAGGGTCAGGGGCGTAGCGTCCTGGGTGTGGGTGCGGCCGATCTTGATGATGGTCGCCCACGCCTCGGCCTTGTCGTTCAGGGCGTTACGCAGCGTCTGCAGCGCCGGGATCAGCCGATGCACCACCTCCTCGGCGCAGGCCACGTGCATGGCCGTGGGATAGGTGTCGTTGGACGACTGGCTCATGTTGACGTGGTCGTTGGGGTGGACCGGTTTCTTCGACCCCATCTCGCCGCCCAGGATCTCGATGGCCCGGTTCGAGATCACCTCGTTGGCGTTCATGTTCGACTGGGTGCCCGAGCCGGTCTGCCACACCACCAGCGGGAAATGGTCGTTCAGCTTGCCCTCGATGACCTCGTCGGCGGCCTGGATGATGACCTTGCCCAGGTCCGCGTCCAGCTTGCCCAGCGCCATGTTGGTCTCGGCCGCCGCGCGCTTGACGATGCCCAGCGCCCGCACGACGGGCAGGGGCTGCTTCTCCCAGCCGATCCTGAAATTGCCCAGCGACCGCTGCGCCTGGGCGCCCCAGTAACGGTCCGCCTGAACCTCGATGGGGCCGAAGGTGTCGGATTCGATGCGGGTGTCCGGGCGGGTCTTGGTCATGATGCACTCGTCGTCAGGCGTGGCGGGAAGGGTGGCGGCGGTGTAGCACGCGAACGGCGCCGGGCAAGGCGCAGGTGCTTTCGACCCGGCGCGATCCGTGGTAATCTAGCCAACAATCTGGCTAGGAGGTCGTCATGGAAGTCGGTGTTTTCGAGGGGCGCAACCGCTTCTCGGCGTTGGTGGAGGCTGCGGAGCGCGGCGAGGAAACCGTCGTTCTGAAGCACGGCAAGCCCGTCGCTCGGCTTGTCCCCTATGATGACGCGGCCGATCTCGCCGCGCGTCGGCTCGCGGCGCTGAAGGCCGCGGACGATTTGAGGGCGACCTACAAGGGGCCCAGGCGAACCGCCGTCGACACCCGCGCGGATCGCGACGCCGGTCGAAAATATTGAGCGGGCTCATCGTCGATGCGTCCCTTGTCGTGGCGACCCTGATCCCCGAGGTCGACACGTCGGCGGCGCACGAAACGCTCGAACTGCATCACGCGGGCCTTTTCGCGCCCCCTCATCTGATTTCGGAAGTGACCAATGCGTTGACGGTCAACCTGCGCAAACGGGTGATCGACAAGACCTATCGCGATCAGGCTGTCGAACGTTTCATGGGCTTGGAGATTTCCCTGGATCGAGACTCCGTGGACGTCCAGAACCTCAGGCGGACGGTGGCGCTGGCGGACCTCCACGACCTGACGATTTACGACGCGCTGTACCTTGAGCTGGCGATGCGGAAGGGACATGCCCTCGGCACGTTTGATCGCGACTTGCGGAACGCGGCTCGGCGCGAAGGCGTCGTGATTTCGCCCGCATGACCGGCGACTGGATCGGGACCGGCAAGGTGCGAGCGCGCGAACGCGGCGACACGGTCGAGATCATGATCGACGGCCTGACCACCCAGGCCAAATACTACAAGCCCCTGGTCTATGAGTTCATGCGCAAGGAGTGGTCCTCGCGGCCCTCATGGGGCGACTACGCCGTGGACATCCGCATGGAGCACGTGGGCGAGCCGCCGCACATCGACCTGGACAACCTGGCCAAGGCTCTGCTGGACGCCATCAAGGGATACCTGTTCCACGATGACGCCCAGGTCGCCCGCCTGCTGGTCGAGCGTCACGAGGGCGAGCGCGAGCGCATCACCCTGACCGTGCGCCCGCGTCAGCCTTCCGGCGGCCCCGGATAGCGCTCGAACGCGGGCAGGTCGCCCACATGGGTCATCCAGCCGATGCGCTCGGCCGTCTGGATCTGGGCCTGAAGCGGGATGGAATCCGGATCATCCAGGGTCGCCGACTGCACGTCGATCAGGCCGGGGAAGACCACGTCGTTGGTGTAGAACAGGCTGGTCCCGCAGGCGCCGCAGAACAGCCGTCGCCCATGCTCGGACGAGGCGTAGGTCACCGGCTCGCCTGTGATCGTCACCTGGTCCGCCTGCGCCATGGCCCAGGCCACGGCCGGCGCGCCGGACGCCCGGCGACAGTCGGTGCAGTGGCACAGCGCATGGTGCGCCACCTGATCGGGCATCTCGTAGCGGATTGCTCCGCAATGGCATCCGCCGCTGGGCATGGCCGTCCTCCCTCGATCTGACCGATGTTCCATATATGTTCTTGCTGTGCGGCGCCAGCCCGATGATGGAAATCAGGGCGCGTCGCGCCTGAACCTCAGCGTCGGCGCCAACAGCTGCATGTGCGCGCCGATGGACGTCTGGGGCTCGGACGGCGGCGATAGGCCCTCGGCCCTTTCCCGCTCCGCCACGCAGGTCCGCGCCTGGCCCGCCAGGGCGATGAAGTCCGGCGCGGTCTCAAGCGCCTGCATCACGCACTCGTCGAAATAGGGATAGGTGATCCCTGCCCCGCAGCCGAACGAGCTGCGGTCCAACCGCGCGGCGGTGATGATGAGACGGTTCGGCGCCGCCACCGCCGGGATGAAGCCGCCCGAGAAACAGGCCGAAATCACCACCACCGTGGGCCGCGTCCCGCATGTGCGATCCAGGATCGAGCGCATGCCGGCCGGCTCGATCCGGCCGCCGGGGCCGAACACGATGAAACCGGGCTGGCTGCCGCGCGCCGGCGACCCATGCGAGGTGAAATAGATCAGGCACCCCGCAGCGTCTCGGGCGGCGATTTCGAAATCCGCCAGGGCCGCCCCGGGCGACACCGCGTCCGGTCGGCCCGGATTGAGGGTGCGGTCCACCATCAGGTCCGCGTCGAACCCGGCGTGGCCGAACGCCAGGGCCAGGTCGCGCCGGGCGTTGTCGAAGGCTTCGATGGTCTGCCCCCGGCTGTCGGTCCAGTCGGCGGCGACGATGAACGACGCCCAGTCCCGGAAGGCCTCGGCCGGTTCCGCCTTCGCGGGTGAAACCGCCAGGGCGGCGGTCAGGAACAGGATCAGGTGCAAGGCGCGCATCATGCTTCTCCGCAGGACGATGGCGAGGAATCTACCCCCGCCCGGAACACCGCTCGAACCGGCTGGTGGTCGGAATGCCTGAAGCCCAGGTCGGCGGTGCTCACCGACACTGCCTCCACGCCCGGCGAGACGATGAAGCCGTCGATGACCGCCGTGTAGTTTTCGCCCGCGCGATAGGGCCGCTCGTTGGTCCGCACGGTGGGAACGCTGGGGTCGGCCACGATGCGCCAGCCCTCGGGCAGCAGGTCAGTGGGGAAATCATGCACCCAGAACAGGTGCTCGTCTTCGGTCGTGTGGGAAAAATCCGTTTCGATCAGGCGCAGGTTGAAGTCCCCGCCGATGACCACGCGCCGCCCAGCGGCGTGCTCCTGCGCCGCCCGGTCCAGAATCACGCTCAACTGCCGTCTGCGCAGGGCTGCGCCCTCGTCGAAGGCGGAGGTGTGCAGGTTCACGAAGGTCCAGCACCCGCCTGGCCCCTGCACCCGCGTGGCCAGGGCGCCGTAGCGGCGGCGCAGCATGCCGTCATACGGGTCGCCGTCGCTGGGCATGTCCCAGATCTCGCTGCCTTCCAGCCCATGGCGGACATAGCTGGCCAGGCCGTTGCGGATGCGCAGGGGCGGGGGCAGGTAACGGGTCTGGAAATCCGGATGAAAGACGCGCTGGTGCAGGGGCAGGGCGCGGTCGATGCGGCCCTTCAGGTCGGTCCAGAAATTGATCACGCTGGGCCGGGCGTTCTCCTGGGTCAGGACCACGTCGGCGCCGCTGGCCTCCAGCCGGCCGGCGATGGCCGCCGCAGAGGCCCGCGTGGCTCCCGGTCCCGGCGGCAGATAGGCTTTCCCGCCGTCGGCGAAGAAGTCGGACCCTTCGCCCAGCCCGCCGTATCCGAGGTTCCAGGTGACGACGGTGATCGTATCCATGCGTGCGGGCCATGAGGACGGAGTGAGGGACAAGCGGTCGTCGGGCGTGGAGGCGCAGGCGTAGGCGACCAGGGCGGCGCCCGCCAGCAGGACCGCCGCTTTCAGGATCGCGCTACGCCGCATTGGGGCGATACCTCGCACTGGGCATCAGAAGCGGCTTCGGCTTCTCCTTCTTGTCGGCGATCTTCTCCAGGGCGAACTGCACGCCCCAGGCCAGGATGGCGAAGCCGCCGCCCTCGCCGCCGATGATGCGGCCGAAGCCGAAGATGTTGCGCAGGTTCGACAGCTCGACCAACATCTGGGCGTGGCGCTGGGCGATCTCCCAGTCCCCCAGGCCCGGCGGCGGGGCGAAAGCCCTCAGGTCTGTGATCGCGGTCTCCAGCATGGACTCGTATGGCCCCAGATAGACCAGAAGGGCGAACACCCCGATCACCACCAGCGGCCCATAGGTGAACACCGCCGTCATCACCACCGCCTCGCCCATGAACATGTGCTTCAGCGGCGTGAAGTTGATGAGCATGTTGAGGGTGATGAGCAGCCCGGCGAAGATGAACATGGGATTGAACTGGATCTGCAGCATCTTGCCCGCCAGGGCGATGCCGCCGAACCCCGCCTCCGCGTGGGCCAGGGCCTCCACATACTGCTCCCGTTGACCGACGCCTTCGGCAAGGGACGACGCCGTCTGGCGCGCCTCGGCGAAGGCCCCCGCGATCCGCGCGGCCTCGGCGTTGAACACGGCGGAATCATGCAGGAACTGGGCGGCCAGCATGAACAGGATCATCGCCCCCATGCCGAACAGGCAGACGCTGTAGAAATTATAGGTTGAATAGGCGGCTCTCAGCCGGCGGCAATAGACGGGCTTGCGCCCCTGCCGCACCGCCGCCTCGACGATCTTCAGCGAATAGAGGTGAATGACCACGCCGACGAAGGCCATGGCCAGCAGCGCCTGCCACCACCACCGTTTCAGGATCGCCGCCAGCGAAACGTCGGGGGTGAAATAGATGATGACGAGGCTGACCGCGGCGGCGAAGGTCAGGATGACCGCCTCGCCCAGATATCCCGCCAGCCAGGCGCGGCCCTTGCTTCGCCCCGGTCCGGGAATGACGATGCAGTGCCGCAGCACCCATACCCGTCCGCTGCGCCGATACGACGCCCACAACAGCGCGAAGGCCGCGCCGTAAACCGCAAGGACGATCAGGACGTCCGTGAAGAAAGAAGTCATCGCCATCCCCGCAGGCCGCCGGCCACCGACGATATACGGAACTTATTTCTTTCGAAACTGGTCCAGGGAAACGACCTTGGGGCCGTCCTGGACGGGCGGCTCGACTTCGGGTTCCGACTCGGTCTCGGTTTCGGGTTCGGGTTCGGGCGGAATTTCGGGCGACTCGAACTGCAGCAGGAATTGCACGCTGGGATCATAGAAGCGCACGACGGCCGTCCACGGGGCGACGAGTTTCTTGGGCTGGCCGCCGAATTTCAGCAGCACCGAAAAGCCCGTGTCGCCCACCTCCAGGTCCCAGTACTGATGCTGCATCACCACGGTGATCTCGTCGGGATATTTCTCGGCCACGTCGGCGGGGACCGAGACACCGGGCGCGCGGGTCTTGAAGGTCAGGTAAAAATGATGGTCGCCGGGCAGGCCCTCGGGCATGGCCGCGCGTTCCAGGGCGGCCCGCACCACGCCCCTCAGGGCGTTCTGGGCCATGGCTTCATAGCCCATCTCGTCGGGCACCGGCGTGTCGGCCATCTCGTCTCCCGCAAGGCTGGTCCGGCTCGGCATGACCCGGTGGCCGAGTGATAGCGGCGCGGACGGCGGCGCGAAAGTTCAAATGAGGGTGAAGGTGGGAGGCTTCTGTTGCCAGGCGCCTCCCGGGCCCCGCCTGAGGATCTGAACCCTCAGGACTTAGGTCGGAAATACCGGAACCGCATTACGCGGCGACGGCGTATTCCTCAGCGAAGTTATCGTTCGCAGGTAGTTTAACGGCCCGATGCGCTGGGCCAACACGAGCGAAAGCAATCCTCTTTACACGTCCGTCGATGCTGGTCGGCCCCGCACAGACCCCGCCGATAACGCGGAAAGAGATTGGTGGAGCCGCCGGGAATCGCACCCGGGTCCGGTCCGCTTATTACAGGCGCGTTTATCGCCATAGTCCGGGCAAGCCGGACAGCTTCAATATAGGCGAGGTCGCGCGGGATTCAAAGCCTGATGCTAGAAGGAGCGGCGGGCGGACCCGCCGGCTTCGCCTTGTTCAAACGGCGTCTCGCGCAGACTGCGGTCGCGTGTTTCGCGCGAGGTGTCGCGGGCATGCTGCCATTCCGACTGGGTCATGCAGATGCGCTGCGGCCGGTTCGAGCCGAGCACCCGCTCGCGCCGGCAGACCACGCGGTCGTTGCCGTTCTCTTCGCCTTCAGCGGCGGCGGTTTCCGCCGACGGGGCCGGGGCGGCGGGCTCAGCCGGGGTCGATTGGGTGGAGGCCATCAGCGCGGCGACGGCGGTCATGACGATCAGCATTGCAGGTTTCCCAGATTACGCCGGGCGACTGCTGGGCGCCGCGACACACTTCGTCCCATGATGATGGCGTCGCCGCGACAACGCAAGGCGTCAGGCCGTGAACAGGCGGCGTCAGTTCGGGTTAGGCATTTCCTGCATGACCCGATCATGGATGTTGCGGGCGGCGTCGCGCAGTTCCGTCCGCTCCCTGCGGGTCATGCAGACGCGCTGCGGGCGGTTGGAGCCCAGCACACGCTCGCGCCGACAGATGACGCGCTCATCTTCGGCCTGGCGGGCCGCCGCCGCTTCCGCCGCCGCCGCGCGGTGTTCGGCCTGATCCGGCTCGCGAGGGGGTTGCTCCTGCGCGCCTGTGAGCAGGGCGACGGCGACGATGAGGGGCAACATGGCGAATCCTTGATTCAGTCCCGCAATCCGTTTCTTCGGCGACGCAGCCTTTCACGTCAGCCGGCGTTCGTCAAAACCGCCGCGCCTGCGAGCGCGTCGTCGTGATCCTGGATCCGTCACGCCGGATCTGATCCGTCCGGCGATGTCACGCGCCGCCAGTCCGGCGTCTGGTTGCGGAACCAGGTCAGCTGGCGCTTGGCGTAGTTGCGCGTGGCCTGGCGCATGGTGGTCAGCGCTGCCTCCAGGCTGATCTCGCCACGCAGATGGGCGCCCAGCTCGCGCACCCCCACCGCCTTCATGACGGGCAGGGCGGGCGACAGGTTTCGGGCCATGAGCGCGCGCACCTCGTCCAGCGCGCCTGCGTCCATCATCACCGACACCCGGGCGTCGCAGGCGGCGTACAGCGCCTCTCGGTCCGGCTGCATCACCAGAGCCTCATAGGTTCCGGGCGCCAGCAGCGGCCGTGTGTCCGCTTTCCAGGCCGACAGGGGCCGCCCGCCGGCGCGCGCCACGGCCAGGGCGCGGATCAGACGCTGTCGGTCGCCCGGCGCGATCGCCCCGGCCGAAACGGGGTCCTGTTCGCTCAGCATTCGGCGAAAGGCGGGCTCCCCCAGACTGTCGAACAGGGCTGAAACCTCGTCCCGAACCGCGTCCGGCACGGGCGGAATGTCGGCCAGGCCTCGCGTCAGGGCGTTGAAATAGAGGCCCGTGCCGCCGACGATGACGGCGGGCCGTCCTTCGGCGTCCAGCGCGGCCAGCTCCGCCTCGACCGCCCGCAGCCAGCGCCCCACGGACCAGGGATCGGCGGCGTCCGCAACGCCGTACAGGCGATGCTCGGCCCGCGCCTCGTCGTCCGCCCCGGGCCGCGCCGTCAGCACCCGCAGGTCGGCGTAAAGCTGCTGGCTGTCGGCGTTGAGGATCGCCGCGCCCCTGTCCTCGGCCAGCCGCAGGGCCAGTTGTGACTTGCCCGAAGCGGTCGGACCGCCGATCAGCGTGATGGGGGGGTGGGACAATGCGTCTCCCGCTCGCGGCGTTGGTTTCGGCGGCGCACTCCCGATATGACGGTCCGCAGCCTTCCTGCAAGCCGACTGGAGCCCCGCCCGTGTCCGATCGCGCCGCCGTCACCGCCGCCCTCGAGGCGATTCCGGACCCGAAGACCGGGCAGGGGCTGGTCACGGCCGGGCGGGTCAAGGGGCTGATCGTGGTGCTGCGCCGGGCCGGTTTCGCGCTGGAGGCCACGCCCGAGGAGCGGGCGCAGTATCTGCCCGTGCGGGATGCCGCCGAGGCCGCGCTGAAGGCCCTGCCCGGGATCTCCCAGGTTTCGGTGGTCCTGACCACCGACGTGCCCGCCATGCCGCCGCGCCGCCGCACCGCAGGCCTGTCGCGCGAGGCGACGGACCAGGGCCGCGCCCGCGTGGCGCCGCCCACAGACCGGCCCGCCCATGTCCGCCGGGTGCTGGCGGTCGCCAGCGGCAAGGGCGGGGTCGGCAAGTCCACCGTGGCCGTCAACCTGGCCTGCGCCTTCGCCGCCAGGGGGCTCCGCGCGGGCCTGCTGGACGTCGACGTGTACGGCCCGTCCGCGCCCACCATGCTGGGGATCTCGGGCAAGCCCGCCTATGAGGACGGGGCCATGGTTCCCCATCAGGCCTGGGGCCTGAAGATCAACTCCGTGGGCCTGCTGACCAACGCCGAGGACGCCATGATCTGGCGCGGCCCCATGGCCGGCCAGGCGGTCACCCAGCTTCTGACCCAGACCCGCTGGGGAACCGAGGACGAGCCGCTGGACATCCTGGTGGTCGACCTGCCGCCCGGCACCGGCGACGTGCAGCTGACCCTGATGCAGAAGACACCGCTGGACGGCGCCGTCATCGTCTCCACGCCCCAGGAAGTGGCCCTCGCCGACGCCCGCCGGGCCAAGACCCTGTTCGACCGGATCAATGTGCCGACCCTGGGGATGATCGAGAACATGGCCGGATTTCCGGACCCCGGCACAGGCGCGCTGATCCCCATCTTCGGGCGGGGCGGCGCGCGCGACGAGGCCGAGCGAATGGGTGTCCCGTTCCTGGGCGAACTGCCGCTGGACATCGCCCTGCGCCAGGGCGGGGACGAGGGCCGCCCCCTGACCGCGACCCGGCCCGACGGCGACATCGCGCGGCGTTTCGGCGAAATGGCCGAGCGGCTGGCCGCATCGCTGGACGATAAAGTAGGTAGCGAAACCCATACAAATTCCTGATTTCGCTTATACAAACTCATATACCCTCGTCATCGCCGGGCCTGTCCCGGCGATCCATACGCTCGGCTAGGGCAAGGCAAGCCCGGATCGCTCCGTGAATATGGATTCCCGGGACAGGCCCGGGAATGACGAATGGAGGAATTGAGGCCCCGGTCTGGCCATCGCCGCGCCGCTTCCTATCTGGACGTCAGGCGGCGTCAGGTTCCGTTTATGGATCGTTGTTATGTCATGAGCGATCTTCTCGGGACGAGGAGCGGACGAATGGACCCGAAACTGATCGAATGGATGGCGGATCGCCCCAGGCTGGCGGTCGTGGCGCTGGTGATGTGGCGGCTGACCTGGTTCATCGCCGTGCTGGGCGCCCTGGGCCTGCTGGGCGCGACCCTGGCGCTGGGCGTGTTCGGCGTGGGCGGCCATGACGTGGCCGGGCGCATCTCCATCGGCGCCCTGACCGGTTTCGCGGCGGTGATGATGTTCGCCATCGGCTCGCTGGCCCGTCTGTCGGCCGGCCAGCTCAAGGCCGCCCTGGTCGCTCGCGGCGGCGAGGCGCCGGGCCTGCTGCGCCGCTGCGTTTCTTGTTCTTAGCAGGAAATCTGTGCAAGCCACTGATTTCACTCACTAGAAATTATGTTTCCCCGTCATCGCCGGGCTTGTCCCGGCGATCCATACGCTCGGCCAGGGCAAGGCGAGCCCTGAACGCTCCGTGATTATGGATCCTCGGGACAAGCCCGAGGATGACGGATTTGCAGGGACACGCCCTAACGCCGCTCCAGCACCCGGAAGGTGAAGGCGTGGTCGTCCTTCTCGCCCGGCTCATGCCGCTCTGCTGACACTTCGACGAAGGCGCCTTCGTCAAAGGCCGGGAACACCGCGTCGCCCTCGGGTTCGGCCTGGACCTCGGTGATGTAGAGCCGCCGCGCGCGCGGCAGGGCCAGGTCGAACAGCGCCACGCCTCCGATGACGCAGATCTCCTCGGCGCCGTCCTCCTCGGCCTGTTCGGCGGCGATCTCCAGCGCCTCGGAAAAGCTCTCGCAGGCCACCGCCCCCTTGGCCTCGAACGAGGAATCCCGCGTCAGCACGATGTTCAGCCGGCCGGGCAGGGGCTTGAGCGGCAGGCTGTCCCACGTCCTGCGCCCCATGATGCAAGGCTTGAACATGGTCACCCGCTTGAACCGTTGCAGGTCCGAGCGCAGCCGCCACGGCAGATCGCCGTCCCGTCCGATGACGCCGTTCCGGGCGCGGGCGACGACGATGGCCAGGGGGATCAGGGACATGCGGGGCCACTCTGTCGGAAAATCGGAAAGGGCGGCGGAATCGTCCGCCGCCCCCGGTCGCATTCCTACGCTTCCGGCTCCAGCAGGTTCAAGCGGAACAACACCGCGCCGATGACCGCGCCGACCGCCGGGGCCACGAAGAACAGCCACAGCTGCGACAGCGCCTCGCCGCCGACCAGCACCGCCGGGCCGAAGCTGCGCGCCGGGTTCACCGACACGCCGGTCACCTGGATGCCGACGATGTGGATGACCGCCAGGGTCAGACCGATGGCCAGCCCCGCGAAGGGGACGTCGCCCTTGCGCCCCGTCACGCCCAGGATGACGATGACGAAGATGGCCGTGGCCACGATCTCGAAGATCGCGCCCGCCGCCAGGCCGTAGCCGCCCGGCGATCCCGTGCCGTAGCCGTTCTGGCCCAGGCTGTCGAAGCCGGTCTGGGCGATCAGGCCCAGCACCGCGGCGCCCAGCACCGCCCCGATCAGCTGGGCGACCCAATAGACGCCCATGTCCCTGGCGCTCATCCGCCCGGCGAGGAAGACCGCCAGGCTGACCGCCGGGTTGACGTGGGCGCCCGACACCGGCCCCACCCCGTATGCGATGGCCACGATGGCCAGGCCGAACGCCAGGGCGATGCCCAGTTGCCCGACGATGTCGAAGCCGCCCAGCACGGCCGCCCCGCACCCGAAAAGAACCAGGATGAACGTGCCGATCAGCTCGGCGGTGAACTTTCGCACCATTGACTGCCTCCCTTTTCACGGCGTGATTCCCTTCACGCCTCGGGAGAGGATGCGCCGGGTTCCGCGATCAAGCTAGACCATTGGCCGCACCCGGCTCAGGCCGCGTCGGCCTCCAGCCATTTCAGCCATTTGCGGCGCATGGCGTCCTCGATGTCGATCCCCGCGTGGTCGCAGTAGATCAGCAGCATCCCCAGCACATCCGCCGCCTCGTCGCCCAGCTTGCCCGCATCCGCCTCGCCCCGCGCCCGCGACGTCATCCGCAGATGCTCGGCCGTCAGCTCGCCCAGCTCTTCCTGAAGCTTCAACAGCGCCCAGTCCCGGTCCCGCTCGATGCCGTGCTCGCGGGCGTAGATGTCCGAGATGCGCAGGACGGAGGCGGAGAGTTCGGAAAGGGTCACACCGCCACCGCCGCCTTGATGTGCGGCCACGGCTCATAACCCTCAAGCACGAAGTCCTCCCGTCCGAAGGCGAACAGGTCGTCGCGCGGCGCGATGGTCATGGTCGGCAGGGGGCGCGGCTCGCGCGACAACTGTTCACGCGCCTGATCCAGGTGGTTCAGATACAGGTGCGCGTCCCCGAACGTATGCACGAACTCGCCCGGCTTCAGCCCCGTCACCTCGGCCATCATGTGCGTCAGTAGGGCATAGCTGGCGATGTTGAACGGCACGCCCAGGAACACGTCGGCGCTACGCTGATACAGCTGGCAGCTCAGCTTCCCGTCCGCGACAAAGAACTGAAACAGGCAGTGACAGGGCGGCAACGCCATGTCGTCCACGTCCGCGGGGTTCCAGGCGGTGACGATGTGGCGGCGGCTGTTGGGGTTGGTCTTCAGGCTGTCGACCACCCGGGCGATCTGGTCGATGACCCGGCCGTCCGGCGTCGACCATGACCGCCACTGCTTGCCGTACACCGGGCCCAGCTCGCCCTCGGCGTCGGCCCATTCGTCCCAGATGCTGACGCCGTTGTCCTTGAGGAAGCGGATGTTGGTCTCGCCGCGCAGGAACCACAGAAGCTCCACGATGATCGAGCGCAGATGCAGCTTCTTGGTGGTCAGAAGGGGAAAGCCCCGCGACAGGTCGAACCGCATCTGGCGGCCGAACACGCCCAGCGTCCCCGTGCCCGTGCGGTCGCCCCGCTCGGCGCCGTTTTGCAGAATGTCGGCCAACAGGCCAAGATACTGGAACTCGGGATGGTCGTCGGGCGCGGCCGGACGGGCGCCGGTGCGGGCTTCAAGCTCGGCGAGGGCGGCGAGGGCGTTCATGGGCGCACCTTGCCTGATTCGCGGCGGAACCGTCCGCCGCCCGTGACCATTCGCCCACAGGAACGAATCGGAGACCCCCATGGAAATCAGCATGCCCGAGGCTTTCGGCATCAATCTGACCACCATCGCGGCCATGGCGGCGGTGTTCCTGATCGGCTACCTGATGGGGCGCGGCCACCATCACAAGGATCCCTCGCGCATCGGCACGCGGCGGCGGCGGCACATCCGGGCCGACAACACCGTCGAGCGGGCCAGGCGGTATGAGCGGGACGGCTCCGGATACGACGCCGAGACCGTGGCCCAGGGTCTGCCCGGCGCCGCCCGGCACCATCTGGAGCGCCGCGAGCACGCCGAGGCCCTGGACGCCGTGCGCGCCGCCTTCCCGGCCATCAGCGCGGGCACGGCGCGGCGGGCGCTGAGGCTCTACGCGCAGGCGAACGGCCTCTGAGTCGCCTCAGAGGCCGCCGCTCCCCCGTCAGACGGCGGGTTCAGGTTCCCGGCGCGAGCCGATCATTCTGGACCCAGCCGATATTGTCGTTGTCGTCCATGACCTCCCACCACATGCCGTCGCGGTTGCCGGTGGGATACAGGCGCAGACCCTCGGGCAGGGCGCGCACCACCGCGCCGTTCTCGGGCGCCGAACGCAGGGTGGTCGCCTGTTGCACCGTGAAGGTCTGGATGGGCGCGGCGTCCGAGGCGTCGGGGTTCATGCCGCCCATCTGGGTCACCATGTCCGCATAGGCCTGGATGAAGGCCTGGGCCACCATGCGGCCGATCTCGGTGTTCTCGTATCCGCCGCCGACCGCGCCGCCGAAGCCCGAGCTTCCCGCCGCCGCGCCGCCGGCGCCCCAGCTGATGTCGCTGCGCGAGGCATAGCCCTCGGTGACCATCACCGTCTCGGACGTGCGCACGTCGGTCAGGGACAGCACCGTATTGGCCTCCGACCGGCGGGTGCTGATGCCCCCGGCGATGGCGCCCAGGGTCGGGTTGCGGCGGCCCAGCAGCCCGCCCGCGATTCCCGCCAGGGCGCTGCCGCCCGAGTTGGCGTTCTGGCTGGCCACCTCGCCCACCAGCACATAGTCGGCCGCCCGCACCTGTCCGCCGCCGACGTTGGAGCCGCGCTGAAGATCGCCGCCCGCCGCCAGGTCGCGCTCGCGCTGGGCCAGGCTCATGCCCGCGCCCCGGTCCAGCAGGGTGAAACAGCCCGAGCGCTGGATCACCGCGCGCAGCAGGCTTTGCGGCGGCGACAGCTGAAGCTCGCGGAACACGTCCGCCTGGCCGTCCGCGATGGCCACCGTGCCCAGGTTGCGGGCGCAGCGCGGGATCTCGGCCATCATGGCGTCCTGGGTGCGCTGGGCGAGCCAAGCTCGTTCCTGAACGGCCAGTTATTTCGGGACG
>JAEZCL010000223.1 GCA_023433585.1 Pseudomonadota bacterium
GCTCCGGCGCGATCTGGTCGGCGAAGTGCACCGTGGCGAGCCCGCCGGCCTTGACCCGTTCCCGCAGCGACTCCCGTTCCACTCCGCCACCCACGAGTACGAGATGCACGTCGGGCAGATCCCGCAGATGCGCCATCGCCGTGACCGCCACGTCGAGCCGCTGCGCGGCGCCGAGGTTGCCGGCGTACATGACGACGAAGTCGTCCCGACCGAGACCGAGCCGGGCCCGGAACGTGGGGTCCGGCTCGGCCGGCTGCATGAGCTTCTCGTCGGCCCAGTTGTAGACGACCGACACCTTGTCCGCCGGGATGCCCCGCTCGATCAGCGTCCTCCGCAGGCCGGGGGAGGGGACGGTGATGTGGTCGGCCCAGCGGTAGACGCGGTCGGTGAGCCCGCCGAGAGCGCCGGCCGCCAGCCGCCTGCCCGCGCCGTCGGTGAGGAAGCCGGTGGCGAACACCGAGTCCGGCCAGAGGTCCATCACCATGAGGACGTACGGGGTCCGCCAGCGCATCCGGGCGGCCATCGCGGCGGTGGCTGCGGTGATGGGCGAGCCGTAGACGAGGCTCGCGTCCGCCGAGCGCAGCAGTCCGCGGCCGACCACAGTGGAGGAGGCGGCCCAGCTGAGGTAGTTGGCAGCCCGCCGGACGGTGGACCGGTCGTGGCTCGGGTAGAGGGGGGCGCGCAGCACGCGCAGCCCGTCGAGGTCCTCCACGCTCCGCCGGTGCGCGCGGTAGCCGGCGGGCACGACGCCGCTCGGGTAGTTCGGCACCCCGGTCAGCACGTCCACCGCGAAGTCGCGTTGTTCGAGCGACCGCGCGATGCCCAGCGGGATGCCCGTCGGCTCCGGCGGGAACCACTGCGTGACGAGGGCGATCCGGGTGGCGTCGGCGCCGTCGCGGCCCAGGTCGGCGCTCACGCCGGAGCGGCGGCGGTCGGCAGGCCGGCCTGTTCGAGCTGCGCGCGCAGCTCCGGCAGGGTGACCAGCAGTTCCATCACTTCCGCGACGTCGAGCCGGCGCGCGTTGTGGGAGTGGTAGTCGACGCGGTGTTCCCGGTTCGTGTCGCCCTCGTCGAAGTACAGGCCGTAGTTCAGGTCGCGGCTGTCCACCGGCACCCGGAGGAAGTCACCGAAGTCCTCGGCGCGTGCCAGGTCCTCGCGGCTGGCCAGCGTCTCGTACAGCTTCTCGCCGTGCCGGATGCCCAGCACGTCGAACTTCGCCGGCACGCCGAACAGGTTGCACAGGGCCACGGCGAGGTCCTCGATCGTGCAGGCGTCCGCCTTGCGGATGAACACGTCACCCGGCTGGCCGTGGTGGAAGGCGTGTTCGACGAGTTCGACCGACTGCTCCAGCGACATCAGGAAGCGGGTCATCGTCGGCTCGGTCACGGTGAGCGGCACGCCGCCGCGGATCTGCTCGACGAACAGCGGGATCACCGAGCCGCGGGAGTACATCACGTTGCCGTACCGGACGCAGCAGACCCGGGTACGGGCACCGGGGTTGTTGCGCGCGTGGGCCTGCGCCACCTTCTCCATCAGCGCCTTGGTCATGCCCATCGCGTTCACCGGGTAGACGGCCTTGTCGGTGCTGAGCAGCACCAGCGCCTCGACGCCGTTGCGCTCGCAGGCGTCCACGACGTTGGCGCTGCCCAGGACGTTGGTCCGGACCGCTTCGAGCGGGAAGAACTCGCAGGAGGGCACCTGCTTGAGCGCCGCCGCGTGGAAGACGTACTCGACTCCCCGGGTGGCCTTCAGCGTGCTGTCGTGGTCGCGGACGTCGCCGACGTAGTAGCGGACCCGGTCGTCCCGGAGCCGGTGCCGCATCGCGTCCTGCTTGGACTCGTCACGGCTGAGCACCCGTACCTCTTCGGCGCCGGCCTTCAGCAGGCGGACGACCATGGTCTGGCCGAACGAGCCGGTGCCGCCGGTGATCAGGAAGCGCCGGCCCGAAAGCGAGGAAGCCACATCTCCTCCAGTCTCCCCCGTGCCTGACGGGAGCTCACATCGCAACTGCACGTTACTTCCTCATAACGAGCCAAAGCTGGAGATAGCGGCAATAAGCGGCGTGATCCGCCGGTCGCTCCCGTCCGGCCGCCACCGGGCGCGACGCCTGCTCGTTGATCCAACGAGCAGAGGTCGCTGGTGGAAGCTGGGCCGGCTGGGCGAAAGGCAGTTCATGACACGGGTGATGACGGTGGTGGGGACCAGGCCGGAGATAATCCGGCTCTCCCGGGTGATCGCGCGCCTCGACGACACTGTGGAGCACGTGCTCGTGCACACCGGGCAGAACTGGGACAGCACCCTTTCCGACGTCTTCTTCAAGGAGCTGCGGATCCGCGAGCCCGATCGTTTCCTGCAGGTCGACACCGCGTCCCTGGGGCGCGTTCTCGGTGGCGTGCTGATCGGGATGGAGTCCGCGATAGCCGAGCTGCGCCCGGACGCCCTGCTCGTTCTCGGGGACACCAACAGCAGCATCGGCGCCCTGATGGCCCGGCGGATGAAGGTGCCGGTCTACCACATGGAGGCGGGCAACCGGTGCTTCGACCTGAACGTGCCGGAGGAGACGAACCGTCGCCTCGTCGACCACATCGCCGACTTCAACCTGGTCTACAGCGAAC
>JAEZCL010000247.1 GCA_023433585.1 Pseudomonadota bacterium
CAACGGCCCGTCGATCATGCCGGGCGGGACCGCGGAGTCGTACGCCTCCCTCGGGCCCATCCTCGAGGCGATCTCCGCCAAGGTCGACGGCGTGCCGTGCTGCACGCACGTCGGCCCCGACGGTGCCGGGCACTTCGTCAAGATGGTGCACAACGGCATCGAGTACGCCGACATGCAGCTCATCGCCGAGGCGTACGACCTGCTGCGCAGCGGCCTGGGCGCCACGGCGCCCGAGATCGGCGAGGTCTTCGCGGCCTGGAACACGGGCGACCTGGAGTCCTTCCTCATCGAGGTGACCGCCGAGGTCCTCGGGCACACCGACGCCGCAACGGGCCGCCCGTTCGTCGACGTCGTCGCCGACGCGGCCGAGCAGAAGGGCACGGGCCGCTGGACCGTGCAGAACGCGCTCGACCTCGGCGTCCCGATCACCGGCATCGCGGAGGCGACGTTCGCGCGTGCGCTGTCCGGGTCCGCGCCGCAGCGCGCGGCCGCGCGCGGCACCCTGCCGGCCGACACGCTCGGCTGGAACATCCCCGACGCCGGCGCCTTCATCGAGGACGTGCGCCTGGCGCTGTACGCGTCGAAGGTCGTGGCGTACTCGCAGGGGTTCGACCAGATCGCCGCGGCGAGCGCCCAGTACGGCTGGGACATCGACCGCGGGGCGATGGCGCGCATCTGGCGCGGCGGCTGCATCATCCGCGCCAAGTTCCTCGACCGCATCACGCAGGCGTACGAGCGCGACCCGAACCTCCCGCTGCTGCTCGCCGACCCCTACTTCACGGCCGCCGTCGCCAACGGCGTCGCCGCCTGGCGTCGGATCGTCTCGGCCGCCGCCGTGCACGGCGTGCCCACGCCGGCGTTCTCGTCGTCGCTCGCGTACTACGACGGGGTGCGCGCCGAGCGCCTGCCGGCCAACCTCATCCAGGCGCAGCGCGACTTCTTCGGTGCGCACACCTACCGGCGCACGGACCGCGAGGGCGTGTTCCACACCGACTGGTCCGGCGACCGCACCGAGCAGACCTGGTGAGCCGGCGCACGGGCGCCCAGGTCCCGGCGCCGCGGCTGCAGCCCGTCGTCCTCGGCGGTGACGTCGGGGCGTACTCGCTCGCGCGCACCTTCCACGAGGCGTACGGCGTGCGCTCCGTCGTGGTGTCGTCCGTGTCCACCGGCCTGGTGCGCCACTCGCGGATCCTCGAGAACGTCGTCGAGCCGGGCATCGACGACGGCCCGACCGTCGTGCGTCGCCTGCGGCAGATCGCCGAGCAGCACCCCGGCACGCGGCGGGTCCTGCTCGGCAGCGCGGACTGGCTCGTGCGGACCGTCGTCGAGAACCGCGCCGAGCTCGAGGACCTCTACACGATCCCGTACGTCGACGTCGCGACGCTCGACAAGGTGACCGACAAGGTGCTCTTCGGCGAGCTGTGCGCCGAGCTCGGGATCGACCACCCCGCGACCGTCGTCCACGACGTGCAGGGCGGCGGCACGCCGGACACCTCGGCGCTGCGCTTCCCCGTCATCGCGAAGGCCGCGGACACCGCCGCGTACCACCTCGTCGAGTTCCCGGGGAAGAAGAAGGTCTTCCCCGTCGACACCCCCGCCGAGCTCGCCGCCCTGCTCGCGCGCGTGCAGGCGTCCGGGTACCAGGGGCGGTTCGTCGTCCAGGACCTCATCCCCGGCGACGACTCGGGGATGCGGATCCTCACGTGCTACTCCGACGCGAACGGCAAGGTGGTCTTCTCGGCCTTCGGCCACGTGCTGCTCGAGGAGCACACGCCCGGGGCGCTCGGGAACCCGGCGGGCATCGTCACCGGGCACGACGACACCATCGTCGCCCAGGCGGTGCGGCTGCTCGAGCACCTGGGATGGACGGGCTACGCGAACTTCGACCTCAAGTACGACCCGCGCGACGGGCGGACGGTCTTCTTCGAGCTCAACCCGCGCCTCGGCCGCTCGAACTTCTACATCACCGCCGGCGGCCGCAACACCGCCGAGCTGTACGTCCGCGAGCACCTGCAGGGCCTGGCCCCGCTGCCGGACGGCGTGAGCGACCACCTCACCGAGCCGCACCTCTACACCGTGCTGCCGCGCTGGCTGCTGCGCCGCTACGTCGCCGACCCGGCGCTGCGCGCCCGGACCCGGGCGCTCGGCCGTGCGGGGCGCGTGACGAACCCGCTGTGGTACCGCGCCGAGACGGACCCGCGCCGGCTCGCGTACCTGACGGTCGCGCAGGCCAACCAGGTGCGCAAGTACCGCCGGTACTACCCGACGGGCGACGCGTGAGCGAGCGCGACGGGCGGGTCGAGGTCGGCGTCATCGGGGGCGTCGGGCCTGCGGCGACCGTGTGCTTCCTCGACCTCGTCGTGCGGCGCACCGCCGCCGAGCGCGACCAGGACCACGTCGACCTCGTCGTGCTCCAGCACTCGGGGATCCCGGACCGGACCGCCTACATCCTCGGCCGCTCCGACGAGGACCCGGGCCCCGTCATGGCCGCCGACGCCCGGCGGCTCGCCGCGCTCGGGGTGGGCTTCGTCGTCGTCCCGTGCAACACCGCGCACCACTTCACCGACGAGGTCGCGGCGGCCGTCGACATCCCGGTGCTCAGCATCGTCGAGGAGACCGCCGACGAGGTCGCCTCGCTCGGCGGGGTCGCCCGGGTCGGGGTGCTCGCCACGAGCGGCACCCTCGCGGCGGGCGTCTACCAGCGCGCGCTCGAGGCCCGCGGCCTCGAGGTGCTCGTGCCGGACGACGCCGACCCCGACGCCCAGGCGCGCCAGCCGCCGCGCGGCGGCCGCCATCACCGGGCCGGGGGGCGGCGCGCCCCACGACCAGGTCGAGGAAGCACACCGTCGCCGCAGGGCCGACGCCCCCGATGACGCCGACCTCGACCCGCCCGTCGCGCTCGCTCACGCGTCACCCGTCGGGTAGTACCGGCGGTACTTGCGCACCTGGTTCGCCTGCGCGACGGCGAGGTAGGCCAGCCGCCTGGGGTCCGTCTCGGCGCGGTACCACAACGGGTTGGTCGCCCGCCCGGCGCGACCGAGCGCCCGGGTCCGCGCCCGAAGCGCCGGGTCCGCGACGTACCGGCGCAGCAGCCAGCGCGGCAGCACCGTGTAGAGGTGCGGCACGGTGAGGTGGTCGGGCGCACCGTCCGGCAGGGGCGGCAGACCCTGCAGGTACTCGCGCACGTAGAGCTCGGCGGTGTTGCGCCCGCCGGCGGTGATGTAGAAGTTCGAGAGGCCGAGGCGCGGGTTGAGCTCGAAGAAGACCGTACGACCGTCACGCGGGTCGTACTTGAGGTCGAAGTTCGCGTAGCCGGTCCAGCCGAGGTGCTCGAGCAGCCGGACCGCCTGGGCGACGATCGCCTCGTCGTGCCCGGTGATGATGCCCGCCGGGTTCCCCAGCGCGCCCGGCGTGTGCTCCTCGAGCAGGACGTGCCCGAACGCGGAGAACACGACCTTGCCGTCGGCGTCGGAGTAGCACGTGAGGATCCGCATCCCCGAGTCGTCGCCCGGGATGAGGTCCTGGACGACGAACCGTCCCTGGTACCCGGACGCCTGCACACGTGCGAGCAGGTCGGCCAGCTCGTCGGGCGTGTCGACGGTGAAGACCTTCTTCTTCCCCGGGAACTCGACGAGGTGGTACGCGGCGGTGTCCGCGGCCTTCGCGATGACGGGGAACCGCAGCGCCGACGTGTCGGGCGTCCCGCCGCCCTGCACGTCGTGGACGACGGTCGCGGGGTGGTCGATGCCGAGCTCGGCGCACAGCTCACCGAAGAGCACCTTGT
>JAEZCL010000310.1 GCA_023433585.1 Pseudomonadota bacterium
CCCCGCCGCCCTGCCGCCGGGCGGCCCAGGCCAGGTTGAACACCCGCCGCGACAGGATCTCCGGCGCCCACGAGAACGGCGACCAGTGCGAGAACACCGCATGCCAGCCCAGGGTCAGCCGCAGGGCCTCGCGCGCGCCCTTCTCCCCAGCCAGCATCAGCGACGGCAGCCAGGCGAATTCGTGCAGAGCGACGGCGAAGGCGCGGCTGGGACTGGGCCGGTTCCAAGGGTCTTCGGGGCCCTGCGCCTCCAGCGTCGCGCCCGCCAGCATGAACCGCCCGCCCAGGATCGCGCGGCCCACCGCCGGATCGCAGGGTCGGAAATCGCGCGGCGTGGCGGCGAAGCCCTCCGCGCGCGGCCATTTCAGGGTCTGGTGATAGCCCGGCAGGCCGTACAGCTCGATGAACGCCTGGCGGGTGGCGAGCCGCCCGGCGATGGCGGGAATCAGCCGCCAGCTTCCCGGGGCCGACGCCGGGGCGGGCCCCGCCGGCGCCGCCTTGCGCGCGACGGGGCGCGGCGGGCGCGAGGGATCGGCGAAGGGTCCTGAGGGCAATTTCACGCCGCGGCCTTCAGCGCCTTTATGTTGTCGGCGTATGCGCCCGGCCCGCCCCTGAACACCGACGATCCGGCCACCAGCGCATCGGCCCCGGCGGCCACGCAGGCGCCCGCGTTGGCCGGCACGACCCCGCCGTCCACCTGCAGGTGCGCCGGGCTGCCCGCCCGGTCCAGGACGGTGCGGGCGCGCTCGATCTTGCGAAGGGCGCTGTCGATGAATTTCTGGCCGCCGAAGCCCGGATTGACCGACATGATGAGCACCAGGTCGACCAGGTCCACGACCTCCTCGAGGATGCTCAGCGGCGTGGCTGGATTGAACACCAGCCCCGCCTTGGCCCCCAGCGCCCGGATCGCGCCCAGGGTCCGGTGCAGGTGCGGCCCGCTTTCGGGATGGACGCTCAGGATGTCGGCGCCCGCCTCGCGGTAGGCCTCCAGCCACGGATCGACGGGCGCGACCATCAGGTGCACGTCGAACGGCAGGGTGGAATGGGGCCGCAGGGCCTTCACCACCGCCGGGCCGATGGTCAGGTTCGGCACGAAATGGCCGTCCATCACATCCACATGCACCCAGTCGGCGCCCGCCGCCTCGATGGCGGCTGCTTCCTCGCCCAGCTTCGCGAAATCGCTGGCCAGGATCGACGGACAGATCAGAGGGATTCTCGCCATGCCCCGACTTACGGCGGGCGGGCATGAGGGGCAAGCGGGGAAGGCGCCGGGACAGGTGTTCGGCGGATCAGTCTTGCGGGAAAAGCAGCGCCTCATAGTCCCGCGCGCCGTGCAGGACATGGAGAATCGTGATCCGCGCAGCCTCCACGCGATAGAAGATCAGATAGGCGCCATGAACCCGTCGGCGCACCCCCAGATGCTCGTATCTCGGCACAAGCGGGCTGCCCCTGGGGGCGGCGCCGATGGCCCGGGCGGATGCGATCAGTTCCTTGATGAAGCCGCGAGCCCGGGTCGGATTGTCCTGAGCGATGTGGTCACCGATGGCCTCCAGGTCCGCGCGCGCGGCCTCGGTGAGGACAACCTTCACGGCTTGCCGCCGGCCTGATCCATAGGTGTGTATCGGGCGTCCAGAGCGTCTTCAGTCGTCTCCAGATCATGGACCCGGCCCGCGTCGGCGTCCGCCAGTCCGCGACGGATCGAGGCGTCCAGCGCCGCGAGGCGGACTTCCCGCTCGTGGATCAGGCGCACGCCCTCGCGCATGACTTCGCTGCGGGAATTGAAGCGCCCGGACTGAACGAGATCGGCGACAAAGCCCTCAAGCCGGGCTCCAAGATTGACGCTGCTGGCCATGACTTGCCTCCAGTCTGGGCATCCAGAGTGGATAACAGTTAGCAACACGACGCCTGTTTCGCCAGCCTTCCAGCGACCAGTCTTCCAGCGACCAGTCTTCCAGCGAAAAGGGCGGGCCCATCGCTGGACCCGCCCTTCCGTGGTTTGGCGATGGAGGCCGGACTTAGAAGTCCATGCCGCCCATGCCGCCCATTCCGCCCATGTCGGGGGCGCCGGCGGGGGCCGCCTTCTTGGGGGCGTCGGCGACGGCGGCTTCCGTCGTGATGAGGATGCCGGCCACGGAGGCGGCGTCCTGCAGCGCGGTGCGGACCACCTTGGCCGGGTCGATCACGCCCATCTTCACCAGGTCGCCGTATTCCTCGGTCTGGGCGTTGAAGCCGAACGAGGCGTCCTTGTTCTCCAGCACCTTGCCGACCACGATCGAGCCTTCGACACCGGCGTTTTCGACGATCTGCCGGATCGGGGCCTGGATGGCGCGGCGGATGATGGCGACGCCGGCGGTCTGGTCGGCGTTGTCGCCCTTGAGGCCGTCCAGCGCCTTGGACGCCTTGAGCAGGGCGATGCCGCCGCCCGGGACGATGCCTTCTTCCACGGCGGCGCGGGTGGCGTTCAGGGCGTCGTCGACGCGGTCCTTCTTCTCCTTGACCTCGACCTCGGTCGAGCCGCCGACGCGGATCACCGCGACGCCGCCGGCCAGCTTGGCCAGACGTTCCTGCAGCTTCTCCTTGTCGTAGTCCGAGGTGGTGTCCTCGATCTGGCGCTTGATCTGGCCGATGCGGCCCTCGATCGCGTCCTTCTCGCCGACGCCGTCAACAATGGTGGTGTCGTCCTTGGTGATGGTGACCTTCTTGGCCTTGCCCAGCATGTCCAGGGTGACGTTCTCGAGCTTGATGCCGAGGTCTTCCGAGATCACCTGGCCGCCGGTCAGGACGGCGATGTCCTCCAGCATGGCTTTGCGGCGATCACCGAAGCCCGGCGCCTTGACGGCGGCGACGCGCAGGCCGCCGCGCAGCTTGTTGACCACCAGGGTGGCCAGGGCCTCACCCTCGATGTCCTCAGCGATGATGACCAGCGGACGGCCGGACTGGACCACGGCCTCCAGGATCGGCAGCAGGGCCTGCAAGGACGACAGCTTCTTCTCGTGGAGCAGGATCAGCGGCTCCTCGAGGTCGGCCTCCATCTTGTCGGCGTTGGTGATGAAGTAGGGCGACAGGTAGCCGCGGTCGAACTGCATGCCTTCCACGACGTCCAGCTCGGTCTCGGCGGTCTTGGCTTCCTCGACCGTGATGACGCCTTCGTTGCCGACCTTGTCCATGGCCTTGGCGATCATCTCGCCGACTTCCACGTCGCCGTTGGCCGAGATGGTGCCGACCTGGGCGATCTCGGAGTTGGCCGAGACCTTCTTGGCGTTGGCCTTGACCTCGGCCAGGACGGCGGTGACCGCCTTGTCGATGCCGCGCTTCAGGTCCATCGGGTTCATGCCTGCGGCGACCGACTTCAGACCTTCCTGAACGATCGACTGCGCCAGGACCGTCGCGGTGGTGGTGCCGTCACCCGCCTTGTCGTTCGTCTTCGAAGCGACTTCGCGGATCATCTGCGCGCCCATGTTCTCGAAGGCGTCTTCCAGCTCGATTTCCTTGGCGACCGAGACGCCGTCCTTGGTCGAGCGCGGGGCCCCGAAGGACTTCTGGATCACCACGTTGCGGCCCTTCGGCCCCAGGGTGACCTTCACGGCGTTGGCGAGGGTGTTGACGCCGCGCAGCATCTTGTCGCGCGCGTCGGTGTTGAAGTGAACGATCTTGGCGGCCATCGGGCTGCTCCTTTGAAGAAGTGATTGGTGATTGGTGATTAGTGATTGTCGGGATCAGCGGCGGCGTCTGACCGGCCTCGGTCGCGCTCGCCACTAATCACTACCCACTAATCACTCAGCTCAGGACGCCCAGGACGTCGGATTCCTTCATGATGATGAGGTCGTCGCCGTCGATCTTGACCTCGGTGCCCGACCACTTGCCGAACAGGATGCGGTCGCCGGCCTTCAGTTCCGGGGCGATGTGCTTGCCGTCTTCGTCGCGGGCGCCGGGACCGACGGAGACGACTTCGCCTTCCTGGGGCTTTTCCTTGGCGGTGTCGGGGATGATGATCCCGCCCTTGGTCTTGGATTCTTCTTCCACGCGCTTGACCAGCACGCGGTCGCCGAGAGGACGAAACGCCATCTGTATGATCTCCCTGAAGGATCGAGTTTCCTGAACCCGGGCCCCGGCTGTTAGCAGCCGCCATGCCCGAGTGCTAATGCAGTCGGCAGATAGGCTGGGGGCCCATGAGGGTCAAGGGCTGGACCTCGGGGAATCGTTAGTCTGTCGGCGAATGGGCCACAATCCACCCGGCGCGGACCTGGAGAGCGAACAGCGCCTGGGTCCGGCGCAGGGCGCCGGCCCGTCGTTCGGTCCCGGTCCCGATGCGCTCGAACAGGGCGGCCTGGGCCTCGGCCAGACGTCCTAGCGCTTCGGCCGCCCGGCCGTCGTCCAGCAGGAAATCGGCCACCGCCACGGTCTGGCGCATGGTTTCGGGATGACCCGGAGCCAGGCGGGCGCGCGCAATGGTCAGAGTCCGGTCATAGACCGCTTCCGCCTCGGCCTTGCGGTCCAGCTCCGCCAGGGTCAGGGCGTAGCCGTCCAGGGTGACGAGGATGTCCGGGCTGTCGGCGCCCACAGCGGGCTCAAGCGCCGCCAGGGCCTGGACGAACAGGGGCTCGGCCTCCGCGTGCCTGTCCTGGTCCACCAGGATCAGCGCCAGGTTGGCGTAGGCGATGCCGGTGAACGGATGCTCGGGTCCCGCGACCTCGACCAGCAGGTCCACCGCGCGGCGGAAGATCGGATCCGCCTCGGGCGAGCGGTCGGTCATGCGCAGGTGCCAGCCCAGGTTGGTCAGGCACTGGGCCAGCAGTTCATCGTCGCCGGACGCCTCGGCGATGCGCACCGCGCGGCGATAGACCGGCTCGGCGGCGTGTTCGCGCCCGCGTCGGCGCATGATGTTGCCCAGGTTGGACAGGGCGATGGCCACGCGCGGGTCATCGGACCCCAGCGCGGCCTCATAGAGCGCCAGGGCGTCGCGGTAGGCCCGGTCCGCCTCGTCGAAACGGCCCTGCGCCTGCAGGCTGACGGCCACCTGGTTGAGGGTGTCGGCGATCAGGCCCTGCTGGTCCGGGATGTGTTCGCGGCGCAGCGCCAGGCTGGCGCGCGCGGCGGACTCGGCCGCTTCGGAGCGGCCCAGGAAATCCAGCGTCCGCGCCCGATCATACAACAGCGCGGCCCGCCCGGCCCCGTCCAGCCCCTCACCGCCCAGCGCCTCGGCCCGCTCCAGCAGGACCAGCGCCTCTTCATACCGCCCCTGATTGGTGCGGATGCGCGACATCGAGGCGGTGGCCCGTCCCGCCGCCGCCGCACCCTCGGCCCCCATGGAGGCCAGCAGATCCGCGCCGCTTTCCAGCACCGCATAGGCGCCGTCCGAATTCCCCAGCGCCAGGTGCGAACGCGCCGCGTCGGTGAAAGCCTCGGCCGCCTCGGCCGAAGCCCCGGTCTCGACCAGAACCCGCCCAGCCGTCTCGAAGTCCCGCGCGGCGGCGGCATGGTCACCCGCGTCACGGCTGTCGCGCGCGGCGCGGAGCAAGATGTCGGGATCAGCCGAAATGGACGCACGGACGACGGCGACAGACTGGACCTGGGCCTGAACGGCTTCGCCCGAACCCGCGGCGACGGCGGCGCCGAGCGCCAGGACCGAAAGTCCAGTTCGTAAGTCCAGCGTCATGGGCGCCCCGTTCACCCGGACAGGTTACGGCCTCGGGACGCATTTGAGAATGCTTCATCCGGGCGCCCCGCGCCGGGGCGGGCCGTGAAATATTCGGTTAACTATACATATGATGAATGAAGAATTAGTGGTTAATCATCAATAAATATTGTCTTTACTTGGCGGAAAGCATGCTCAATCCGATTGATTTAACAATATTCGCCTAGCTTCGAACGATAGCAAGAGACAGCATTGGGGTGTCCGCCATGTTCTCGTTCAAGCGTCTGGCCGTCGGCGCGACGGTCCTGGTTCTGGCCGCCGCGCCCGTGCAGGCCTCCAACCACGCCCGCAGCGCCAGCCTCACGATCAATCTGCGCGCCTATGTGCCGGTTCTGTGCCGGGTGCAGCTGAACCTGGCCTATGCCTCGCCCGACGAAAATGGGGTGGCGGAGCTCGGCGACGCCACGGAATTCTGCAACTCGCCGCGCGGCTACAAGGTCTATCTCGAGCATCCGGCGGGTCTGGAAGACGCGGCGGTGATCGTCGGCGGGGTGCGCACGCCCCTGTCGCCCGACGGCGCCACCGTCCTGACCGACGCCAACGGCCCGAACCTGCGCCGTCTCAACCTGGCGATGGACCTGGGCGAAGACCCGACCAAGTTCACCTCGGTCGGCGTCCGCATCGAGGCGAAATAGGCGTCAGTTCGCCGGGGTCAGGGTCAGAAGCAGCGTGTCGGCATAGGAGCCGGCGCGCTTGTCCTCAACCGGTTCGACCTCCACGTCCAGCGACAGGAGCCGCCCGGTCAGGCCCGCACGATCAAAGGGCAGAACCGCTCCCGACAGCGCCAGGGCCCGACCATCGATCCAGGCCTGATAGCTGATCTGGTCGGCGGCGTCGGCGTTCGGCCCTGCGGAATCCCGCAGCAGGGCGCCGCCGTTCACGCTGCGCGCCGTCACCTCGAACGGACCGGTGCTGCGCACCGAGACCTGCAGCCGACGCGACAGCATGGCGAAGTCAAGGAAATCGATCTCACCGGACGCCGAGGCGCCGGCGATGTTGGCGCTGATCACATTGGGAACGACGACGGTCGTCAGGACCACTCCGGCCGCTTCATAGGGCGCCGGGTTATCGGCGTCGCACCAGTAGCGCACGGTGAACCCTTCCCGATACGCACCCGCAGCCAGATCCTCGCGCAGATCCGTCAGGCGCAGGAACAGCTCGGCCTGAGCCGAGACATGATCGGCCTCCATGGTCACGCGCCCGGCCCGCAGGGGCGTGAAGCCCTCGTTGCGTGCGACCGTGATCTCCCGGTTGGTGTCGCGCGACTGGAACTCGATGGCCGGGCCCGTCGATGCTCCAACGCGGGCCCTCAGGACCGAATCCTCGTCCACGATCTGGTAGTGAACGATCAAGGGCTCGCCCTGCGCCGTCGCACGATTGAAGGTCAGACTGAAGGGCTGCAACAGTTGTCCCGGCGCGCCCACGGCCAGCGGATCGAGGCGGACCTCGTTGACGACGGCAGGCTGAATCGTGACGCAGGACGCCTGGACGGCGCCGGCCCAGACCAGGGCGGCGGCTGAGCCCATCAGAGCGACGGTCGCTTTGCGCATGATCTTGCTCGCTTTCATTCTACTGGCCGGACCCCATCGGCGTGAGGACTTCCAGCCGCACGACAGACTCCTCGGTTTCGGGCACGATCATCTCATACACCAACGGGGGCGAACCCGGCAGCTCGATGCGCCAGCGGCCAGGCTTCACGCCCGAGGCGCCGAACCGCCCCTGACGGTTGGTGAAGACCTCGACCGTGCGCCCTTCGCCGCCGATCTCGACGGCGCGGCCGGCGAGCAGGGTGACCGGTTCGCCCTGATGGTCCACCAGGTGCCCGATGACGGTGGTGGAATAGGCCGACCCCACGGTGGCCACATAGCCTGCGCGATAGCCGGGATGGATTCTGACCGCACCTTGCCCGAGATCGAATCCGGCAGGCGCTTCGGGGGCGTCGACGGTGACCGTGCGCGGCGAATAGGCGCTGACCTGACCGTAAAGCGCCGGGCCCAGCGCACCCGAACGGGCGTAATAGCCCCGCTGGTTCGGATCCACCTCGATGGCGGCGTCCAGCCCCTCATAGGGCCGAATGATCACGAAGCCGTCCGAGACGGGCCGGCCCAGAGCCAGGCGGCCACCGGCGAAGGCCAGGGCCGTGCCGACCCTGAGCGAGGTGCGCTGGTCCGAAATGGTGTTCAGCGTGTCGGAATAGGCCGTGGAGTGCGCAAGGCCCAGTTCGGCCCGGTTCGCCGCATAGGACACCGCGCCGTTCAGACCGTAATTGTCCGGATTGGCGTCTACGTTGGCTGTCGCACTCCAGGCGCCCACGCCCTGGCCGCCCGATGTCTGATAGCCGACCCGCGCCCGGTCGCCGCGGCTGTCGTATTCCGCCCGCACCGAACCAGTGTCGCCGAAGCGGCGCACCAGCGCGACCCGGAAATTGACCCCCTCGGCGAAGCCGCCTTCACTCCAGTCCACGTCGAAGATCAGGTTCGTCAGGCTGGTGAGCCGGCGCCCGTAGGTCATCCGGACCGTGCTCTCGTCCTCATAACCAGACCGTGCCCGCGCGTAGCGCAACTGGACGCCCGCAAATTGGGAATCGCCGAACGAACGGCTGAGATTCAGTCCGGCGATGTAGGAATAGGGGTTGTCGGGCATGACGGCCCCGATCGAGCCGAAGCGGCGGCTGCGCGCCTCGAAGGTCGCCAGGATCGACAAGCCGCCGCCGCCCATGTCCTGGATCAGGCGCTCATAAGATGCATTGACGGCCCAGCCCGAACCGGCAGAGTCCAGGTCACTGACCGCGAAATCGCCGCCGAAGGTGCCCAGTTCATTGCCCCACACGCCTTCGACGCCCAGCAGGTATCCGCTTTCCGCCGCCTGGGCGTTGCCGCCCAGCGTGAGGCTGTCGGTCAGGCCCCGGCGATAGAAGCCGGAGACCACATAGTCGTCGCTGTAGTCGATCTCTCCGCCCATGCGGCTGGTGAAAACGCCCGCATGCATGCCGTACTCGGACAGCCCGGCCGCCAGCTGAGTGCGGTCGATGAACAGCGAGAACGACATCACCTCCTGCAGGCCGGTGTCGTCGGTGATCACCAGCCGCACATCGTTGGAGCCCTGCACGAAGGGGAAGTCGCTGACGTCATAGACGCCGGGGTTGAGCCGTATTGTCCGCACCGAACGGCCGTTGATGAAAGCCTCGACGGTCGAATCCCGCTGGATCGTGAAGGTGCGCCCGCCGCGCGGCGTGACGTTCCGTTGAGGCTCCAGAAGGGCATAGGTGCGCGAAACTGACACGCCGGCCATGTCCGACACGCCCTGGAACCCGCGCGACTGAGGCCGCAGGTCGCCCATGACCCAGCGGTTGAGACGCTCCAGGTCGTCGACGACCAGACGGGTGCCGTCACGCGAGAACTCGTCGCCGCCCGAGCCCGGGCGCCACGTCATGTCGTTCTCAAGCACCCATCCTTGCAGGTTGATGGCCGCGTCCATCAGGAACAGGGGATCACCGAAACCGGTCGCGCCGCCTTCGTGGACATAGTCCAGCGAGCCACGAACGTTCAGATAGGCGCTGAACGGCTCCGGCTGCGCGAAATCGCCATAGATGTTCCGGTCCAGCTCGGCCAGACCGATGGACTGACGGGTGCGCGCGGTCGGCGCGATCTGGATGGTCAGCTCCAGCGTGCGCGGATCGAAGATCAGCGGCGCGCCCGCCGCCTCGAACCGCGACAACGGCACGAACACCCCGGGTTCGGCGATGGCGCGCAGATTCTCCAGGGCGCTTTCGTTGAGCGACCTGGCCAGAAGGGTCACCACCTGCAGGGCCGACACCTCGACGGAGTCGTCCGGTGCGATCTGCAGCTCGACGTCGCCGAGATAGACTTCGCGGTCCTTCAGCGGGGCGGTGATGGTCAGCACCCGCTGGGTGGTGTTGAGCCGGGGAGACGTCGGGGGCGCGGTCTGGATGACTTCGTTCAGGTTCGCGGAGGCGTTCGCCGCCCCGGCCAGGCAAACCAGGCAGGCCGCACAGACCGTGCAGGCGAGACGAACCGCAGGCCGCCACACCGGCTGACGGTCATCGGAATATGTGCAACGCCCCCCAGCCCGCATGCCTATCGACCCCGACCGACGGTGGAAAGCGTGACTTCAACGGCGCCGTCAGCGCTGGGAAGCTCCAGAGGCGCGGTGAAATTGCGCGAGGTTTCCGGGCCCACGAGGCCAAACCCGATCTGCTGCTGGATGTCATTGGGATTGAGCGTGCGGCGGAAGATTTCCTGACCGGCGGCGTCACGCTGGACCACGGTCAAGCGCGATGCGCTCAGATAGCCGTAATTGCGCGCGGTGTTGCGGATGGTGAAGGTGGGGATCGGTTGCTCCTGGGCGTTCTGCGTCACGCCGCTGCTTTCGACCGACAATTCCGGCGCGCCGGCCACGACCGAGGCCACATTGGCCATCACCTGGAAATTGTAGAGAATCTGGATAGCCGACTGGCCTTCCGGCAACTCGACCGGAAGCTGGGCCACCGTCACATAATAGTGCCGGCTGCGATCCGCGTCGGGGTCGCCGATGTACTGCAGGCGGAACACCTGGGTCTCGCCCGGCGGGATGATCGCCTGGGGCGGAAACACCATGAGGTCGTCCGAGAGGCGGTCCGAGGCGCGCACGCCGTCCGGCAGGAAATCCATCTCGTTGACCCGCAGCTCGACCGGCAGCGGATTGGGGCCGTTGTTCTCGACCCGAACGGGCGCGCTCATCTCGCGGCCGGCCATGCGCATGTCCACCACGACGGGCTGGACCGTCATGGCTTCGACGATCGCCCCGACCAGGGTGAACATGAGCACTGCCGTCAGGCAGCCGATCAAGCGACGCATAGTGTCCTCCAGACCCTTCTTAGGAGAGGGGCGAAATCGTTACGGTTACAGTGTCGGTGTAGGTTCCCGCCAGCAGCCGGTCGCCGCCGGCGCCCGGCGCAAAACCCAACTCCAGATCAAAGCGCTTGTCGTCGCCCGGCACGCCATGGCTATCGACCAGGTATTCCTGTTCGTCATGATTCCCGTTCGTGGTCACGACCACGAGCTCCGGGCCGTGCGGCGGCGCATCACCGCTGACCCCGGCGTCCAGAGTGGTCCAGTGCGCCACGTATCTCATGGGACGGACCGCCGAAAATCCCGCCGGCGCGGCCGTGCCGGAGGACAGCCTCAGGCCGCCGTCGCTGGTCAGAGATATCCGGTGCGGCGCATTGCACGAGGCGGACGCACCGAGGCGTATGGTGCGTGGCTGGCCATCCAGGGGCTGGGACTGGCTGTCCACGAAACCGTTTTCGGGAATGCGCCAGACGCCGCCCGAGAATTCGCCGCCGGCCGCGCCGCCACTCTGGCTGACCTGAACCCAGTCGCCGTCAATGGCGCAGTAGCCGCCGACGATGCCGCCGAAGTCCTGGGCCCGCGCGGGCGCGGCCTGCAGCCCGATCAGGATCGTCGCGGCGGCGCAGGCCGTCGAAACGGTCCGGAGCAAGCGCCGACGCTCAGGACCAAACGCAAGAGAAATCATCCGGGCCTCCATCATCCGCCCACGCCCAGAACCAGAGTGATCTCGTCGGTGTAAGCGCCGGCGGTCAAGGGATCGCCGCCCGACGGAATGTCTATCGTCACGATCAGGTCGCCCATGGCCGCATCGGGCACCATGAAGTTCAGCAGGCCGCCGTCGGTCTGGAAGGTCTGCTGCCCGCCGGCCCAGTCCACCGTCACCGTATAGCCGACGTTCGACCGGAACGGGCCGCCGTCGCCCGGCTGATCCGAAGCGAGCCCGCCGTTGACGCTGCTGAGGCTGAGCGTATGGGCCTGTGTGCACAGGGTCGGGATCACCAGGACGATGCGTGCGCCCTGGACCTCGGCGTCCTCATTGACCAGTTGCTGGACCGTGATGTCCGCCGAACCCGGGCCCTGGGCCGAAATGACGGCGTTGTCGGCGCTGGCGGCGTCCGGCACGCTCAGGCGGCAACCACCCTCCACCACCCCGCGGAAAGTGGCCTGGGCGGTCGCGCCCTGGCCGTCCACGGCGGGGCCGATGGTCTGCGCCGCGCAGACGCCCGGCGCGGCGAGCGCGAAGGCGGCGATCAGGGCGGCGCGGGCGGAAAACAGAATGGCGCTCATCACTGGGGCTCCACCGTCAACCTGAGAACGTCGCTGTATTCGCCCGCGACCAGAGGCGCCCCCTGGACGGCGTTGGTGTCGCCGGTGCGCACCTCGAATGCGATCTCCATGTCGCCGCGCGTGGGCCGGGCGACCAGAATCTGCTGTTCGGCGTAGCGGCGCCCCACGGCGTCGGCCGCCAGGGTTTCCTCCTGATCGGCCCAGGTCAGACCGATCTGGTAGGGCGCCGCAGTGGCGAAACCGGCTGGCGCGGTTCCCGAATCCTGACGCCACAGGCCGTTGTTATCGCTGCCCAGGACCACCCGGTGCACGCCGTTGCACATGGCCGGGACGGTCAGGACGATGCGCGCGGCCCGGGTTGACAGGGTTTCGGGATCCGCCAGGCGCGTGATCGGAAACACCGAGCCGGCCGGCGGATCGAAGTTGGCGGCCTGTTCCTCGGCCTGTTCGATCGCGCCGAGGGTGCAGCTTCGCGGCGCCTCGCCGGTCACGGTGACGGTCTGACGCGGCGCCTCCGCCGCCTGGGCCGCCGCCTGTCCGGCGGCGAGCGCCGCGAAGGCCGCAGCCGCGAGGCCAGATGAGATGAAAAGACTGCGCATCATGGATTCACCGCCAGGCTGACGATGACCTCGCCGACATAAACGCCCGCCTCGAGCGCCAGATCCGGATTCTCCTGAACGCCATTGGCGTCCAGGGCCTCCAGGTTCGACACGGTCAGGAACAGTGCGCCGGACAGGGCCGCGTCGCTGTCGAAGTTCGACTGCACCCCGCCTGCGATCGGGCGCAACGAGACCTGGCCGGCGTCGCCGGCCACGGTGGCGTCATAGGTGATCGTCCGGGTGAAGCCTTCCGGCGAGGCCGCGCCGATGATCGCTGGTCCGATCAGCGACAGCGGCGCCGCGCTGACCGTCAGACGGCTGGGCGCGTTGCACCAGAGATCGTCGATATCCACTCGCGCGTTGGGCTGGGCGTGCGAGGATCCCGTGAACTGGGTCTGGAGCCGCCCGTCCGCGCTGGTCAGTATCTGCAGGTCCACCGTGACGGAGTCCGGCGCGTTCATGACGCAATGGCGGCCGACCTCGGCGTTGAAGCTGACCGACACCGCCTCGGTCTGGGACTGGGCGACGGCCGAAGCCCCGCCGCCGAGCAGCGCCAGGCCCGCCAGGGCGGCCGTTGCGCGCGAAAATGTCATGGACCGGACGACCGTCATTGCTGCGCCACCGTGATAGAGATGGCGCCGCCATAGGCACCCGCCACCAGCCGGCGGCCGGCGACCGTGCGGGGATCGGAGACCGTCAGCACCAGGTCCCCTATTCCCGCCTCATTGACGTCGATCACTGTCGGCCCCGCCGCATCACTGTGCACATTGTCGGTGACGCCATTCCAGGACAGAGCGACGCTATAGTCGATCCGCGTGGTGAAATTGGCGTCGGCGCTACCGTCCTGATTGGTCAGGGGCTCGAGCGTGAAGCTCAGCCTCGACGGCGCATTGCACCAGTAATTCGGCAGGGTCCAGACACTGTCGCCCGCGAAACTCTCAACGACATTCCCGTCCGCACCGGCCAGAACGCCCAGCACCAGCGGGTCTCCGCCCGCCGGCGCATCCGCGCACATGAAGGAGACCTCCGACTGCACACCGATCACGTCCGATGACTGGGCGGCAGCCGAAACGGCGAAGGCGGCCGCCAGCAGCATCGCGCCCGCAGCCGCGCCGATTTGAGGGCGCATCCGATATTGTGCTGGACGGCGGATCATCCCTTCACCTCCACTTCGATGATGACCACGTCCCTGTAACGACCGTAGAGCGGCTCGCCGCCCACGTTTCGCCCCCAGCGCAGGCGCATCACGCCTCTCTGGTCCATGGCCGTGGCCTCGCCCGAGGACCAGCCGCGGCCCGTGGAAGCCGGCGCGAAGACACAGCCGTTGTCGCCGGAGGCGTCGACCAGATGGGCCGCGTCGCACCAGCCCAGGTCCGCCGGTCCGCGATCCGTGCCGACCGTGACCGCGACCTCGTAGGGAACCGCAGACGCCGTGCCGCGAACCGGGTCGGGGTTCACGAACGCGCCATGATCGGCGCGGACCCGCAGCACAAAGGGCGTGTTGCAGTCGAGGCTGAAATCCGAGGCGTCCTGCCCCGGCTGGGCCAGGCGCATATTGGTGATGGGGCGCGGCTGCGTCGTCACCTCGCAGCGAGCGGGAACCTGGCCGCGCAGGTCAATGCGCAACTCCACGGGCGCGCCCAAGGGCGCTTCGCCCGGCGCATGTTCGCTGAAATCGCTCGCCGCGACAGGCTGGGCCGCCATCGCCCACAGCGCCGCCGCCGCGACGAACGCGGGACCGGTTTTCAGGAAGGCGGCGGGTTGGAACATCAGGATTTGTCTCGCTTCGGGAAATCTCGTCCCTTGCCTTGCAAGCCAGGGGCCGAAACCACGGATCAGAGCGCCTGGAAGGTGATGGTGAAGGTCATGCTGTAGTCACTGGCCGCAACCAGCTTCAGACCCGTGTCGATGATGGTGATCCGGCCGTCGAACGGGCCCGAGAAGGACCGACCAGGCGCCACCGGGCCGCTGGTGACCTGGACCGCGCCGTCCGCAGCGGCGACGGTTGTGAAGTCCGGCAGGGCGATGTCCCCGTCCACGACCCAGTCGCTGAAGCTGAAGTCGATCCGGTTGGTGAAGTCCGGGTCGCCTGCGGCGGTGGCCGACACCATCGGATTCGCCGACAGGCTGACCGCCGAGAACACGCCGTTGCACCAGACGGCAGGCGGCGCGATCAGCTGGGACAGCTGCATGGGGGTCGACAGTTCAGCCTTCAGCGTGCCGTCGCTGTCGACGATGGAGCCGCCATGCATGGTGTTCAGGCTGATCACCGTGGAGGCGCTCGCGTCAGTGCTGCACACCGGATCGATGATGGCGTTGAAGGTGATGCTGGCGCTGTCGCTGATCTGGGCCGACGCCGGAAGCGCGAAGGCCGCGGCGCAGATGGCGATGACGGAAGCGAATCTGGCGGTCATGGCTTCTGATCCTCGTTAGGCGGCGGGCGTCAGGGTGAAGCGGATGGTGCCGCGATAGGCGCCGGCGATCAGGCGCTCTCCTCCCGGCGTGAACAGGATCTGCCCCCCATTGGGATCGGTCAGGAACACGCCGCCCGGCGTGGCTTCCTTCTCGCCGGATTCATTGGCGGTGTCGTAGATCAGGGTGGCGTTGCCGATCACCAGACCGGTGAGGTGCATGTTGATGCGGTCGGTGAAGCCCTCGGGCGGGGTGGTTCCGCCCCAGGTCGTGTTGAGGACGGGGGTCAGCTCGTAATGGATCGTGGAGTTGACGCCGTTGCACCACATGCGCGCGGCCGAGCCGGCGATGGCGTTGTAGAAATTCCCGCCCCATTCCTGGGTGCGGCCGACATAGCCGCCGGTGTTGGCGTTGACCACGCTGGCGTTCGGCCCGCCCCCCATGGACAGTGAGTAGGTTTCGACCGCGTTCATGCCGGTGCTGCACAGGGCCGAGACATTGGCCGTGACCTCGATCACGGTCTGGTTCTGCGCTGAGGCGGGAACCGCCGTCAGAAGAAGGGCGGCGGACGACAGCGCGGCGACGGCGGCGGGGATGCGGGTGGTGTTCACGGTCATGTCCATGTTCAGGGCGCTGCGGAAAGCGTGATGTTGAGAAGGGCCTCGTAGTCCCCGGCCACCAGCCGGGTCAGGCCGGGATCGACGAAGGTGAGGGTTCCTGACAGTTCGGCGGAGAAGACGCCGGTCAGAAGGGCGTCGATCGGGATGGGCGACGTGGTGTCATAGGGCAGGTCCACGTCGCCGAAGGCGAGGGTCGAGACCAAGTGCACCCGGTCGGTGAACAGGACGTCGTCCACGTCGGCGGGCGGACCCTGGCGCGTCAGCGGCGTCAGGGTGAAATCCACGGTCGAGGCCGCGCCGTTGCACCAGAAGCCGGTAGAGCCGATCTGCGCCTGCAGATCCTCTCCGGTGATGCTGGCCGGGCCGTCATAGCCGCCGGTGCCCAGATCGACGATCACGCCCAGGGGCACCGAGGCCGTCGGCCCCATGCCCAGGTTGCAGATCGCGGCCACATTGGCCTCGACGTTGATGACGCTTTCGTCCTCGGCGAAGGCAGGAGCGGCCGTGAACGCCAGGATCAGGGCCGCCACGCAGCCCGCTTGGGAGACTTTCATGCCGGTCATGGATTCGCCCTCAGGTTCAGGCGGATCTCTCCACGATAATCGCCCGCGATAGGACGCAGGCCCAGGGCGGTGATCGACAGGTACCCTCCCATCCGGCCCGCGAAGACGCCGACGGTCGAGGAGGTCATGGGGCCGGTGTCGCCCTGGTCGGTGCTGTAGGTCAGGTTCGCGCCGCCCAGGGTCAGGCGGGACTGCAGGTGAATGCGGTCGGTGAACCCGGTGGGCACGACGCCGCTGAAGGTCGTGTTGACCATCGGCTCGACCTCATACTCGATGACCGCGCCCACGCCGTTGCACCAGGCGCTCTGGCCCGCGCCGCCCGCGTCGTCCATCAGGTCGCCGCCCAGCACGAAGGTCGGGCCGCCATAGGCGCCTGTGACCGGGTGGACCACATCGCCCAGCACCATCTCCCAGGCGCCCAGCATGCCGGTGACGCACAGAGGCGGCACCGTGCCCGTGACGTTCAGGGTCGAGGTCTGAGCGTGCGCCGCCCCCGCCCCGAGAAGGAGAGCGCCGATCGCTGAGGCCAGTCTGGTCGTCGGGGTGTTCATGAAAGGTCGTTGCAGCCCGTGCATGAGAATGGGGAGGCCGCCGGCGCGAAGCCGGCGGCCATAAAGCCTGGAAGTCAGGAGCCAGGCGTCAGGGTGATGACAGCCGTTCCCAAGTATTCGCCGGCCACCAGGCGAACGCCGGCAGCCGGCGGAATCAGCGTGATCTGTCCATCCATCTCGCCGGAAAAGACTCCGGCGGTCTGCCCTGAGGCGCCGACGGTGCTGCCGTAGCCGGTGGTTTCGGCAGCCAGATCCAGGCCGCCCAGCGTGAGTTCGGACTTGACGTCAACGTGACTGACGAAACCGGCGGCAGGCTCTTCGCCCGCCGTGCGCTGCAGAGGCGTCAGGGATATGCTGTAGGTCGCATTGACCCCGTTGCACCAAGCATTCTCTTCGGAGGTTCCACGGAAAAACCACAGACCCGCGCCGGGAATGGAGCTGTGGAACATGGCCGCAAGCTCACCGTTGCCGTCGACGAGAGTGCCCAAAGGCATGGTCAGGGTCGCGGCCATGCCGGTGCTGCACAGCGGCGGCACGGTGCCGGTGACGTTCAGGGTCGAGGTCTGGGCCAGCGCGGGTTGGGCGGCGAAGGCGGCCAGGGCGGCGGCGGAAAGAAGAAGGCGTTTCATGTCATTTCTCCGTGAAGTCTTGCTCGTCTGATTGGATCAGAAGTCATGTTCAGTTCGGGATGAAGGTAATGGTGATGCTTCCAGTGTAATCGCCCGCTACGGGTCGAACGCCGGTCGGCGTCGAGAAGGCGATCTGTCCATTATGCAAATAGCCGGCGAACTGACCGACAGGGGAGGACGTAGCGCTTACAGACGCGCCACCGCCTACGGTCGACAAACTGGTGCTGCTGAAGTTCATGACGCCGAAACCAACGCCAATGACAGCCAAATCCTCCACCGCCAGGTCAATGCGGTTAGTGAAGTGTGTAGGATTGGTGCTGGGATTGCTGCCGGTCAACGGCGTGATGGACAGCATGACCGTTGAAGCGGTTCCATTGCACCAGATGGTGGGGGGAAAGCCCGGGTTGGCCCAGACATGAGCTCCCGCAATGCTCAGTTGTTGAAGCCCCGAAGCGGTCATGTACGGGACCAGATGGCCGTCGGCTCCCACCATGGATGGGCCGATGAAACCTATCGAGTTGAGATTCAGTGTCGAACTGGCGGCGGCATCCGTGCCGCAAACCGGAGCCACATGCCCCGTAAGATTCAGCCCGATGTCCTGCGCCAGCGCGGGCTGGGCGGCGAAGGCGGCCAGGGCCGCAGCGGAAAGAAACAGACGTTTCATATCGGCACGAACCTTTCGTTCAACCGCCCTCTTGCGCGAGCTCAGGCCCATCCATGCAAGGAGCACACCGGAAAATGGCCCCCGCCCGGCGTCGAGACGCCGAGCGGGAACGTGGCGGATCAGGACGCCGGGGTGACCGTCAGGGTCCAGGTCGCCGTGTAGACGCCGGCGATCGGACGGCGGGCCGGATCATTCCAGATGCCGATGCCGCCGACCACGTCGGCCTCGAACCAGGTGGTCGCGGTGGCGGTGCGGCTGGTCACGTCGGCCCCGGTGGAGATCCAGTTCAGACCGGCGGGGTATTGCGGCGCATTGGCCGCAACCACGGCGTCGAAGCCCAGGTTGTTGAAGATCAGCGAAATCTCGTGATCGAACCCGGTCCCGGCCCAGTTGGAGGCGCCCGAACCGCCCGCAGGGCCGTTGCTGCTGGTCAGACGGCTGCCGGCCAGGGTGATGGTGGCGCCGGCCGAGTTGCACCAGATGGACTCGAAATAGTCCGACAGGTCGGCGATCAGCAGGGTCGTGTTCGCCGGGCCGTTGATATAGCCGTCGGTGTCGATCAGTCCGCCGGGAAAGGCGGCGTTGACGTCGATCACCTGACCGTAGCTGGGTCCGGTCGTGAGGTTGCACTGGGGCGTCACATTGGCGCCGAAGTCGATCTGACCGCTGTCGGAAATCTGCGCCGAGGCGGCGCCGGCGGTCAGGAGAAGAGCGGCGGCGGAAGCCGCACCGAGAATGCGTTGCATGATTTCAGTCCCTCAGGTCCGGCCCCGTGTGGGGCCGGATGGTTGATGTCAGGCGGTCTTCAGGTGGTCGGCGTGACCGTCAGGGTCAGTGAGCCGGTGTAGTCGCCGGCGATCGGGCGACGGGTCGGGTCGTTGTACATGCCGAACTCGCCGTTGATCTCGCCATAGAACCACTTGGTGGCGGTGAAGGTGCGGCTTTCCGTATCGACCCCGGGGTTCAGGGTGTCGCCGGCCTGTGACGGCACACCGCTGCCGGGGCCCCCGACCAGGGTCGGCATGACCTGGCCGGCCGGCGTGGCGTTGACCGGCGTGATCGACAGAGCGGTGGTGCGCACGGTGATCTCGTGGTCGAAACCGCCGCCGGCCCAGTTGGAGGCGCCGTTGGGGCCGGGGCCGTTGCTGCTGGTCAGGCGCACCAGCGACAGTTCGATGGTGGCGCCGGCCGAGTTGCACCAGATCTCGCCGAAATAGTCGTTCAGGTCGCCCAGCATGAGCGTGGTGTTGTGCGCCCAATTCAGGAAGCCGTCGGCGTTGATCAGGCCGCCCGAAACGGCGGTGTTGATGTCGATGTGGCCGCCCGAGCCGCTGATGTTGCACTGGGGCGTGACGCTGCCGCCGAAGGTGACGACGGAGTCGTCGCCGACCTGGGCCGAGGCCGTGCCGGCGGCGAGAAGAGCAGCGGCGGAAACGATGCCGAGAAGACGCTTCATGGTTTCATTCTCCATGCCCGCCCATGTGGACGAGGGGATGTTGACGGACCGCTGGACGCCTTTGAAACGGCATGCAGCGTTGACTCACGATCGAGACAGCCTGTCCGCCGACAGGAGATTCCTTCAGACAGCCACCATCGATCACCGTCACAGAGACGGCGTCAGAGCAGGTTCGTCTGAAGTGATCATCAACCAGAAACGAATCGGCTGACGTCGCCCCCCGGTCGAAACGTTCTTAACGTCTCGTTAACATCGCCAAACTTAAGCCCAAGCTTTGAAAGGAGTCAAACGCCGTTCTTCGAATGTGTGGCTTTTCAACCGACAAGCGCGGAAAGTTACGGTTATTATTCTCTTGCAGGGGGAATGGCGCGGCGTCCAGGGCCCGCCGGGAACGATCGGCCGGGCGCCTTGCGCGTCTGTCCAGAAAGGGAAAACCGGCTCCGCCGATCTCCGGTCAAGGACGAACTGTAGCCGAACGGGCACAGTCGCGGCCGAAGGTCATCCCGCCCCCGAAAGCCGCGCGATCAGCGCCCGGGTGGAGGGGTCGCGCGGCTGGTTCTGGCCGGTCTCGACCTCGTCCAGGATGGTGCGGGCCAGCACCTTGCCCAGCTCCACGCCCCACTGGTCGAAACTGTTGATGCGCCAGATGACGCCCTCGACGAACACCTTGTGCTCATGGAGCGCGATCAGGGCGCCCAGGGCCTCGGGCGTCAGGCGGTCCATGACGATGCTGGTGCAGGGGCGGTTGCCGGGAAACGCCTTGTGGGGCGCCAGGCGGTCGGCCTCGGCCGCGTCATGGCCCGCCGCGATCAGTTCGTCGCGCGCCGTCTTCAGGGTCTTGCCCAGCATCAGGGCCTCGCCCTGGGCGGCCGCGTTGGCCCACAGGGCCGGCTGGGGCCGTCCGTCATCGTCGCGGGCGATGATGATGAAGTCGGCGGGGACCGTGTCCGGTCCCTGATGGATCTGCTGGAAGAAGGCGTGCTGACCGTTGGTGCCGGGTTCACCGAACACCACCGGGCAGGTCTGGCGCGGCGTGGCCGAGCCGTCGGCGCGGATGCGCTTGCCGTTCGACTCCATCTCCAGCTGCTGCAGGAACGCCGCCAGCCGTCTCAGCCGATGGGCGTAGGGCGCCACGGTGCGGGTGGCGCGCCCCAGGCCGTTGACGTTCCAGATCTCGGCCAGGGCCATGAGCACCGGGGCGTTCCGCTCCAGCGGAGCGTCCTGAAAATGGGCGTCCATGTCCGCCGCCCCGTCCAGCATCCGCTCGAAGACCTCCGGCCCCAGGCCGATGGCGCATGACAGCCCCACCGCCGACCACAGGGAGTATCGCCCCCCCACCCAGTCCCGGAACGCAAACGTTCGTCCGCAGCCGAAGCGTTCGGCCAGCTGCGGCGCGGCGGTGACGCCGATCAGATGCCGCGCCATCCCTTCGCCGGGCAGGCCCGCCGCCAGCCAGGCCCGGGCCAGTTCGGCGTTGGCCAGGGTCTCCTGGGTGGTGAAGGTCTTGGAGACGACGATCACCAGGGTGGTTTCGGGATCCAGCCCGGTCAGGGCCTGGTCCATGTCGGCCCGGTCGATGTTGGCCACGAAACGCACGTCGATGTCCGGTCGAACCGGCGCCAGGGCGTCCCAGACCAGGCGCGGCCCCAGGTCCGACCCGCCGATGCCGATGTGGACCACGGCCCTGAAGGCCTTGCCCGTCGCGCCCGTCGCCTCGCCCGAGCGCACCGCGCGAGCGTAATCGGCCATGGCCGCGCGCATCGCCTCCGCCTCGCGCGACACCGGCTCTCCCAGCGCCCGGTGGTCGGCGCCGGGCCGCGCGCGCAGGGCGACATGCAGCACCGCGCGGCCCTCGGTGAAATTCACCGCCTCGCCGCCGAACTGCCGCGCGCGGGCC
>JAEZCL010000002.1 GCA_023433585.1 Pseudomonadota bacterium
ACCCAGCAGGTCGTACGACGTGCCCGAGGAGATCAGCCGGTCCGCGTCGTCGTACTCCCAGGTCCGGGTCGACGCTGCCGTGCTGCTCTGGCACACGCCACCGCCACCGGCGGCGTAGTTGTCCCGCTGGGTCCGGTTACTGGCGTTGTCGAACTGGTAGACCCGGGTGGAACAGGCGCCCGAGACGGTGTCGCGGACGGTCGACAACCGGCTTGCCTGGTCGTAGTCGTAATGCTGCTGGGAGAACGTCGACGTGCTTCTCCGCTGCTGCTTGTGCGGGCTGAACGCCGCCGTCTCCCGGTAGACGGTGCAGTCGGCCTGCCCGCAGCCGGGGCGGCGGTAGGAGACCTCCAGGGTGTTACCGGCCTCGTCGCCGGCCGTCTCCGCGACGATGCCGTTCGGCCACGTCTCGCTGATCAGCTCGCCGTCCGGGTCGTACTGACCGGTGAACGTCCCCGCCTGGCTGTCGATCAGCTTCGTCGCCAGACCGCGAGCCTCGCCGGCTGTGCCGTACTCGAACGTCTGAGTGGCCTTGCCGTCGTCGGCGACGGCCACCCGCGACATCACGTCGTACGTCCTGGTGGACACGTTGCCGTCGCTGTCCTGGTAGGAGGTCTCCCGGCCGAGGTTGTCATAGCCGCGGACCACCTCCGCGAGGACTGTGGACCCCGACATCGACTGGGTACGCGCCAGCAGGCCGCTCTGCTGGTGGTACTCCAGCCGGGACGTGTCCACCGTCGTACCGAGACCCGCCGCGGTCGTGACCGTCGTGCCCCGCACCCGCCCCGCGGCGTCGTACGTCACCGTCGTGGTGCGGAGCTGGGCACCCGCCTTGGTCTTCTCGACCAGGGTACGGACCTGCTGGTACAGGTCGTAGGTGCGGACCGTCACCCGCAGCGGAGCCGAGGCCGGCGACGTGCCGGCGTGCTCCGTCCGGCACAGCAACCCCGCCCATTCGGCACGGTTTCCGCATTCCGGGTACGTCGAGTTGGCCGCCGAGGTGTAGTACGTGCTGGTCTTGGTGGCCGCGGTGGTGTCGACGCTTCCGCCTGACGGCATGGTGCTCGACGTCACCCTTCCCGCGGAGTCGTATCGGGTCCACGTCGTCAGATCCAGACCGTCCGGGTCGACGGTCGATCCGATCGCCTTCCGCAGATCCCAGTCGTACTGCGTGGTGGTGGTGCGCACGTCGGCGTCGACGGTCTGGCCGGCGTTGACGTAGCTGACGGAGGAGCTCGTGGTGGTGGTCAGGTTGAAGGGGATGTCGGTGGCGGGCGCGCCCTCGTCGTACGTGTGCCGGCTGTGTGCCCGGCCCCGGACGACGACGTTCGACGACAGCAGCACGTCGTGCTCAGGTCCGAACGTCTCGACGAGCTGCTGTCCGTCCTCGGAGTAGACGCTGACGGATGAGAGCGAGGCGGCTGTCGCCGCCTCCACCGTGGCGGTGTCGGACGCCGAGGCGTCGAGGGCGCGACGGCGGTTGCCGGCACTGAGTTGACGTACCGTGTTGCCGTAGTCGTCGTACCAGGTGGTGGTCAGGTGTCCACCCGGCTGCGCGACGTTCACCATGCGGGCGTTGGCGTCGAGGTACGTCACCGAGGCGCGCTCGTAGGAGGCGGGTAGCGTGCCGGTCGCCGGGTTACCCGTCGGCAGTTGGGTGGGTGGGAACACCGCTGTGGCATCCGTGGGCTGCTCGGTCTGACCCCACCGGTTGGTCTGGGTGGGCGACAGGTCGTACGGCGCTCCGCTGCCGGAGACCGGCACTCGGTAGACGACCGTCTCGACCGCCGTTCCCGCCGTCAGGGCCGAACGAGTGACCTTCGACAGCCGGCCCGCTCCCGGGTCGTCCGGCAGGGTCGTGTAGGTGAACTGCCAGGGTTCCAGCGCCGGCGGCGCCAGCGAGGTGATGACTCCGTTCGAGTCGTAGGCGTACGTGGTGCGCAGTGAGTGGGCGCCACTGCCGTCGGTCCAGTCCACGCGGGGGTCCCACGCGGCACGAAGACGCCCGGCGCTGTCGTAGGAGTAACGCGCGAGGGTCACCGTGCGCATCGCAGGGGTGGCGAGGTCCGGATCCCACGCGGTGAGGCTGATCTGCGTCACCCGCCCGGTGTAGTCGCCCCAGGCGCCGTCGGCCGTTCCCGTGGCGGTCGTACCGGTGGCATAGGTGAAGTTCAGCGCCCGGCAGCCACGCACCAGGGTGGTACAGGTGACGCCGTCGGCCACGGGGGCGAGCACCCGGGTCGGCCGCATGACGTCCTGCCCGCCGACGGTGACCTTCTGCCACGAGTACGTGGTGGTGGTCCCCGACCCGGGCGACCGGGAGGCGGTCGGGGTGAACACGCCGGCCGGGTCGGTCGAGCTCCGCCCGAAGGTCACCACGTTCCCGTTGCCGTCGGTCAGCGTGTAGACGTTACCCGTCGTGCTGTAGGTCAGCTTGTAGGACTCGGCGCCGATCTGTGGCTCGAACGTGGTGCCGGCGCTCGTCGCCTTGGCGAAGCCGATCGTCGAACCGTCGGGCATCCCGACCTGGACGATGCTGCCGTACACCGTCAGCCGGGTGTACGGCGCCTCCGAGGTCGAGACCGCCGTGCTGGAGACCCAGCCGGGGCCGAACATCGGATCCACCCCGCCCGGCTGGCGGCTGTTGTAGGTGCGGGTGACCGAAAGGTCGTTCACCGAGGCGTCCTGCTGGCTGATCTGGTAGTTGCCGGTGACCAGGTTGACCGAACCCGGACCGACCTGAGCGGTGTCGGCGGAGGCGAGGTTCCGGTCGAACCGGAACTTCACGTTGTCGGCCGGCGCCCCGTTGCTGCTCAGATTGAAGTAGGCGCGCACCTGTACCGGCCCGTCCCGCGGGATGCTCGCCGGGTCGACCGAGGCGAGGGTGGCGGCGACGTCCCAGTTCAGTTTGGGGGCCACCCCTGCGGAGAGGGCGACGGGCCAGGTGACGGCGCCACCGCCGGCGGCGTAGGTCACGTGGGCGGCGGGGATGGCGACCCAGGCGTCCGAGCCGGCACGCCGCCACTGGTACGTGGCGTCCCCGAACGACGGCGCGGCAGTCGAGCCGAGCGCCACCCTGGCCCCTGTGACGTCGCCGACCTTCGGCGAGGTGACCGCGCCGTTGCCCACCTTGAACGGGTAGCTGCGCACCTCGGTCACGTTGTTGGCCGAGTCGCGGGTACGCGCCCACACGTTGTGCCAGCCCGGTGTCAACGGGGTGATGCTGACCGTCGCGCTGGCGCCCGGCGTCGCGGTGTTGACGACCTTGTTCAGGGTCTGCAGGTCGAGGCTGTACTCGTAGGCCGCCGCGTCGGCGACGCCATTGGCGTCGAAGGTGAAGCTGCCGGCGACGTTCGCGTCACCGCCCCACTGGTTCTCCGGGTACGTGGTCGAGCTGACGATCGGCGGGCTGCCGACCGAGGTGTCGACGGTGAACTCGCAGAATGCCGACCAGGCGCCGTTGACCGTCCCGTCATTGCCACGAACCCGCCACTTGTACGAGGTGTTGTGGGTCAGGGCGGCGGACGGCACGGTGGTGGCGAACGTCGAGCCGGAGGCGGCGGTACCGGTGATCGCGCTGCCGAGCTTGGTGGTGCCGGCCAGCGTCCACCACTCGAACTCGGCCTTGACCGTCGACCCCTCGGCGTCGGCGACGACCGACCGAAGCTGCGGAGTCGCGGTGTTGACCTTCGGCCGGGAGGCGCCGGTCACGCAGGCGGTGGCCGGCACCGTGGAACGGGTGCCGACGGTCGGGTACGAGTTGTAGTTCACCACCGCGTACGGCACCTGGCTGCTGTCGGTCGCGTTGCGGGAGCGGAACTGCTTGAAGCTGTTCAGGCTGGTCTCGTCGGTACCGCGGACGCCCATGTAGGCGGTGGACTGGTTGGCGTTGGCCGCCCGCTGGAAGAAGGACGTGCCGCTGATGCTCACCCAGCCGTCGGCACATGCCGTGCCACCCTTGGTCTGGTTGGAGGTGGCCTCCTGCTGCACCCAGGTCGGCTGGGATCCCCACCGGGTCGCCGAGGAGGCGGCACCCGTCGTCCAGATCTCCCACGAGGTGGCGGTGCAGGTGTGCGACCAGAAGTTCCAGAAGTTCACAGTGGCCGAGGTGATCTGCTTGCCCTTCAGGGCGGACACACCCCAGTGGACGAACGACCGGGCCTTGACGTTGGGCGAGCCGGACAGAAGACCGAGCTGAAGATCGTTCGCTCCGCCCCGGTCGACGTTGTCGCCCTCCTTCACATACGTGTCGAACGTCGTGTAGAGCGGGTTGATCTGCGGGTCGATCGTCACCGGGTACTGGGTGGCCGGATCCTTCAGCCACGCCAGGTCCGGGTTCAGCCGCATGACCAGACCGCCGGTCGCACGGGCCAGGCGGCTGGCGGGCCGCTCCGACTTGGCCGCCACGACCGCCCGCCGGACCGGTTCGTCCGTGCCGGGAGTCCGCCGGGCGTCCCACATCTCCGGCGCCGGTACGGCAGCGACCGCCCGGCCTCTGGCGTCCTTGAGGACCAGTCCGCCCGAGGTGTCCTGGGTGAACGAGGAGAATCCCTTGCCGGTCAGCGGAAACGTCAGCGCGGGCAGCCGGTCCACGGCCTCCCGGTTCTTCACCGTGAGGAACTGGGCGAAGCCGGTCCGGGTCGCCTCGACCACCAGATCGACACCGGCGGCCACCTCCGGATAGGTGGCGCGGTTGCCGGTCAGCATCGGCGCCGGCAGCGCACCCGGCCAGCCCATGGTCAACCGGCCGTCGCCGACGCCGACCGCGGCCAGCTCACCACCGTCCTTGCGGGCGCCGGAGATCCGCAGATCCGCGGGGTGCGCCCGGGGCCGCACGGAGCCGTCCGCCGCCGTCTGGAGTGTGAGGTCGACCGGAACCCACGTGTCGTTCTGCCGGATCCGCACCGGGCCGGCGTGAACCTTGGCCTCGACATGGCCGTCGGGATGGGCGACGTACTCGGCGGTCTCCGTGGTCATGCCGGTGACGCGGACCTGCTGGCCCGTCATCCGTGCGGTGACCAGGGCGGCCATCTCGTCCGGTCGTTCCAGCACCTCGGCTGGCGCCTTCGGCGACGGAGCCGCCTCGGCCCGTCCGGCGGGGACGTCGCTCATGGTGACGGTCAGTACGGCCACCATGGCGAAGGCCGTCAGGCGGCCCCATCGGGCACTTCTCGGGTTGGCGCAGTCCTTGACTGCACCGGATTTCGGCACGCGCGCAGGAGCCACTACTGGCCCTCCCCCGTGTTAGACGGCCTATGGAAAGGCGAACAGTACGGCGCGCAGGAAATTGACGTCAATGAAAACTTTTCGTTATACCACCGGGCGCACGAAGGCAAGGCGCCCGTGTGTAGGGATTTGAGCGCTTCAGGCGATTGCGACGAGTTGAAGCGGCCGGTCCGGATTCGTCTGTTGCGGCGCGGAGGGGCGGGCAACGCCGGCACGACCACCGGGCGGGCGAACGCGATCCGGAAGACCGATAATTCGGCAATTGAGCCGGGTGGACGCCTTGGCGTATTAGGCGTTCCTCGATATGTGCCGACGTACCCGGAAAGGCGAAGCGAGTCGAGAGGATCTCCGCCTCGCGGAGCGGACGGCGGCATGCGTCACTCAGGCCGCCACCCCGGTCGACCAGCGCGAAGTCGCGTCCACACAGCGGACGTTACATTGACACTTTTCGTTACGCCGGTGATAGTAACCGCACACCGACACCACCAAGGGCGCCTACGCGTCAGTCGCTGGAGGACCCATGAGAAGGAGATCGAGAATCTACGCGGGACTGGCCGCCGCCGTCGTTTCGGCCGCCTCTGTGACCATGACGTTCGGCGCGACACCCGCGGGCGCCGCGATCGGCGGCTCCGGCCCCTACCCCGCCGACTACGAAACCTCGTCCGCCCTGTCCAACCACACCATCTTCCGGCCCCAGACCCTCCCGTCCGAGCGCCTTCCCATCCTGGTGTTGGGCAACGGCGCGTGCTCGGCCAACGGCCTGTCCCAGGGCAACTTCCTCCGCGAGATCGCCTCCCACGGCTTCCTCGCCATCCCCAACGGCGCGCCGAACGGCGCCGGCTCCACGAACGCCCAGATGCTCACCCAGTCCATCGACTGGGCGGTGGCGGAGAACTCCCGGTCGGGCAGCAAGTACTTCAACCGGCTGGACACCACGAAGATCGCCGTGGCCGGCTTCTCCTGCGGCGGCGTGGAGGCGTACGCCGTCTCCAACGACCCGCGCGTCACCACGACCGGCATCTTCAGCAGCGGGCTGCTCAACGACGCCGACGACTACCAGTTGCGCCGGCTGACCAAGCCCATCGCGTACTTCATCGGCGGGCCCAGCGACATCGCCTACCCCAACGCCATGGACGACTGGGGCAAGCTGCCGTCCGGGCTGCCCGCGTTCATGGGCAACCTGAACGTCGGTCACGGCGGCACCTACGACCAGCCCAACGGCGGCGAGTTCGGCCGGGTGGCGGTGCTCTACCTGAAGTGGCGCCTGAAGGGCGACGTGGGCGCCGGGGCCAACTTCGTCGGCCCGGACTGCGGCCTGTGCCGCACCCAGTGGACGGTCCAGCAGAAGAACCTGACGCTCGACCCGCCGCCCACCACCACGCCACCCCCGACCACGCCACCCCCCACCACGCCGCCGCCCACGACTCCCCCGCCCACTACGCCGCCGCCCGGCGGAGGCCCGTCCTGTTCGGCCGCCTACGTGGTGCAGGACCAGTGGAACGGCGGGTTCGTCGCCACCGTCACCGTCACCGCCGGCACCACGGCGCTGACCGGCTGGCGGGTGACGCTCGCCCTGCCGGGCGGCGCGTCGATCAGCTCGTTGTGGAACGGTGTGCCCAGCGGCACCAGCGGCACCGTCACCGTGGCGAACCAGAGCTACAACGGGCAGGTCGGCGCGGGCCAGACCACCACCTTCGGATTCCAGGGCGCCGGCAACGGCAGCGGCGCCACCGTCACGTGCGCCGGAAGCTGAGACGCGACTGACACGGCGGCGACCGGCCCGGCGGGAGGTGAGTAACGTCTCGCCGGGCACCGGGCGGGTGCCGGGC
>JAEZCL010000013.1 GCA_023433585.1 Pseudomonadota bacterium
GCACTGCGTCTGCCTGAACTGGGCCCCATCGGGTCCAACTGCCTGGCCAATGCCCGCGACTTCCAGACGCCTTGCGCCTGGTACGAAGACCGCGACGGCGACTTCCGCCTCATCGGCAAATTCACCGGCGGCTTCTGGCAGGCCGAGATCAGCCATTCGCCGCTGAACGTCGTCGCCTGGCACGGCAATCACGCGCCGTACAAATACGACCTGGCGAACTTCAACACCATCAACACGGTCAGCTTCGACCACCCGGACCCGTCCATCTTCACGGTGCTGACCAGCCCGTCGGACACCCCGGGCGTGGCCAACTGCGACTTCGTGATCTTCCCGCCGCGCTGGATGGTGGCCGAGGACACCTTCCGCCCGCCGTGGTTCCACAGGAACGTCATGAGCGAGTTCATGGGCCTGATCCACGGCGAATACGACGCCAAGGAGGGCGGCGGCTTCGCGCCCGGCGGCGCATCCCTGCACAACTGCATGAGCGGTCACGGCCCGGACCAGGCCACCTATGACCGCATGACCCAGGCGGAGCTGAAGCCCCACAGGATCGAGAACACCCTGGCCTTCATGTTCGAAAGCCGCTGGGTCCTGCGGCCCACCACATGGGCCATGGAGACCCCGGCCATGCAGCTCGACTACGACGACGTCTGGACCGGGTTCCAGAAGGGACGGGTGGAGTGATCCTAAGTGCTAGTGAGTCGTGCTAGTGAGTCGAAGAGGCTGTGCAACGACCACTCACTAGCACGACTTCCGGGGCACGGCCGCCACCCGCATGCACCTGGCCGGGTGGACCAGCCGAGAAATCGCGGAAGCGCTGGCCTGGGACGAGGAGAGCGTCGATCGCATTATCCGCCGCTACGTGAAGCGGGATGCCCTGCTGCGCGACATGATCCGCCGCATGGACGAGAACACGCCCCGAACGAAATCGGAAAAAAGTGCGGAAAAAAGCCAGGTCTGATTCCGGCTAAGTCTTGGAGCGGGCGGGGGGAATCGAACCCCCGACATTCAGCTTGGGAAGCTGACGTTCTACCTCTGAACTACGCCCGCGACCGCTTGCGGAATAACCGATTGTGAGACTGCGGGGACGAGAATGACCCCTTGGTTTACATCTTGGTTTACACATCCGTTCGGCGGATGTTCCCTTAGCTGGCGGCTCGCAGCTTCTCAACCCTTTCGATGGCGGCCTTCGCGATGGTGTCAGCATTCACGTAGCGTTGAATGATGCGCTCAACGCGTTCCGGCTCGCTTCAGCCCGACTCCGCGTTGTCAGGCCTTTTTTGTCGCTCGGAGGGGGGCAGCCGCCTTAGAGCGAAATGGCTAGCGGCGGGTCACGGTCACGCCGCGGTTCTCCAGCATGGACTGGACGCTGTCCTCGCCCGCCAGGTGGGCGGCGCCGACGGCGATGAAGGTGGTCCCAGAGCCGTCCAGCATGGTCTGGATCTGATCGGCCCAGTCGGCGTTGCGCTGGGTCAGCAGCACGTCATAGAGCTGGCCCCACTGCTGCTTCATGTCGGTGACGATCAGCGCCTCGAAGCCTTCCACATCGCCCGCCGCCCACAGGTCGACCATCTGGTCCACCAGGGTTTCGGCTTCCTCCCAGGTGGCCAGGGACTGACGCAGGAACTCCAGCTGCGTCTCCTGCGGCAGGTCGTGGAAGAAGCGGAACTGCTGCTCCATGGTCTCCAGCCCGCGCACCGGCGTGCCCGCTTCGTCCGCAGCGGCCTTCAGCCTGACGTCCACGCCCGAGGCGGGGTCGTAGCCGGCCTTGACGATGGCGGCCATGCTGACCTGAAGGCCCGCGAGCCAGGGCTGGAATATCTCCATGGCCTGAACCGGCACGCCCATGGCGGCGGCGGCGGCGGCCATCTGGGCGTTCTCCTCCTCGGTCAGGAGGGTGGACAGCGGCGGCCCGGCCAGGTTCAGGCCGTATTGCTGGATCAGGGGCATGGCGGCGGCCTGGTCGCCCACGTCGGCCAGCTCCAGCCACAGTTCGGACGCCTCGGCCAGGGCGGCGTCCATGTCCGGGGTGCGCCACTGGGTGTCCGGCCGCAGCAGGTGCACGGTGCCGAACAGATAGATGGTGGAGTCCGCGTCCGACACGACCCACAGGGCGGGGCCCGCCGGCGCCGCAGTCTCCTGCGACAGGGCGACGTCGGGAACCCCCGCGACGGCGACGACAAGGCCGAGGCCCAGGGCGGTTCCGGCGGTCAGGCGGACGGCCTGGGACGCGGTGTGCTTGAGACGGTTGAACAGGGTCATTCGGGTTTCCTTCATGGGTGATGTCGAACGGGAAAGTCGGAGTTCAGGCGGCGGGCTCATTCGAAGAATATCTCCTCGATGGCCAGGCCGAAGGTCTGGGCGATCCGGAAGGCGAGCGGCAGGGACGGGTCGTAGCGGCCGGTCTCCAGCGCGTTGACGGTCTGGCGCGACACGCCCAGCTGGTCGGCCAGGTCCGCCTGGCTCCAGTCGCGCTCGGCGCGCAGCACCTTGAGGCGATTGTTCATGATCTAACGCCTCTTGGAAATCCACCAGGCGAACCAGGCCACGCCGTAGCCGATCAGCATGGGGGCCAGGACCAGGGCGGCGCCGGCGGTCATGGCCGTTTCCTGGCTGACGTCCGCGGGCAGCAGCAGGCCGCCGTATGTTCCGTTCAGGACCAGGATGGCGATGCCGACGGTCATGCCGATGGAGCCGCCCCAGTACCAGGCCCATTTGTGCGCCTCGCGCACGGCCTCATCGGCCTTGATCCACCACCAGACGGTTCCCGCGATGATGAGCCCGAACACGGCCATCATCATCAGGACGCCGGTCAGAGGCCCGGGTTGAAGACCGAAATGCTCCAGCACGGCGTAGCCGCCGCCCGAGGCGAAGCCCAGCACCAGCGCCACGCCCAGGATGATCCACATGCGGGCCGCGCTGCTCAGTGGGCGTCGGGGGATGGCCATAAAAGGGCTCCTTGTCCAGATGACAAGCGACCTTTACTCAATGCCGGATGTTTGTGTCAAGCGTCATTGACATAAAATCAAACGAGCTTGTCCGCTTGATGTCAGTCGCCCGGCCAGGCCCTGAAATGCTTGGAGAGTTTCAGTCCCTGGCGCTGATAGTGCGAGCCGCCCTCGCCATAGAGGCGGTCGGGCCGTTCGGTCAGGGGCTCATAGACCAGCCGCGCCACCGTCTGGCCGTGCTCGAGCAGGAACGGGGTGTCGTGGGTGCGCACCTCCAGCACCCCGCGCGATCCGGCGCCGTGGGCCTCGTCCGTGCCGAAACCGGGATCGAAGAAGCCGGCGTAGTGGACCCGGAACTCGCCCACCGACGGGTCGATGGGCGTCATCTCGGCGGCCTGGTCCACCGGGATCTCCACCGCCTCCATGGAGGCCAGGATGTAGAACTCGCCCGGATCCAGCAGCAGCTCGCCGGGCCGCCCGTCCCGTCGCCGCGCCTCAAGCGGCTCCCAGAAGTCGCGCGGGTCGTGGCCGTCCTCCTGGTCCAGGTCGATCACCCCGGCGTGGCGGCGGCCGCGAAAGCCGATGATCCCTTCGCTCAGCTCCACACCCACGCTGCGGGTCTGGAGCCGGGGCGGCTCGCCGCGCTTGAGGCGCAACTGGTTCAGGCGTGTGCCCGGCCGCACCAGAACGGAGAACGTCTGGGGCGCGATCTCCAGATACAGCGGCCCGTCATAGCCCTCGGCCACGTCGTCGAAGGCCAGGCCCCGGTCGGTCAGCAGGCGCACGAACACGTCCACCCGCCCGGACGAACTCTTGGGATTGGCGCGGGCCAGCAGGCCGGACGGCAGCTTCAGCCGCTCCTGAAGCTCGGCGATGTAGACGCAGCCCTTCTCCAGCACCGCGCCGCCCTCCAGGTCCAGGGCGTGCATGGCCACATCGGCTATGCGCTCCTCGACGCGGCGGTCGCCGGGCAGGAACGAAGCCCGCACCCGCCAGGCGCGGGCGCCGAGGCGCAGATCCAGGCTGGCCGGCTGGACCTGGTCGGGATCAAAGGGCGTCGCGGCGGTCACGGCGCCGGTCGCAATCAGGGTCTCTATGGCCTGGCAGGGCAGGATTCCGGGTCTGGCGGCGTCGAAGGTCATGAGACGATCCTTACACAGATTCCACAGCCGGCGAGGTCGAAAGACGAACGGTCGCGGTTGCCACTTCCCATGAGGGCCGTAAGGGTGGCCCCATGAAACGCAAGAGCGCCTACGAGGCCGTGACCCGCGACATCCGCGTACGGGTGACGCCGATCTATCTGGACGGCGAATCCGCGCCGGAGGAAGGGCGCTGGGTGTGGGCCTACCAGATCGAGATCGAGAACCGGAGCGCGGTGGAGGTCCAGCTTCTGGCCCGCCGCTGGGTCATCACCGACGCCCGGGGGAACGTGGAGGAGGTGCGCGGGCCGGGCGTGGTGGGCGAGCAGCCGGTGATCGGGCCGGGCGAGACCTTCGCCTACGCCTCGGGCTGCCCGCTGGCGACCTCGTCCGGCGCCATGCACGGCGACTACCGGATGGTGGACGAGGCCGGCGCGGGCTTCGACGTGGCGATCCCGGCCTTCTCGCTGGACGTGCCGGGGGCGCGCCGCATCCTGAATTGAGTGACGATCGCGTTGCGAGGTGAGGGGCCGCGTCAACCCGGAGAACCGCGACCCCGCCCCCAGTCCCGACCGGCGAACCGGCGGGGCGGACGGCGGCCCCTTAGGGGGCGTTCGTGACAGCCGTATGGCCGAAACGGGTCAGATGTAGCGGCGCAGCGAACGGGCCAGTTCGGTCGCGCCGTCACGCGAGCCGCGCCGGATCTGGGGCTGATAGGCCAGCTTGGCGTGTTCGACGCAGTAGGTGGCGCCCTCGTCCGCGCGGCGGCCGCAGAAGCTGAAGTCCGCCGAGGTCGGATCGCCGATGGGCCATTTGCACATGTGGGCGCCCAGCGTCAGCACCGTGGCGGTGCCGGGCAGTTCGGGCGTCGGCGCCGGGGGCGGCGTGGGGGCGGCGGGCGCCGTGCGCGGCTGAGCCGCCTCGATGCGGCGCGGCGC
>JAEZCL010000042.1 GCA_023433585.1 Pseudomonadota bacterium
CCTTTTTTTTTGTTTGTGCGGGGGGGGGGGCGCGGCGGCCCCCCCCCCCCCCCCGCGGCTCAGATCAGCGGGACCAGATGAGGCTGTGTCCGCCGTCGACCTCGACCAAAGAGGCGTAGATCGGAGCGGGAAAGCTGGGATCGTCGAGCTTGACCGAGAGGTATTCGCGGTTCTGCTGGCTGGTCTTTTTCCAGGCCGCGCCGAACTCTGTCTGGCCGGCGAAGATCCGATAATCCGGCGCCTTGTCGTCTGACTTTTCATTGGGCCGCAGGGCGGCCGTCTTGACGTTGAGGGTCAGGGTCTTGATCGAGCCGGTGTAGCCGTCGCCCTGGGCGGTGAAGGTTCCGATAGCAGCCATTGAAGTCTCTCCTTGCTGTCGGGCCGCGCCAACCGCGGCCTCGATGGCGATCGAAAGACCGGCGCCGGGGCGGCGCGCAGGGCGAACGCAGGGAGCCCCCGCAGCCAAGCGGAGGACCGCAACCGCGTGTTTCTTGTTGCGCGAGGAAGGCCCTAAGGGCCGGGGAAGAAAATCGCGGGCGCGGTTGCGCTCAGCCGACCCGTCGCCGGTCAGATCCGTCCATTGAGAGGCCGCGCCTGCGCGCGCTGCCGCGGAGAGACATATGGCGGCTCGGCGCCCTGCGCCGAACAGACACCGCCCGCTCAACAAAGACCAAACCTCGCAGACGCCCCCGCTCCGGTTCCAGACCAGAATTCAGCGAGAAGGTCGGAAATCTCTTTCGGCAGAACCCAGCGTTTGGTTTTCGCGATCAGGCGATGGCAGTTGGCGCGCAAAAGCACTGCGTCCTTGATCGACGTCGTGCGATCCGCAGCCGCACGGAACGAGACGAAGCGACACCTCAAACATCGCCTCCTCCCGCTGAGGCGCACCGCTTGGCGCGCCTATGACGCAACTGTCGCACACAAGGCCCGCTGCGGCGCCTAACCGCCCCGCTTGACTCCCGACACGGTTCTGACGGCATATGAGAACACATCAAGAACATCATCATGCCCTCATCCGCCGCCCTTCACCAGTTGCGCCGTCAGCTGGCCGCCCTTGAGCCGTCCAGACATGCGCCTCTCAGCGCTGATCGACAGCCCACGGCTCATGCTCAGGACCTTCCCATTCCCCTTCAATGCGCCGCCGTGCACGACCTCTACGCTGCATCGGCGCGCCATGGCGTTGCGGCCCACGGATTCGCGCTCGGCTTGGCCTTGACCCTTCGCCCACATGATGTGGTCTGGATTGTTCAATCGAGCGGACGGTCCGAACTGGGGGAGCTCTACGGCCCCGGGCTCGCCGCCTGGGGCCTGGATCCGGCCCATCTCATCCTCGTCCGCGTTGGCGACGCGGCCTCGCTGCTGGCGGCGGGCGAAGACGCCTTGCGCGCAAGCGGCGTCGGCGCGGTGATCATGAGCGGTTGGGGCGAGGCCAAGGCGCACAGCCTCACCGCCAGTCGGCGCCTGTCGCTGGCCGCGCAGCAAGGCGCAGGGCTGGGTCTGATCGTCCGCGCTTGCGCCGCTGCCGCGCCCAGTGCGGCGCAGACCCGCTGGTCGATCGCTTCGGCTCCTTCCCCTCCCCTCGCCGCCAACGCGCCGGGCCGGCCCGCCTTTCGCGCTCAACTGCTGCGCAGCCGCTGCGGCGCCCCGCCTGGCGCCTGGACCCTGGAGTGGGACCGTGAAGCGCAGACCTTCATCCAACCGACGCCATCTGGCGGTGTGGCTCCCCTTCCTGCCGACCGACCGGCTGCTCAGGGCGGCCAGCACAGAACCCGCGTCGCCTGATCTCCCCGTCGTCCTGACGAACAAGGACCGCGGCGCCCTGCGACTGACAGCGGCCGATCCAGCCGCTCTGTCCCTAGGCCTTACACCGGGCATGACCCTGGCCGACGCCCGGGCGCGCGTCCCTAACCTGGACGCCCGCCCCCATGACGCCGAGAGCGACGCTCAGCTGCTCATCGACGTGCTGGAGGACTTCGACCGTTTCACGCCCATGGCGGCGCTGGATGCGCCGCACGGCCTGATGCTGGACATCACCGGCTGCGCCCATCTGTTCGGCGGCGAGGACGGGATGATGCGGGCGGTCAGAAACCGCGCCGATCGCATCGGCCTTCAGGTTCGGCTGGCGATGGCCAGGACGCCGCAGACGGCGCGCGCCCTGGCCCGGTTCGGCCCCGGCGGCGCCACGCCGCAAGGCCAGGACGCCGAACGCGCCCACTCATTACCCATCGCGGCCATGGAGCTTGAGCCCCGCGATCATCAGGCTCTGCGCCGGGCCGGCCTAAAGACCCTCGGCGACCTCGACGCCCGCCCGCGCGCGCCCCTGGCGGCCCGGTTCGGCGCTGACTTCCCCGATCGGCTGGACCGGGTGATGGGCCGCATGGATGTGCGCATCACGCCCTACCGACCGCCACCGCCGATCACAGCCGACCGCGTGCTGGCGGAACCGATCACAGAAACCGAGGCCGTGCATGCGGTGATCGCCGACCTGCTGGAGGATCTGGACCGTCAGTTGGAGACGCGCAGCCGAGGGGCGCGCCGGTTCATCCTCAGCCTCTACCGCGTCGACGGCGACATCCGCCGCATCGCCCTTTCCACGGCCCGGCCCATGCGCGAGGCCCAGGCTGTCGCACGTCTGTTCCGTGAGCGGCTGGCGGCTTTGTCCCGCCCGGTGGACCCTGGATTCGGTTTCGATCATCTGCGGATGGGGGCCGAACAACTCCAGTCCCTCGCCGCCGAACAGGCCGCCTTCGACGGACGGCGCGATCACAGCGAGGCTTTGGACGCCCTGATTGATCGGCTCAGCGCCCGGCTGGGGCCCGATGCGGTCCTGCGCATCAAGCCCATTGCCTCGCATCTGCCCGAACGCGCCTGGCGTCGGACGCCGGCTCAGTGTGCGTTCTCCAGCGACGACTGGCCCAAGCCTGATCTGGATTCCCCGCCCCTACGGCCGCTCCATCTGTTCGATCCGCCCCAACCGGTTGAGGCCGTCGCCCTGGCCCCCGACAGCCCGCCCGCCCGCTTCACCTGGCGGCGCGCCACCCACCGCGTCATCCGCGCCGAGGGGCCCGAGCGCATCGCGGCCGAATGGTGGCGCGCGCCGCGTCATCGCGTCAGGGACTACTACCGCGTCGAGAACGAGGAAGGTCTTCGCTTCTGGCTGTTCCGAGCCGGCGAGTATGGCGCAGACCCGCCGCCGCGCTGGTATGTGCACGGGCTGTTCGCATGAGCGCGGCCCCACCGGCGCCCGCCTATGCCGAACTCGTGGGTGCCAGCAATTTCTCCTTCCTGCGCGGCGCCTCCCATCCCAAGGATCTGGTGCTGACCGCGGTGCTGCGCGGGCATACGGGCCTGGGGCTGGCCGACCGCAACACGGTGGCGGGCGTCGTGCGGGCCTGGAGCGCGCTGAAGCAACTCCGCGAGCATGGCGGCGCGCCGCCGGAGAAGGTGCGCGAGGGAAGCTCGCCCGGCGAGGTTGTCTTCGTCGATGGCGGCGCGTGTGACGCCGACCTGGCGGCGCAGGTGAAGGTGCGCGCTCAGGCCTTCCGCCTCATGACCGGCGCGCGTCTGGCGTTCGCGGACGGGACGCCGGACATTGTCGCCTATCCGGAGGACCGCACCGGATGGGGTCGGCTGACGCGGCTGCTGACCCTCGGCAATCGCCGGGCGAAGAAGGGCGAGTGCCGGCTCTATCTCAAGGACTTGCTGGCCCACGCGGACGGTCTGCTTCTGATCGCCGTCCCCGATCCAGCACTGGACGGCTTGCCCGACCTGCTGTCCCGCCTGAAGGACGCCCGCCCCGGCGCCGTCTGGCTGGGCGCCGCCATGCATCGGCGCGGCGACGACCGGCGGCGGCTGGCGCGGCTGAAGGCCATCGCCCAGTCGGCGGATACGCCCCTGCTGGCCATGAACGACGTGCTCTATCACGCAGTCGAAGCGCGCGACCTTCAGGACGTCCTGACCTGCATCCGCGAGGGCGTCTCCATCGACCAGGCGGGCCTGCGCCTCCTGGCCAACGCCGAGCGCCACCTGAAGGCGCCGGAGGAGATGGCCCGCCTGTTCGCCGACGCGCCCGAGGCCCTGGCGGAGACGCAGAACCTGCCGGCCCGCTCGACCTTCGATTTGGGCCAGCTGCGCTACGAATATCCCGAGGAGCCCATTCCGCCCGGCCAGACTCCCCAGGGCTGGCTGGAGACCCTGGTAAACCGCCGCCTGCCGATCCGCTATCCGGACGGCCCGCCAAAGAAGGTCACCGCCCTGATCGACAAGGAGCTGGCCTATATCGCTGAGCGGGAGCTGGCCCCCTATTTCCTGACCATCCACGACATCGTGCGGGTGGCCGAAGACAAGGGCATCCTGTGCCAGGGGCGCGGCTCAGCCGCCAATTCGGCGGTCTGCTACGTTCTCGGCATCACCAGCGTCGATCCGGTCCACCACGACCTGCTCTTCGAACGCTTCATGTCGGCGGATCGCAACGAGCCGCCCGACATCGACGTGGACTTCGAGCACGCGCGGCGCGAGGAGATCATCCAGCACATCTATGAGACCTACGGCCGCGAACGGGCCGGCATCGCCGCCACCGTCATCCGCTATCGCCCCCGCAGCGCCATCCGCGAGGTCGGCAAGGCCTTAGGGCTGACCGAGGACGTGACCGCCGCCCTGGCCGCCACGCAATGGGGCAGCTGGGGCGCATCCATCCCCGATGAGCGCATCGAACAGGCGGGCCTGGACCCCGCCAACCCCATGATCCGCCGCGCGGTGGACATGGCGACCCGTCTCCTGGGCTTTCCCCGTCACCTCAGCCAACACGTGGGCGGCTTCATCCTGACGCGCGGGCGGCTGGATGAACTGGTCCCCATCGGCAACGCGGCCATGGCCGAGCGCACCTTCATCGAATGGGATAAGGACGACATCGACGAACTGGGCCTGATGAAGGTCGATGTGCTGGCCCTGGGCATGCTGACCTGCATCAGGAAGGCGCTGGACCTGATGAAGACCCATGAAGGCGTCGAGCACGACCTGGCCACCGTCCCGGCCGAACAGCCAGACGTCTACGACATGCTGTGCGCGGGCGACTCCATCGGGGTGTTCCAGGTGGAGAGCCGGGCCCAGATCAACATGCTGCCGCGCCTGCGCCCGCGCCGGTTCTACGATCTGGTGATCCAGGTGGCCATCGTGCGGCCGGGCCCGATCCAGGGCGACATGGTCCATCCCTATCTGCGTCGCCGGAATGGCCAGGAGGACGTCGTCTACGCCAGCCCGGCGCCGCCCCATGATCCGGACGAGCTGAAGACCATCCTGGACCGGACCCTGGGCGTACCCCTGTTCCAGGAACAGGCCATGAAGGTGGCCATGGTCGCCGCCGAGTTCAGCGACCGCGAGGCCAATGGCCTGCGCAAGGCCATGGGGACCTTCCGGGGCGACGGGACGCTGCACACCTATGAGGACCGCATGGTCGGGCGGATGATCCAGCGCGGCTATGATCCTGACTTCGCCCGCCGCTGCTTCGAACAGATCAAGGGCTTCGGCTCCTATGGCTTCCCGGAAAGCCACGCCGCCAGCTTCGCCCGGCTGGTCTATGTGTCCAGCTACATCAAACGCCGGCACCCGGCCGCCTTCGCCGCCGCCCTGCTGAACAGCCAGCCCATGGGCTTCTACGCCCCGGCCCAGATCGTCCGCGACGCCCAGGCGCACGGCGTCGACATCCGGCCCATCGACGTGAACCACTCGGTCTGGGACAACACCCTGGAGGGCCCCAAGGGCGCCATGGCCCTGCGCCTGGGTCTGCGCCAGATCGACGGCTTCCGCGAGGACTGGGCCGTGGCCATGGCGGAGGCTCGCAGCCTTCCGTTCGACAGCGTCGAAGGCCTGATGCGCCGCGCCCGCCTGCCCGTGGCGGCGATGCGGAAGCTGGCCGACGCCGACGCCTTTCGCTCCATGGGGCTGGACCGCCGCGAGGCCCTGTGGGCGGTGCGCCGCCTGCCCGACGACGACGCCCTTCCCCTGTTCACAGCTGCCAATGCGAAGGAACTGGGCGAGGAGCCGGACGCTCACCTGCCGATCATGCGCTTAAGCGAACACGTCGCCGCCGACTACCAGACCACCCGCCTCAGCCTGAAGGCCCACCCCATGGCCATCCTGCGTCCCGTCTTCGCCGCCGAGGGCCTGCTCACCTGCGCCCAGGTCGAGGCGAAACGCTCGGGATCGAGGGTCAGCGCCGCCGGCGTCGTCCTGGTGCGCCAGAGGCCCGGCAAGGGCAACGCCATCTTCATCACCCTGGAGGACGAAACCGGGATCACCAACCTGGTCCTATGGGTCCCGGTGTTCGAGGCCCACCGCCGCATCGTCATGGGCGCGCGCCTCCTGGCCGTCGAAGGCGTGGTGGAGAAGAGCGCCGAGGGTGTGGTCCACCTGATGGCGCAACGGCTTCATGACCGTTCCGCCGAACTGAACCGTCTGTCGCCAGATCATGATCCGGTGCTGCAACTGTCCGGCGCAGATGCGTTCGTTCACCCCCAGCATCCCCGCAACCTGCGCATCCTGCCGGGGTCGCGGGATTTCCACTAAGCGCCATGAGCGGAACTTGGTATCGCTCCAAAAACTGGACATTGGCTGAACGGCCTAGGTGCCAGCCTTCAGCGATGCTTGGAGCTCGCTGATATTTATCGCCAGCTGGCGCCCTTCGTCAGGTCCGCCCTTGTGAATAATGCCGACCACTTGACCGACTAGGTTTACAATCGGACCGCCCGACATCCCCTGTGTCAGTTGCTGCGTCACCTCGACCAACTGAACGGCGGACCGCGCTAACAGGCCGCTGATCCTGCCAGATCGTACGTTCAGCCGGTCGCCGTACCCCCAATTGGGATAGCCGAGAGCGAGAACCTCGTCGCTCACGGCCACCGCCTTTCCTGCGCACTGAAGTTCGTAGAACTCGTTTGCCGGGATTTCCGAATGGTCAAGCAAGGCCAGGTCGCGGTTCTTGTCGTAGTGCAGGACCTTAGCTTTGAATTTTGTCGTGTGCCTTGATGGATGAAGCACTTCGACCCGCTCAACTCCTTCCACGCAGTGGGCGGCGGTGACAAGGCCGACGCCCTGAAGGAAAAACGCCGTTCCAGTCTGCTCCGGGTGCTCGACAACCCAGACCGAGCGATCACGCAGGTCTTCCGCGGTCGGTGTCAGCTTGATCGGCTTTACGGTGAAGCTGCTGTTGTAGCGGCGGGCGAGCGAACGCACCACCGGATCACTCTGTCCCTTCAGGTGCGCGATGTAGGCGATCTTACCGCGCAAGTGCGACGCGAGATTTCCTTTACCTCCACTGGCAGCGTATTTGGCATTCGCGTCAGCGAGACCGAGTTTTTCGATCGAGTGCAGCATCGCTCGAACGCGCCGCACATATCGGCGATCGACGTTGAGACCATCGTTAATCTTTACGCCTGTCACGATCCGGCGCGAATTACGGTCGGCGTAGTGGGCCTTTTCCGGGTGGATTTCGAACCCGTTGTTTGCGAATACGGCCTTCAGGCTTGCCGTCAGCAATTCCGGCGAGAAACGGCCGACCGCAGGGATACCGCCCTCGAACAACGGTGTGGGCGGTTGGTAACTGGAGAAGGTGATGTCGTCGGCGTAGCGCGTAAAGATCGCGCGGGCCGCCTTTGCAGCCAAGAGCAACTCCGTGTCGAGCCGGTAGCAGATCATGTTGGACAGAACCGGGCTGGTCGGAGCGCCCTGAGGGAGATGGCCCATGTGGCAGCTCAGTCGGGCAACGATTTCCGACACTCGTTTGTCGACGCCGAGCGCTCGCAGCAACCCAACGATCCTTTTTTCGGAAATCGTCGGGAAGAAGTTCCTTAGGTCGAGATTGACGACATAGCGACGTGTGCCATGCGCTTCGGCATTCGTCTTGACCGACCGAACCGGGACAAAACCGTGGACAGGATTGCGAACGCGGTAGAGCTGCACCAGTAGCGCGACAAGCTTTTGCTGGAGAAATTTCAGTCTCCGGTCGGGGGCGGTGATCGCGCGAACCTTCCCGGGGCCCTTAGCGATATCGAACTGCGAATACATCCGATGGCGATACCACCAGATCTTCTTCAGCTCAGCGGGAGTCAGCATCAGGTACGCCAGGAGCGCCGGTTCGTTCGCGAGCTCGCGAGGTATCGAGATTGGGATTGGCTTACCGAAAGCGCGGCGGGCGGAAAGCACGAGGTCTCCCTTCCAATCCCGCCAGTGACCCGAAGTCATACGGCGGGGCACGACTTGTTCAGACATTCGCTCTTAGGCCGCAGTTGCACAGCCCGTATGCGAAGGAAGACCCCGTAGCATCAAGTTATCAGCAGCAGCCTATTTGTTCCAGTGGAGCTTTACGAAGACGCAGCTACCGACTCACAGTAGTTTTCTTTGGGTTTTAAAACCCTCGCATCTGCAACATAAGCGGAGCGCCATTTGGCTACCGGCAGCTTGATCCTGAATGGATTCGAAGTCGAGCTCCCTGCGGAGGTCGATGTCGTCGTTCGTTTCCTCCCCAACCCATCGGACGTGAAGGCCGAGCGCGAGAGGCTGGGCGATCACTGGTTCGTACACTGGCTCGGCGGCAAACTCTACGCGATGCGCCTAAAGCCGGGCGGCCCGAACGTCGAGGGCCAGCAGCAGAAGCTGAAGGTCGCCGACCACCCTTGGCTGCTGCGGTCGCGCGTAGACGACGTGATGGCTTCCGTATTCTCCAAATACGAGGCGGAGCGCCTCCGCCCCTTCTCCTTCCTCGCGCAAAAGGGCGAGATCGTGGGACAAGCGGCCGAGACGGCCAGCGTGCGACACCCCCTCCTTGCTGGTTTTAGCATCCGACCCCGCTTCACCCTGAACGCCAAGGTATTGGAGCCACGAGATGGCGAAAGCCAACTCGGCCTCTTCGTCACCCTCTCCATGCGATACGAGATCTCGGCCGAGCTGTCTGCGCTCCAGAAGGCCGGGGTGGATCTCCGCGGCCTCTATGTGATCCGGCGGCGGCGGCAACGCGGCGAGCGGCGGCTTGTGGGCCGGATCGACCGCGTCGAGGGCGATCAGGTCTACCTGACTGAAGCCGGGGATCAGAACACTTTCACGGCGGCCGACGTGCAGTTGGAGGGATCTCTCGATAGCTTCAGCCGGTGCCTGCGTACGCTACTTGGCGACCGCTACACGGACCTGTTAACCGCCATCGACGATGTCCAGGCCAACTTCCGACTGGGCCCCGACTTCGACAAGGTCGTGGAGCAGATGGGCGACTTCTTGCATCGCAAGTCGCCCATCACCCTCGCGCCCGGCTGCGACGTTAAGATCGGCAAGCGCCTGCGGCTGGCGAATCAAGGTGGTCTGACCAGCATCTATCGGGCGCCACCCGTGGATTACATCTTTGACCGCTCAGGCGCCCAGCGAGACGCCTACGCATGGCGCGGCCTGCAATCGAGCGGGCCCTATGACCGGGCGACTTTCGCCAAGAAATCCCCCCGCATCCTGGTGGTCTTCCCCACTACCGCAGAGGGCAAGGTCGATGTCTTCCTGAAGGCGCTGCGCGATGGGATGCCCCCACCGCAGAAGGCGTTCCCGAACGGCTTCGCCAAGACCTTCGGGCTTGTAAATCCCGAGTTCGTCAGGGTTCCGGTGCGTCTTAGTGGACTCGCGTCAGATAAGGTCGAGGCGGCTTACCGCGCCGCGATCGAAGCCCACCTCCAGAAGGACTCCGCCATCGACGCGGGCATTATCGTCCTACTTGACGAGCACGCCTACCTCCCGCCGCTTCATAATCCCTACATCCGCACGAAGGCTCTGCTGCTGACCCTAGGCGTCCCGACTCAGGTGGCGCGTATGGCGACAATCACCCAGCGGCCGGGGTCGCTGCAATACACCCTTCAGAACTTCAGCATCTCGCTCTACGCCAAGCTCAATGGCACCCCTTGGACGGTCGATCAGGATCGCGCGATCAGCGACGAGATTGTCCTCGGTATGGGCGTCGCGGAGCTCTCCGAAAGCCGTTTGTCATCGCGCCAGCGCTTCGTGGGCATCACCACGGTGTTCGGCGGTGATGGCACCTACTTGCTGGGCGCGGTGTCCCGCGAATGCGCGTTTGAGGACTACGCTAGCGCCCTAAAGGACTCGATGGTCGCAGTCCTGGAGGACGTCCGAACACGCAACAACTGGCAGCCCGGCGACACGATCCGCGTGATATTCCACGCGCACAAGCCGCTGAAGCGGATCGAGGTTGCCGACATCGCTTTCGCGTGCGCCCAGCAGGTCGGGGCCGCCCAAAACCTGCAGATGGCCTTCGTGACCGTGACGCACGACCATCCGTTCTACCTCTTCGATCCCCGAGCGGCCGGCGTTCCGGTGGGCAAGGGCAGCGATGTAAAGAAGGGGGTTATGGCACCTGACCGCGGCACTATCGCCAGGGTCGGTCGGGCGACGCGCCTTCTCGCGGTCAACTCTGGCCCCTTGATCAAGCGCGCCAACTCGCCGCTTCCACAGCCATTGCTGATCAATCTGCACCCAGACTCCACCTTCTTCGATCTCGACTATCTCGCCGAGCAGGTCCTGAAGTTCACGTCCCTGTCCTGGCGCTCCACGCTGCCGGCCCACACACCGGTAACGATCTTCTATTCCGAGCGAATCGCGGACCTCCTCACGCGGCTCCGGCGGGTTCCGGACTGGTCGGCGACCGCCCTGGCGGTCAAGCTACGCTGGAGTCGCTGGTTCCTATGAGTCTGCTGGCCAGCGCGACGGCGGAGCTACTGGAGGCGGCGCGCCGGCAACTTGCGGTGCCGGCAGCCTGGCCCGATCCGCCGTCCGGCTTCGCTTGCCGGCTTCTCCAAGCGGTCGACGTGGCGTCGCCGCCGGCTCTTGAACAAACGTTGCGACCGGCTGACGCTTCGGTGCTGCGGCGCGCCCCCGACCTCGCAGGCTTCGGCTACGTTATCGACCGTGCAGATGCGGCCACTCAGGCCGAGTGGCTCAGAGCCTACGATCGCCTCCGGGGACGGGAAATCTTTCCGGCGGATCGCAACAGCTTTATCCACACGCCGCTCGAGCTCATCGGTATCGCCTACGGACTACGGGACCATCCCAGCGTGAATCCTGTGCAGGCCAGGTGGCTAGGCGATGCGGTGCTCCGCGGGTTTGCGGAACGACAGTTCCTCACGCCTCTCGCCCGCAATTCCGCGGTCACCGCTGCTCGATTGCTTGGGCGGGGCGATGTGGTGATCGACGACAGTGACAGCGACAACGACTTGGCGCAGATGTCGCTTCCTGACCTGACTTTCCTCGGGGCGCTGGCTTTATTGGCCCCGAATGGCGTAGCGACCTCTCTCCAGTCCATCGAGACTATGCTGGCGAGACGCTTCCTGATCGAGCCGATCGCCATCCGGGATACGGCCGAGGCCGCCGGCGTGTTCGTACTCCTACAGAGGGCGGTGAGCCGCGCGGGGCTTGGGGTCAGCGAAGATCCTGTAGAGCGGGTCGTCAGCCTCTGCAGGCGGTTTCCCATGTTCGTCGAACGTCTACAGCAGCGCCAGCGGAGCCGTGAGCCCATTGAGGTGAAGGACGAATACGATGTCCAAGACCTGCTCCATGCGATCCTGAAACTGCATTTCGACGACGTCCGACCTGAGGAATGGGCGCCGAGCTACGCGGCGCATTCCTCACGCATAGATTTCTTTTTACCGGCGGAACGGTTGGTCATCGAGGCGAAGATGACTCGGGCGAAGTTGGGCCAGCGTGAAGTGGTCAATGAGCTGATCATTGATCGAGTGCGCTACGAAAAGATGCCGACCGTCGATCACCTCGTCTGTGTCGTCTACGACCCTGAGCGACGCTGCGGAAACCCGGCCGCGGTGGAATCGGACGTGGAGCAATCCGAGGGCCGCCTCAAAGTGACTGTCGTCGTCACGCCCCGCGGCGCGTGATCTTGGCCGCGATGGCGGAGCGGTAAGCAGACCTTACGAACGTCAGCGATGAGCCCTCTGCCGACATGGCCACCGTCTCGAAAGCGCCAAGAGCGGTCATCGACTTCTCGACAGAGAGCGGACATTCGCGCCTCGCATAGCGCTCTCGGCTTGATTGACGACACAATTATTTCCATTATCTTGGAATTATGGAATCGGAATCCGCCATCCTCGCCCTCGCCGCTCTGGCTCAGCCCACGCGGCTAGAGACCTTCCGCCTGCTGGTCAGGCATGAACCTGCTGGCCTGCCCGCCGGCGAGATCGCGGACGCGCTCGCCGTGCCCGCCAACACCATGTCGTCGCATCTTGGCGTCCTGTCCCGCGCTGGCCTGATCAGTTCCGAGCGTCGCAGCCGCTCGATCATCTACCGCGCCGACCTGAGCCGTCTTCAAGCGCTGGTCGTCTTCCTGCTCAAGGACTGCTGCCAGGGCCGAGCCGAACTGTGCGAGCCGCTGCTGGCCGAACTCTCGCCCTGCCGCGCCTGAGGACCTCATGGACGTCGTCATCTATCACAACCCCGCCTGCGGGACGTCGCGCAATACCCTGGCCCTGATCCGCCACGTCAGGATCGAGCCGCACGTCATCGAGTATCTGAAGACGCCGCCCAGCCGCGCGATGATCCTGGGCCTGGTCGAGCGCATGGGCGTTCCGCTGCGCAGCCTGCTGCGCGAGAAAGGCACGCCCTTCGCCGAACTGGGCCTCGGCGATCCTGATCTGGCCGACGACCAACTTCTGGATGCCATCGAGGCGCATCCGATCCTGTTGAACCGTCCGATCGTGGTCTCGCCGCTGGGCGTGAAGCTGTGCCGTCCGTCCGAAGCGGTTCTGGACCTTCTGCCGTCTGACGGGCTGAAGCCCTTCGCCAAGGAAGACGGCGAAGTCGTCATCGACGCCGAGGGCCGGAGGGTTCGCTGATGATTGACGCCGTCATCGCTGAAAAACCGAAACGCCGCCTGTCCTTCCTCGACCGCTGGCTGACGCTGTGGATATTCGCGGCCATGGCGCTGGGCGTGCTGCTAGGCACGGTCGTGCCGGGGCTGCCCGTCTGGATCGACCGCCTGTCGATCGGGACGACCAACATCCCCATCGCCATCGGCCTGATCCTGATGATGTATCCGCCGCTGGCGCGGGTGAAATACGAGGAACTGCCGCGCGTCTTCGCCGACAAGCGCGTGCTTGGTCTGTCCCTCTTCCAGAACTGGGTGCTGGGGCCGGTGCTGATGTTCGCCCTGGCGGTGATCTTCCTGCGCGACCAGCCGGAATACATGAGCGGCGTCATCCTGATCGGCCTGGCCCGCTGCATCGCCATGGTGCTGGTCTGGAACCAGTTGGCGCGCGGCGACAATCAGTATGTGGCGGGTCTGGTCGCCTTCAACTCCATCTTCCAGATCGCCTTCTTCAGCCTCTACGCCTGGCTGTTTCTGACCGTGCTGCCGCCACTGTTCGGGCTGGAGAGCAGCGTGGTCGACGTCAGCGTCTGGACCATCGCCGGCGCCGTCCTGGTCTATCTGGGCCTGCCCTTCCTCGGCGGCTTCCTGACCCGGCGCACCCTGGTCGCGAGGAAGGGGAACGACTGGTACGAGACGCGCTTCCTGCCGCGCATCGCGCCCCTCACCCTGATCGCCCTTCTGTTCACCATCGTCGCCATGTTCACCCTCAAGGGCGGCGAGGTGGTCGCCCTGCCGCTGGACGCCCTGCGCATCGCCATTCCGCTGACCATCTACTTCTTCGTCATGTTCGTGGTCAGCTTCCTAATGGGACGCCTGATCGAGGCGGACTACCCGCGCACCACGGCTCTGGCCTTCACCGCCGCCTCCAATAATTTCGAACTGGCGATCGCCGTCGCCATCGCCGCCTTCGGACTGGCCTCGCCGGTCGCCTTCGCGGCGGTCATCGGCCCGCTGGTCGAGGTGCCAGTGCTGATCCTGCTGGTGTCGCTCGCCCTGTGGCTGGGCCGCCAATACTTCCCCGCGACCGCACCCAAGAAAGACGCCTGCTGATGACCCGTCTTCGCGACCTGCCCGATCCGGACCACCTGCCCGCGCTCGACCCGGCCTACCTATCCAGCCAGCCCGCGCTGGGCCTCGGCCCGAACGACCATCCGCCGCGCATCCTGCTGCTCTACGGGTCGCTGCGGGCTCGATCCTTTTCCCGCCTGTGCGTCGAGGAGGCCGCCCGTCTTCTGCGCTTCATGGGCTGTGAGACCCGCATCTTCGATCCGTCCGACCTGCCTCTGACGGATCAGGTCGACAACGACGACCACCCCGCCGTCCACGAACTGCGCGAACACGCCCTGTGGTCGGAAGGCATGGTCTGGAGCAGCCCCGAGCGCCACGGCCAGATTTCCGGGATCATGAAACTCCAGATTGACCACCTGCCGCTGAACATGGGCGGCATGCGCCCAACCCAGGGCCGGACCCTGGCGGTCATGCAGGTGTCCGGCGGCTCGCAAAGCTTCAACGCCGTCAACACCCTGCGCCTGCTCGGCCGCTGGATGCGGATGATCACCATCCCCAATCAGTCCAGCGTGGCCAAGGCCTTCATGGAGTTCGATGACGACGGCCGCATGAAACCGTCCAGCTACTATGACCGCATCGTCGACGTGATGGAGGAACTGGTGCGCTTCACCATCCTGACCCGCGCCCACGCCGGGCAGTTGGTGGATCGCTATTCCGAGCGGAAGGCGTCAGGTGTGCCGATCGATGCGGCCAACGATCTGTCTGCAATCGCGGTCAGGTCGGCATAGCGCCAAATCCCGCCCTTCCCACCTTGCTGGAAACCCGACGTTGTCTGGCATCTTGGTCGACGATCGCCGCGTCTGGACTCCATGGCCCGTACGCGTTCCAAACGCGTACGGGCTGTAGATACTAACGCACGTCCATGATCGCCGTGTGGACGACCCGCCAGTCATCACCTTGGCGGTTCAGCACGAGATGGGTGTGCGTACGGCGCACGTCCTCCCCGGCATTGCGTGACGCTCCGCGACGGCCCTCGCCATAGAGGTGAACCACGGCCCCGCCGCCCGCGAGGCAACGGTAAGAAACCTTGCGCAAGGCTGCCGCTTCCTCGCGTGATATCGCCGGATCAAAGGCAGGGAAAAGACGCTGATCAAGGAAGGTCCTCAATTCAGCAGCATCCTGAAACTGCCGGCCGTATGCGTTGATCCATTCGGTGTCGGGCGCGTGGAGCGCCGTAACGGTCATTGCGTCTTGGCTGGCCCAAGCTGTGCTGTAGCGTGCGACCCAGGCGTCCAGGTTTTCCACCGCGGCGGGAGGACAATCAAACGCCCTGAAGGGTGGGACCTGGCCTCGCTCCTGAGCCACCGTCGGCGCAGCCGCCAATGCACTGCTCGCGGCCGCTACAGCCAGTAGTTTCCTCACGTTCATTGAAATAGCTCCATGCTTCAACCAAAGTCGTGCCGGTCGGGGCACGCGTGGTCGTAGTGGGAGGGCGCGCCCGCGAGGAACCGGAATTTCGCGAGATGTCTTTTCCTGTCGCCAATGGTCCGCCTGGGACATCGAGCGCTCGTCAGTATCCGCTTTCAGCGCCAGCTATGATCGCGGTCGGTGCGACCTTCCTCGCTGTCCTGCTGACCGTCACCGGGGCTTACGGCACTCGCGACCTAACGGTCCTCCACCGTCTCTTGCTATGGGGAGTCGTCGGGGGATTGTTGCTGGGGCAGGTCTACGGCCTCGCGGCGCTGGCTGAACGTCGCCGGCCGATGTCGTGGCCCACATGGATGGCGCCCGTAGCGGCCTTGGTCGCCACCACTCCGCTCCTTGCAGCCGAACTGCACCTGCTGAAGTTCTCGCCTTTGCTGCCCAAGGCGCCGGATCCATTCGTGCCCTTCATGGCCTTCGTAGCGCCGCCGGTCCTGCTGCTAGGCGGCTTGGCCCTGTATCTTCTCCCGGATTGGCGCACTTTAGGGCAGCCATCAGCATCGCCGCTTGAGGTGGCCGATAGCGACGTGCGCACCGTTCGCGCTCATGATCACTATCTCGAAGTTCGCACGGCGTTGGGTCGCAGGTTCGTGCGCGGGGCCTTCAGCGACTACGTCGGCGCTCTGGGGGGCGGATTGCAGACACACCGGTCCTGGTGGATCGCAGTTGATCAGATCGAGCGCCTCGAACGTCGCGGTCGCGATCATGTGGTCGTTCTGACTGACGGCTCGACCGCGCCTATCGCCCGATCCCGTCTCGACGCTGTCCGGGATGCTCTGCGCCGCAGTCCGAGGGCGCGGCCAAGAGTGCGAGGCACTCAGACGTAGCGACTGGAGCGCAGCGCCAACTAGCGGCCCCCCCCAATGACGCCTCTGAGCCCTTAGCCGCCATCATCGGATGGGCACTCACAACCCCTATTTCGCCTCCGCCTCCAATGCCGCCAGCCGTTCTGCGCAAACCTCTTTGACGATGTCGCGCAGGACGCCGACGCGTTCGGTCAGCCAGGCCAACTCTTCTTCCGTGATGCGATAATGCTTTGAATAGCGCGCCTTCACATAGGCGGCGCGAAGCAGCTCAAAACACCGCCGCTGGAATTTACTCTCATGAGGCCAGGCCGCCTTAAGCCGTTCATCCAAGGGCTCACATCGACGCCGCAGGAAAACGAGATTGTGCGACTTCGGGCTATAGAGAGTGAAAACTAGCAATACACAGTGATAGAGCCGTTCCGTAGCCTGATGGAGCAAGAAAGCGGCATCCTTTAGTTCGCGCTTCTCAACGTAAAACTGCGCTCCCATGAGTGCGCTGCCGGCTCGCGAAAACCACTCCTCGAAATGCTCCCGCGCCTCCTCGAGCGCCACCTGCGGCGGCAGTTCCCCCGGCTTCGCGAACGCCACGCCTGGCGCATCGTACAGCAGAATCCCTTCGCGCAGGATGTCGGCGAAAAACGCCCTGCCCCGGTCCAACTGGCGGTTCACGTCATCGAGGCTATGAACGATGAAGCTCACCGGCGTTCTGAGGCGCGACACGCCCGGCGTCGTGCGCCACAGGGCCGCGTCCCAGAACTCTTCGTCGGTCAGGTCCTCGTGGTCCACCACCACGAGCAGATCAAAATCTGAAAAGTACCGGCCCACCGGATCATGGACCCAATCGCCGCGAGCGTATGATCCGTAGAGGATGATCTTCAGGATCTTGCCGTTCTTCAGCCGGTCGGCGCGCCGGGTCGCGGTCGCTTCGGCAAAGGACGCCTTGAGCATCTCCACGACACGCAACAACTCAGCCCGCTTCAAGGGCGGCAGATGATCCAAGCTCGTCTTCATCAGGCCTCGAGTCTCACCGATCGAGCCCTTTCCCGCAAGGGTTGACCGGCCTCCCGTCCCATATTGTTCCAAGCTGACCTAGACATCGGGCGCCACGCGTATGCGCCCCGACGGCCGCGGCCAGATCCGCCGCTCGCGCAGGGCCGGTGTGAAGGTCCGCCCCAGCTTGCCGAAGGCGGCCAGGCGATCGGCGATGAGCCGCCGCTCCGCCTTCGTCGAACTCTTGTAGGATTTCGGGGCGGAGGCGTAGGCTTTGTACCAGGCCCCGAACCCTTGGCCCCACACTTGGTCCGTGGCCAGGCCGACCCATTCCAGCTGCTCATAGGCGGTCAGGGTGCGCCGCCAGCGATGTTCGTCGAAGTCGAACTGGGTCGACAGCATCTGGCCGGCCTGGTCGCCGTAGGCCATGAGAGTCTCCGAGCGCTGTGGCGGCATGTCCAGGTTCAGGCCGCCCTCATCCTCGGCAAGCGCCACGCGGATAATCCGCTCGCGCTGGCCCGGCATGCCGGACAGCAGCGTATCCTGCCAATCCTTGGAGGCGTTGAACAAGGCCATGGCGAACCCGCCGAGGCCCTGAACCGGCGAGATCGGCAAGAAGATCCCCTCGCCGGCCTCCATCTGGAGCCTCACGCGCGGGCCGTCTGTCGGTTCATCCTCGGGGATCGCATCGAGGCTGAGCGCAAATGTCGGGCGCGCGGGCAACAAGGCGTCGAAAAAGTGTATCGGGAAGTTGCTGGTCAGCCCCCCGTCGCTGAACCACAGCGGCGCCGGCGCTTTAGGCGCGGCCTCGTCCTTGGGGACGCCGCGAGCGATGGCGCGCTTTTGTGCGCCGATATCGCGGATGGCCATGGGCACGGCCGTGATCAGGAACGGGAAGCTCAGGCTCATGCGCACCGCCACGATCACCGGCAGATTATCCGGGCTCGGGGCCAAGCGATGGTCGGGCCAATGTTTGGAGACGCGGCCGATGTTGGGGCGCGTCAGATAGGCCATCACCGGGGCTGGAAAGATCTTCGCCCAGCGCGCCGCCTCGAACAGGGTCTCGCGCATCAGCTCCGGCAGGGCGTGAGGCCGCCGCATGGAGAGGTTGGTGGTCATCATCTTCAGCGCCACGCCATGGCCCGGAGCGCCCTCCGGCGCGGCTTTGCGCAGGTCGCCGAAAGTGAGCGGGCGGTGGCCCGGAGCCGTGTCGCCGAAAGCGATGTCCTGGAGCGCGTCATAGAGCCAGTCGGTCAAGGCCGGGACCTTTCCATCCACCGACAGCCCGCGGCACATGCCGAAGTCATGGGCGGGCAGGTGCTTGAACAACAGCCGAGCCAGATAGACGATGCGCATGGCCGGTACGGCGCCGGCGCCGACGAGACCGCCCAGGCCCGCGCCGGCCCAGCCGCCGTGCAGGCCCCATAACAATCCCGCGCCCGCGACAAAGCCGGCCAGAAGGGGCAAGGGCCCGGCCCAAAGCGCCCGGCGGACGCCGGCCCCGTCCTTGGCGCTGGCGGCCAAGGCGGCGTCCATCAGCGGCTGGAACCGCGGCTCCGCCTGGAACAGGCTCCTGAGCCGCGCCGGCAACTCCAGGCAGCGTTTCTCCAGGCGCACGAAGCCGCCGGGATCGCCGCGGCTTCGTGCGAACTCAGCGGCGGCGGCGAAGGCCGCCGCAATGCCGCCGGCGGAGGCGCCGCCCACCGAGCGGAAGCGATAGCTGCGGGCCAGCTGCAGAATGGCGTAGGGATAGACGACGCCCGACGTGACGCCGCCTTTCATGATGATGTCGCACTCTCTGTCGGGCGCGGCGAAGTCTTCGGCGCTGAACTTGGGCGCCGACGGCGCAAGAGGCTCGGCTGCGGGGCGCCGCTGAAACCCTTTCATGGATCGATCCCCGTCTGGCCCGCGGTTCGGCGGCAATTGTCATAGACCAAGGAGGCCGGCGCCTGGCCTTCGAACGGCCAAAGGACGGCGGCCTCATCCAGCTCCGCCCCCTCCGGAAAGAATACTTGGCCCGCTATACGCTCCAGGGCGCCCACCGTAGTCACGTGAGCGTAGAAATAATCGAGGGCGAACTGGCCCGCGACATCAGTCTGGTCGTGGGGCAGCAGGATGGACACGGTGCGGTAGCCGCCCGCCCCATCCGGCAAGGCCAGAATCTTGAAGAAGGCGCTGGCGATCGCCACGCGCGCCTGGCCGTTTCGCGAGCGCATGCGCGGCGCATCATCGGGGTCATCTCTGACGCCGTCGCCATCCCAGTCATAGACGGCGCCGGTGATCACATAGGCCTCGTCCTCATCGCGCATCCAGCGCCGCATGAGGCTTTCCAGGATCTGCCAGCCGCCGCGATTGAACTGGCAATACTGGGGCGACATGTTGCTCATGATGAAGCTGTTCACCACGGCCATACGCGAGACGGTTAGATCGGCGTTCGGGCTCATATGCCCTTGATCGAAGATCGGCTCGTCAAAGTCGGTCGGATAGGACGCGATCGATCGGTCCAGCCGCACGTCCCGTCGAAAGCAATCCAGCCGCGAGGCCTGACCCAATCGATCCGGCTTGATGCGGTGCGCGGTCCACAAGGGCGCGCGCAAGGCGTCATGATAGAGGATGACATAGTTCCGCTGCACCAAGAGCCGCTCGTCGGGTCCTGGGCTCGCCTCGCCGCGCGGCAGGTGCTCGGATAGGGCGAGGGTTTGATCGCGCGCATTAAGCCAGAGTTGGCGATCCGCTTCAGCGCGCTCCTCGCGGGAACAGTTGGCCAGCGCGGGCGTCGCCCATAGGAGGAGACACAGCGCGCCAAGGCCTGCGGCGATGCTGCGCTTGCCTCCTGTCGTCCTCATGACCTGCCCTCCCCGTCAACAGGATCGGTCAATCGCCCTTAGATTGCAATAACTTCGATACTCTACCCGTTGAGCGCCGGCGCCCATCGGCGACAGTCTGCGCCGCCGGCACGTCGCTCAGGCGTCCTCGAGCGCGCCGCTCCGCACAAACTGACGCGCCACGGACATGAGGATGGCGCGTTGCTCGCGCGACATGGCCGCAAACAGGGCGGTCAACTCCAGACTGCCGGGCGTGACCAGCGGCATCTCGGCGCCGGGTTCGGACAGGTCGGTCGGGAAAAACTCCGTCACCGGACGGCCCAGGGCCTGAGAGGCCTTGGCCAGCATGGAAGCCGACAGGCGGTTGGCCCCCTTTTCGTACTTCTGCACCTGCTGGAAGCTCAGGCCCAGGTGCGACGCCAGCTCGTTCTGAGACATGCCGGCGTCATGACGGAACAGGCGCAGGCGCGCGCCCACGAAGACATCCACGGGATCGGGTCCAGCATCGTCAGCCATATGACATCCCCTGTCGTGATCTTGAACGGCCCGTTCAGGCGACCTGCGCATCGCGGCCGATGCGCCGGGCTCTTATCACGCCGATCAGCAAACAGACCACCACGGCGATGCTCCACACATAATAGGCGCTGACATAGCCCCATTGATCCAGACCGATGTTGCGCGCAAAGGCGGCGTGGGTGGCCAGGATCAAGAACTGGAAAGCCGCGGCCCAGATAGGCCAGCTCTTCTTCGAGAACGCCGCCCAGTAAAGCAGCACCAGAAACAGCCCCGCGTCGATGCCGATGACCGCCCACGGCGGGCTGGAGAAATCGAACGGCGCCAGCAGAGACCCGAGCCAAGCCAAAGCCAGAGCCGCCGCGGTCCAACGCTCCGGCGCCCCGCCGCGGAAGATGGCCGCCACACAGGTGACGGCCATCAGGGCGGTGGCGCCCCAGGAAATGACGGTGAACAGCATGGCCCCTCCTTAAGAGCCATGGTTGCGGGCTTAAGCCGCCAGTTCAAGCCGGGCCGTGCGGCGGGGCACCGGATGTTCGGACTTGTCCAGTCCGCCGATGGCGACGGCGCGGAACGCGGTGCGCTCTTTCACCTCGGCCAGGGCTTCATGCAGTTCGACCATGGCCCGCTGCGCCTCCACTTGGGCGGCCAAGGCGCGCGCCAGAGCGTCAAAGGCCGGTTGGCCCACGGTGGAGGACAGGCGTGCTCTGGCCCTTGAGCGGGTCAGGCTTTGGGCCAGTTTGCCCAGGCGGTCGATGGATTGGTCTTGGGCGGCCTCGGCCTTGAACAGGTCGGCGGCCAGGCGCGCGGCGATGCTCGCCGCCGCTTCGGAGCGTTTCATGAGACTTTCCTTAGGTGGAGGTCGGCTTCAGCCGCCGTAGCGCGCCCAATGGAGTAGGAAGGCGAAGCGTTCTGCGGCCAGGAATCCCGTGAGCGCCAAGGCCGTCAGGGCGGCGACGGCGAACACGAGCACGATGCGTTGGAGTGGCTCGTGCCCAGTTCCGATCGACCGAAGTTTGTGTCCAACAAGGCGGCAGCCGTGAAGCAAAGCTCCCGGTAGACCCCTTCGGGCGCCAGGAACTTCGACTGTTTGCGCAGGCCGCTCAGAAGGTGACGCGCAATCAGCTGTTTGTTGGGCGTCGTCGCCAAGGACAGCAAGACGCTCTCCATCTGGCCCCAGGTCAGGACGGGCATCGGTTGATCGGGTGTGGGCATGGTTCAACTCCCTCGCCCCTTCACCTGAGCCCGGCGGCGCCTGTCCGGATATGATGATCGGTTCGTCTACCGATTCAGTCGGTAGCCCTTCAGCCGAAGCCAGCATCAGCGCGGCTTGAACGCGGTCCGCGGCCTCCAGCTTTCGCGCCGCATTTTCGCAGTGCTTGTTGACAGTGGCGGGCGCGATGCCCAGTTCGCGGGCGATCTGCTTGGAGCGCATATGGGCGGCGACAAGCCGAAGGCATTCCCGCTCACGCGGCGTCAGCCGCTCGATCGAATCCGGCATCCCGCTCCTCCGGATTCTAGGTTAATGACCTCAGGGGCGTCTGATAAGTCCCCTCACAGGAACGTTTTTATTTTCAATCAACAAGGGGGAGACTTGCTGGCTGACCATCAGCCTGATGCGGCCTTCCCGTGGCCGCGTCGCTGACACGCGCCGTAGTGATCGCCGCCACCTGAACCCGCATCTTCGTATAGACTCTACCTATGATTGACGGATAGATTGCAGCGCTGGGGGAGTTTCCATGGATGTGATCGACAGCCTGCCGCACCGCGCGGCCGTGATGACAGGTCGCGCGCAAGCCCTGGCCGAAGCGATGAGCCTAGTGCGCCGTTTAAGCGACCGGATTGAGCCGGACATGGCCCATGCCGAGGCCCATCAGATCCTGGTGCTGGCCTGGAGCGAGCTTCTCACATGGTTGGAGCAAGCCGGGGTTGAGGCGGCCCAGGAGTCGAAGCTGATGCGGCAGGAGCTAAACTTGCCCGCCTGACAGCGCGTGGAGCGGGACCGGACGAGCTGCGACCGCGCGTGTCGCACAGCCGCGCCATCCTCTGCGGCCGGATGGATCGTGGAGAAGGAGAAAGATTGTGAACGTCTTGGGAATTCTGGAAGGCCGCGGCGTCCTGACGTGCGGCGACGAGACGGCCGAAGCAGCATACCACATCACGGTCCGCCAGCGCGGCGACGTCAGAGAAGCGTCAGGCTTTATTCGAGCCTCGACGCCGGCGCTGTTCGCGGCGCTCAAGCATCGCCAACCGATCCTGCGGTTGGAGGACGGCGGTGAGATCATCGTCATGCCCACCCAGGTGGATATGGCCAGCGGCGCCGCCGAGGTCTTGGTTTCGGGCCCCGTGCCGGGATTCTGACCCCTTGGCCGGGCGCGGCGCGGCGCCCTAATGTTCACGGGCGGGCTTCGGGACCATAGGGTCAGGCAGGGGCGCTGCGCTGGGTCCATGGCCTGAACGCAGCGGTTTGATCTGAAAGGCCGAGCTTCTGCACAGAAGTTCCTGGCCCGTCCCCACCTTCTCACGCTCTCGATGTAGAGCTCGCGCCGCAAGAGCCGATCGGGTCAACGCCCGTTCGGGCCGCCGTGGGGGCTGGCAATGGGCCAAGCCCCAGTGAGGCTTTCGTGAGCTTTCGGGAAACGACCTTCGGCGTTTCCATGCGTGTTCGCCTCGAGGCCATGAAGACCCCCGCGCGACCCGGCGAGGCGGCGCGGGGGTCTTCGTCGCACTGCGCCTATTCCGCCGCGAACGGATAGGCGTCCTCACCCGGAGACGCATCCCCCTCCGTCTTACGAGCCTCAATGACCGCCACGGTCCGCAGCACCGGCGGCAGCCATCCCCTGTCCTCCAGCAGCCGTTCCGCCGCCTCGGCCATGTCCGCCTTCTTCATCCCGGCGATTTGCCCGGCCTCCTCGGCGCCGACCGCCTCGGTCACCGCCTCCAGCACCCGCGCCTTGGACACTCGCGAGAAATATCCTTTGGCCGTCGCCGACCACGCGCCGGTCATGTCCAGACCCACCGCTGTCGCCAGTATCTCGGCCTGGGCCAGGGCGCCGGGTTTGCGGTCATGCGGATCGCGCACGGCGTAGAGACCGACGCCCGCGCAGACCGCCATCAGGTCCAGCAGGTCGGTCCCGCCCATGGGCGCCAGCACCGCCCACAGGTCTTCCGGGTTTTCCGGAAGTCGGGCGCCCCATCGCTCCAGCCGGTCCGCCACGCGGCGAGCGGCGGGGCCGTCCCCGACGCCCGGGGCCAGCCGCTCCATTCCCGTGATGGTCAGGCGCAGCTGGAGCGGCGTGTGATACCCGTAGCCGGGATAGAACACCTCCAGCGCGAGGGCGTGGACCATGACCGCAAGGGCGGTGGGCGGGTCCGCCTGAACCGCATCCCGCAGACCCATGGTCCGGTGCGCGGTCAGGTCCATCACCAGCCGGTCGGACAGGGGCGCGAGGCTGCCGTCTTCCCCATCCGGCGCGTCGTCGGTCGGCGCGGCGGCTTCCGCGCCATCGCCGTCGGTAACCGTTTCATCCGCCACCCACGGCGGCTTGGGGGCCGCATCCTCGGCCCGGACCAGTCCGCGCTCGAAACGGGCCAGCCCGTCATAGCCCAGCACGACCATGACCCCGGCCCGCGCCCTGGCCTCGGGCGCATAGTCGAAGTCGGGACCGAAGGCCTGCAGGGCCCGGTCGATCTCTTCCAGCCGGGCGTCCACCTCGGGCGGCAGGGTCTCCGCCGCGTCCGTCTCCGAGACGAGGCGGTCGTATTCCTCGGACAGGGCGGCGATCTCGGCGGCGTCCGCCTCGGAACGTGCGATCTCGACCGGATAGACCCGACCGAAGGCCGGGAGCTCGGCGTAGTCCGAGCCGACCTCGGCCCATTTCCAGCCCTCGCGGGCGCGGACCTCGTCGGCCAGCCCGGCCAGCTTCTCCGCCACCAGCCGGTTCAGCAAGGCCATGTCCTCCAGCCAGCCGCCGCCGTCCTCGGTGAACAGGTCGCGCAGCACCGACCCGCCTGCCTCGGCATAGGCCTCGACGCCGACGAAGACCGCGCGACGGTCGTCAGCCCGCACCTTGGCCTCGGTCATGGCCCGGCGAATGGCGTAGGCGGGCGTGTGCGGCCCGGTCTGCTCCAGCACCTGCCGCTGCCGGTCCTTGTCCTCGCTGACGCAGAAGGCGGTCAACTGGTCCAGCGCCAGCGTCCCGTCCCGATAGGCCGCCATAAGTTCCGGCGCCGCCGCGCCGAGCCGGAGCCGCTGGCGCACCACATGAGCCGACACCCCGCCCCGGGCGCCGATCTCCTCGGGACCGTAGCCCTTTTCGTCCGCGAGCCGCTTGAAGGCCTCGAACTGGTCGGCGGGATGCATGGCCTCGCGGGTGATGTTCTCATCAAGGCTGATCTCATGGGCGTCGTTGTCGGCGTCCACGATCACCCGCACCGGATGGGTCCGCTTGATGGCCTTGCGCTTGGCCAGAAGCCGCAGGGCCTGACGCCGCCCTTCCCCGATGGCGACGAGGAAGCCGCCGGTCGGCGCGCCCTCCCCGTCCCGCTCGATCTCGACCACGGGCGGCTGCAACACCCCCTTGGCCCTAATGGAAGCGGCCAGCGCCTCGATGGCCGCCGCCGAATGTTTCACCTTCCGGGCGTTCCGGGGCGAGGCCTTGAGCCGGTTCAGCGGCACGGTGATCTCCGCGCCATGCGCCGGATCGGCCGGAGTCTCCACGGCGGCGGCGCGAGCCGCCGCTGATGAACGGGATCGGGTGGATTGAGCAGTCATGTCTGCCTCCTTCAGGCAAGGGTTGCAGGCACGCGGACTGCGCGCCTGAAACCCTGCCCGTCGGCGAGACCGGGGTAGCAAGGGCAAGGGCGGACCGGCCGGAGGGGGATCGCCCGGCCTGCACAAGCCTCGGACCCGTGGGCGCCGTCGCGTCCCTCGCCGGCGCGGAAGGCCGGGGAGACCGGCCGGTCCGGCGGCGAAGCCGCGGACCCTGGCGCGCGCGAGGGCGGAGCCCTTAGCCTCGGCCTGAGGGGAAATTCCTGTCCGTCATCACACCCGTTTAACCGGACATCGAACCGGACATTTATTCGGCCTAAGAGCACTCTCATTGTTCTTCAAAGGGATGATAGGACTATGTTTTCTAGCTTCGGGAAAAGCGGACATGGAAGCGGACAAAGAGGCGGTCCGCGATAACGACCACCCTGTAGGGACTGTGGACTCAGCGATGGGTTCAAAGGACGAGAAGAAGCGAAGGAACTTGCGTTTGAGTGGCCGCACCTGTCCGGTGGCCTCGGGCGCAGCCGCGCCTCCATCATCATCGAAAGCGAGCCTCTAACCGCCCGACACCGCCATCGTGCCGCCGTAAGATTGCGGCTTGGCCTTTCACCGCCTTTCGGATGCGATTCCGGCCTTCGCAAAGGAGACGCCCATGTCCGTCCGCACCGGCCCTGTCCTGTCACGCACCATCAAGAAATCAGAACTGCGCCAGATGGTGCCGCTCGCCGACAGCACCATCTGGGAGATGGAGCGTAAAGGAGAGTTTCCGCGCCGTTTCCTGCTCACGCCACGATGCGTGGTCTGGGATCTGGCCGAAGTCGAGGCTTGGCTCGCCCAACGCCGCGAACGTCCGATCAAGCCGGCCAAGGGACCCGACGTGCGGCTTCGCCGATCACGCCCCGTCGGTTCACGCGCCCTTAACGATCACGAGGGCCTCAACGGCACCCGTTGAATTGTACGTCACATTGACGTACATAATGCAGAGAGAAGAGATCAGAGGCTAGCCATGCTTGGATTCAATGATCAGGTCGGCGCTCTTGATGAGCGTAGCACGGAACGGATGAATTTCCGCACCAAGCCGCACATCAAGCAGACCATCCAGCGCGCAGCGGCCCTGGCCGGGATGGACGACTCCGTCTTCACGATGAACGCGGCCTACCAGTCGGCGCGCGAAACGATCGAGGCTCACGAACGGACCGTTCTGGCGCCGGTGGACCATGCCGCCTTCTTCGTGGCCATGGATGCGCCGCCAGAGCCTGCGGAGAAGCTGCGGACGGCGTTCAAGCGTCACCGCAAGACCGTGACCGCTCGGTGACCGACGAGGTCGACGAACGCCGAAACGTCATTGAGCCGTTCGATCCTGAGAAGCACGATCGAACGGCTTTTTCCTGCGGTGTCGAGCAGGTCGACAACTTCTTCAAGAAAACCGCGAACAAGCTCGCCAAGGCCGACAATCTTCGCCTTTGGGTGATGACCACAGCCGAGGGAGATCTTGTCGGCTTCTATGGCGTCAACGCCCATAGCATCGCCTACCAGGACCTGCCTGCGAAGTACGCCCGGACCCGGCCTGGACACGGCTCCATCCCGGCCGCGTACATCTCCATGATCGGCGTGGACGGTCGCTTCCAGGGCCAAGGTTTCGGCGGCGATCTTCTGGTCGACGCCCTCACCCGCCTCGCCCAGGCCAGTGAAGCCGTCGGCATCGCGGTCGTCATGCTCGACGTGCTGGACTGCGGCGATCCCGAGGCTGTCTCTCGGCGCTTGGCGCTGTACCGCAGCTACGGGTTCGAAGCCCTCCCCTCCAGACCGCTGCGCCTGTTCATGCCGATGTCGACCATTCGGAAGTTGATCACAGAGTTTGCCTGACCAGACGTCATAAGTCCTCGGCAGACCTTCCAGGCTCGATGCCATGCCGTCACTCTGGAGCGCGCAATCCAGGACAGCGCGCACCGCGGCGTCGACTTGAATCGCCTAACGCCGGTCGGCGTCATCAAGGTCGAAAAAGGCGTCAGCCATGCGCCGCCAGGCTCACCGAGCGGGCGAGCCAGGTCGGCAGGCGAGCGCCCACCCCGACCAGTTCCTCGAACGCGCTCTGTGGCAAGCGCTGGCGCAGCGCCTTAAGGGCGCTTCCCGCCTGCTCCGGACCCAGCCACGCCAAGGCGCGGACCGCCTCGCCCGCAGCGCTGTGGGGTAGGACGAGCTGCCAAGGCGGGGCGTGCCGCAGTTCAACCGATTGCTTGCCGAGCTGCAGCCGGCGACTTCTGCCACTGGTCAAATAGACATGGCGAATGGGCGTCTGGGTGGTGAGCCCTAGTTGATTGGCTGCGGCCGCGCCGCTGCGCACGACCGTCTCGCCGCCTTGGGCCGAGAGGCGCTCGACAACGCTTTCGATGGTCGGCGGGCGCTCGCCATAGCGGCCCTGGACCGGCAAAACATAGAGCCCCCGCCCGGCCCGCAAGAGGCGTCCGCGCTTGACGAGCCGTGACAGCGCTTGATCCACGGCGGCGCGCTCGCCCAGGTGCAGCAGGCCTTTCGCGGCCAGGGGCTGGCCTTCCGGCAAGGTCGCGGCGTGCGCGAGGATGTGTTCGGCCAGGGTCTGCATCGGTTTGCTCCTGTCAGAAACATAGCTCATTTTCTGACACCTTCAAGTTATGGCTCGAAAGCTGAACTGAAGCGCGGCGCGCTGGTCTCGCACGGCGTCAGTATGGGCGAGAACGAACGCCCCTGCTCCCAGGCCTCGAGCGCGTCGGACCACTGCTGCGCCATATGGCGGCGCTGCATCTCGAACTCAGCCTTGTTGTAGACCCCGCGTGACGAGCGCTCCTCATGGGCCAGGCATTTCTCGATCCAGTCCGAGTTGAACCCCATCTCATGCAGGAGGGTCGACGCTGTTCGGCGCAGGTCGTGCACGGTGAACGGCTCGAGCGGCAGGTCCTGTTCGCGAGCGCGCTCGGCAATGGCCGTCGTCACCCGGTTGAAGGTCGCCCGTGACATGGGCGCGTCGGCGTCATAGCGGGACGGCAGGATGTAGCGGGAGTTTCCGGAACAGGTCTTCAGGGCGACCAGGATGTCGAGCATCTGGGTCGACAGATAGACGTTGTGAGGGCGTGACCGTTTCATCCGCTCCTTCGGGATGGACCAGACCGCGTTCTCGAAATCCACCTCGTCCCAGGTCCCGTCCTGCAACTCGCTCTTGCGGACCATGCTCAGCAGGATGAACTTCAGACCCAGACGGATCGTCGGAAGGGTCGCAACCTCCCCTAGCAGCCTGAGCATGATCCGGATCTCGGACGGCGACAGCGACCGGTCACGGGGCCGGAAGCGCGCGATCGCCGCAGGCGCCACCCCGTCTGCCGGATTGTCGATCTTCTCGCCATGGAGAATGGCCCAGGCGTAGATCTGCTTGACGATGTCCCGGACGTGGATGGCGGTGGCGGGAGCGCCCCGGTCCACAATCGACTTGCAGTGAGCGCGCAGGTCGTCCGGCGTGATCTCGGTCAGCAGCCGGTTACGCCATTGCGGCAGGACCTCCCGGTTGAGGATGGACCGCCGCATGTTGCGCGTG
>JAEZCL010000072.1 GCA_023433585.1 Pseudomonadota bacterium
GCTCGGTCTCGAACCGCAGCGCGCCGACGCAGGCCGCCAGCCAGCGGGCGGCGGCCCGCTTGTTGGCCGCGCCGGTGACGTTCTCGCACAGGCGCACGAGGGCCGAGGCCTCCTCCACAGCATTGGCGCAGCCGGACAGATAGGCGTCGACGAAATCGGCGGTGACCAGGCTTTTCGAGCGCTGGACGAAGGCGTCCTGCACTTCCTCCAGGGACAGCAGCCGTCCGGTGGTGGCCGTCAGGGCCATGGCCAGGGTGCGCAGGATGTCGATCTCGCCGTATGCGTCGCCGGGACGAAGGCGGCGCGGCCCCTTCAATTCACGGATCACCTCGCGGGCCATGGCGGCGGAAAGCAGGCGGAATTCACCCGCCGCCAATCGTCGGGCAAGCCGCTGGGCCGGGCCGTCCACAGGCGCCACCTGGATGGCCAGGCGCGGCTCCATGCGGATCAGGGCCTCCATCTCGTCCGGGGCCACCATGCGCACGGCCGCCGCCAGCCCGCCGCCCAGATCCAGCGCCGGACCCAGGATCTCGGCCCGCCGCCGGGGCACGGCGAACAGCTCGCACAGCATCTGTTCGATCGCCACCAGAACCAGGGCGCGCGGCGGGCCCTCGGGCGGCGCCTGATCGACCATGTCCATCATCCGTTCCAGGCGCGCGCGGCCGCCCTCGACGGACTTCAGCGCCCTGGCGATCGCCCCGCCCATGAGAAAGGCGCGCTCGGGATCGCCGGTCAGGCGCTGGGCCAGGTCGGCCAGAGGGGTTCCCTCCGGCCCGATGGCGACGAACAGATTCCGCCGGCCCGCGTCGACCACCCGCTCCATCGCCCGGGCCGCCAGCTTCTGATAGTGGCGGATCAAGTCATGCACCGGCTGGCCGGTGGCCTGGCTCTCGGGCACGGCCACCTTCTGCAGCGCGTGCTGCAACTCCACGCCCGAAGCCTCGAGCTGTTCGACCAGGTCGGGCCGGTGCATCAGTTCGAAGGGGGTGACCTGGCGCCGCGCCAGCCATTCCTCCAGCACCCGGCCGATCAGTTCTCGCGCATGCGGCGCGTAAAGATCCTGCGGCGTCAGGCAGTTCGAGGGCTGCTCATTGCGGCGAACCGCCGGCTTGGTCTTCACCTCGGGGGCGCCCAGAGTCAGGATGGTGATGCTCTGGAACTCCATGGTCTCGGGGTCCAGGGTCTCCTTGGTCACGCGCACGGCGGCGGCGCGGTTGTCGCGCAGCGTGTCCTCGGCGACCTCCACGGCCTGCTTGCGGCTTTCGGTGGCCTGCATCAGGGACCACGGCGAGGGTGCCGTCTTGCGGATGTAGATCTCGTAGTGGACTGGACCGGCCATTCTAGCCTCAGGAGCGGCGTTTGATCGTCATCATGACGCCAAGGCTTTAAGGTCGCGTGAAATGACTCATGGACGGCGAACGGTTACGCTTGTCGCGCGTTCAGGGGTGTCATGTTTCGCCGCGCCGCACTATCTGTGAGAGCGTTGCGGACCCACGGAACGCATGAGGAGAACCCATGGCCAACATCACCCTGGTCGATGACGACGAGAACATCGTCGCGTCCGTCTCGATGGCCCTGGAGAGCCACGGCCACAAGGTGACCGCCTATCACGACGGGGCGACGGGCCTGGACGCGCTGGAGTCCAGCCCGCCCGACCTGGCGATCCTGGACGTGAAGATGCCGCGCATGGACGGCATGGAGGTGCTGCGCCGCCTGCGCCAGACCTCGACCCTGCCGGTCATCATCCTGACGTCCAAGGACGAGGAGATCGACGAGATCCTCGGCTTCAACCTCGGGGCCGACGACTATATCCACAAGCCGTTCAGCCAGCGTCTGCTGATCGAGCGGGTCAAGGCCCTGCTGCGCCGGGCGGGTGCGGACGGCGGCGACATCGACGCCGCCGGCGACGCGGCCGGGCGCGCCATCCGGCGCGGTAAGCTCAGCATGGATCCCGCCCGCCACGAATGCACCTGGGACGGCAAGCCGGTGAAACTGACCGTGACCGAGTTCCTGCTGCTCCAGGCCCTGGCCCAGCGCCCGGGCTTCGTGAAGAGCCGCGACAATCTGATGGACGCCGCCTATGACGATCAGGTCTATGTGGACGACCGGACCATCGACAGCCACGTGAAGCGGATGCGAAAGAAGTTCCGTGTGGTCGATTCCGAGTTCGACGCAATCGAGACCCTTTATGGCGTCGGATACCGATACCGAGAGAGCTGAGAACGCTTCGCCCCCCCGGTCTGAGGGCTGGGTCGGCCGTGTCCGTGCGGTCCTGAGCGGCGCGCGGTCGTCGCGGGACCGCCGCACGCGCCGGCGCGGGGCCGGGTCACGCCTGGGCGGGCTGATCCTGGCCCTGAACCTGCTCAGCCTGCTGATCCTGTTCGTGGGGGCGCTGGTCCTGAACGAATGGCGGCGCAATCTGGTCGAAGCGCGGCTGGAATCGCTGACGGCCCAGGCCGAGATTCTGGCCAACGTCCTGGGCGAGCTGGGCATCACCCAGGGCGAGCCCACCCCCTATCTGGACCCCCTGGCGGCGTCCCAGTGGCTGCGCGACAATTTCATTCCCCGGGGCCAGAGGGTGCGCCTGTACGACCAGAGCGGCCTTCTCATCATCGACAGCTATGTGGTCACCGAACAAATTCCCGGCCAGCCGCTGGCGCCGGCCCTGCCCGCCGACGCGACGCCGCCCGCGCCGCCTGACCCTCAGCGTGAACAGGCTCGCGCTCAGACCGCGCGCCGGGTTCTGGCGGCCGAGGTCGAGCGGGCCCTGGCCGGCGCGCCCCAGACCAGCCTGCGCCGGGCGGAAACCGGCGAGCGGGTGGTGTCGGTGTCCCTGCCCGTGCGCCATGTGCGCGACGTGCTGGGCGTGCTGACGCTTGAGGCCGGCGACGTGGACGAGACCCTGGCGGCCCAGCGCCGGGCCCTGATGCCTTTCGCCTTCGTGGCGCTGGCGGTGTCGCTGCTGACCTCGCTGCTGATCCATCTGTTCGTGGTGCGGCCCATCCAGCGGCTGTCGACGGCGGCCGACCATGTGCGCCTGCAGCGCGCCCGCGCCATCTCCCTGCCCGACCTGGAGTCGCGCAAGGACGAGATCGGTGATCTGGCCCGGTCGCTGGAGACCATGACCGCCACCCTTTCGGACCGCATGGACGCCATCGAGCGCTTCGCCGCCGACGTCAGTCACGAGATCAAGAATCCGCTGACCTCGATCCGTTCGGCGCTGGAGACGCTGGATCTGGTCAAGACGCCCGAGGACAAGGCGCGCCTGACCGCCCTGCTGCAACAGGACGTGGGCCGACTGGACCGCCTCATCACCGACATCTCCAACGCCTCGCGGCTGGACGCGGAGCTGTCGCGCGACCGGCCCCGGCCGGTGAACCTGTCGAAGCTGTTGGCCGACATCGCCGGAATTTATCAGGCCACCGCCAAGCCGGGGGATATCCCCGTGGCCTTTCAGGACGGCATGGACGGCGCCGGCCTGGTCATGGGCCGCGAAGGACCGATGGGCCAGGTGTTCCGCAACCTGATCGACAACGCGCGCTCCTTCAGCCCCCCGGACGGGGCGGTGCGGGTTTCATTGTCGCGGGCGTCCGGCGAGACGGCGCGCGTCACGGTGGACGACGACGGCCCCGGCGTGCCCCCCGATAATCTGGAGACCGTGTTCCAGCGCTTCTACACGTCGCGGCCGAAGGGCGCGGTCTTCGGCGGCAATTCCGGGCTGGGCCTGTCCATCGCCCGCCAGATCGTCGAGGCGCACGGCGGCCGCATCCACGCCGAGAACCGCCTCGGCGAGGACGGCGAGGTGCGCGGCGCCCGTTTCGTCGTGACCCTGCCCCAGGTTCGCTCGCGGACGGCGCCCAAAACCGCGAAGGCCGCCCGAACCGAAGCGGAGGACGATCATGGCGGACGCGGCTGAACTGATCCACGCTACGGTGATCGCGCGCCGGGGGGGCGGCCCCGACGGCGGCTGGCGCGCGGTGCTGCTGACCGGGCCGTCCGGGGCGGGCAAGAGCGACCTGGCCCTTCGCCTGTTCGAGCGCGGCTGGCGGCTCGTGGCGGACGACTACGCCCACGCCTGGGCCTCGGGCGAGCGCCTCTACGCCCGCGCGCCGGACGCCATTTTCGGGCGGATCGAAGCGCGCGGGGTCGGGCTGCTGCGCCGGGGCGCGCTCCGCTTCGCCCGCGCCGTGCTGATCGCCCGGTGCGTCGACCAGGCGCCCGAACGTCTTCCCGAACCGGCCTTTCAGACCGTTTCGGGCGTCCGCCTGCCCCTGATCGCGGTCGAGGCCCTGCACGCCTCCGCCCCGGCGCGGATCGACGCGGCGCTGACGAGTCTTGGACAGGATCGTCCTTTGGCCTATTGAAGCCGGTCTGGTCGACGGGGCGCCGAGAGCGCCGGCGGCCGGCGACGGGGCCGAAAGGGTCGCGGGGGCGCAGTTTCGTGAGGCGTGTCATGACCACCTCAGCCATTTCTTCACCAGCGCGGGCCGGCCGCGCATGATCGGCCTGGTGATCGTCACCCACGGCGGGCTGGCGACCGAATTCCTGTCGGCCATGGAGCATGTGGTCGGCCCCCAGCGCGGGGTCGCGGCCGTGTGCATCGGTCCTGACGACGACATGGAGCGCCGCCGTCAGGACATCGTCGACGCCGCCGCCGCCGTGGATGAGGGCGAGGGCGTGATCCTGCTTACCGACATGTTCGGCGGCACGCCGTCCAACCTGGCCATCTCGGTCATGGAGCAGACCCGGGCCGAGGTCATCGCGGGGCTGAACCTGCCCATGCTCATCAAGCTGGCCAGCGTGCGCGGCCGCGAAAGCCTGGAGGCTTGCGTGGCCCACGCCCAGGACGCGGGCCGCAAATACATCGCCGTGGCGTCCTGGGTGCTGGCGGGGGAAAAATGAGCGACGACACCGCCACCCTGACGGTGGACATCTGCAACGCGCGCGGGCTGCACGCCCGGGCCTCGGCCAAGTTCGTCAAGCTGGCCTCCGGCTTTCAGTCCGAAGTCACCGTCAGCCGGGATGGGAGCACGGTCGACGCCCGTTCGATCATGGGCCTGCTGATGCTGGGCGCCGGGCCGGGTTGCGCCATCGAAATCCGCGCCGAAGGGCCGGATGCGGCCGAGGCCGTGGCCGCCCTGGGCGACCTGGTCGGCTGCCGTTTCGAGGAAGACCAGTAGGCTGTCAGCGGCCGACGGCGCGGTGTTGACTCGCCGATGCGGCGGGCGGACAAGAACGTTTCGATCAAGGTCCCGGCGCGTCCCGCCGGGACTGTTTTCTTTTGGCAAGGAAGGAGCGCCGTCGTGTCCGGTCATCTCATGGGAGTCTACAATCGCGCGCCGGTCGAGGTGGACCGCGGCGAGGGCGCCCGACTGTACGCCACCGACGGCACGGCCTATCTGGATTGCGTGGCGGGCATCGCCACCAACGCTCTGGGCCACCGGCACCCGCGTCTGGTCCAGGCTCTGAAGGACCAGGCCGACAAGCTCTGGCACACCTCCAACATCTTCCGCATCCCGGGCCAGGAGAAGCTGGCCGACCGGCTGACGGCCGAGAGCTTCGCCGACGTGGTGTTCTTCGCCAACTCGGGGACCGAGGCGGTGGAGGCGGCGCTGAAGACGGCCCGGCGCTATCACCATGCCGACGGGAACCCGGACCGCATCGACATCATCGGCTTTGACGGCTCGTTCCACGGCCGCACCTATGCGGCCATCAACGCGGCGGGCAACCCCAGCTATGTGGAGGGCTTCGGCCCGCGCCTGCCCGGCTATGTGCAGGTGAAGTTCGGCGAGATGGACGCGGTCAAGGCCGCCATCGAAAGCCCCACCGCCGCCGCCGTGATCCTGGAGCCGGTTCAGGGCGAGGGCGGCGCGCGCGCCTTCGCCGACGCCGACCTGCGCCAGATCCGCCAATGGTGCACGGACAACGGCGTGCTGCTGATCCTGGACGAGGTGCAGTCGGGCATGGGCCGCACCGGCAAGCTGTGGGCGCACGAGTGGGCCGGGATCATGCCGGACATCATGGCCACGGCCAAGGCCCTGGGCGGCGGCTTCCCCATCGGGGCCTGCCTGGCCACGACTGAGGCGGCCAAGGGCATGGTGGTGGGCGTCCACGGCACCACCTTCGGCGGCAACCCGCTGGCCATGGCGGTGGGCTATGCGGCCCTGGACGAGATCGCCAAGCCGGAAACCCTAGCCAATGTGGCGGAGATCTCCGGCTATCTGACCCAGCAGCTGCACGGCCTGAAGGAGCGCTTCCCCGACATCATCGTCGACGTGCGCGGCAAGGGCCTGCTGATCGGGGTCAAGCTGGTTCCGAACAACCGCGAATTCATGGGCTGGGCCCGTGACGGCCAGCAGCTGCTGGTGGCCGGCGGCGGCGACAATTGCGTGCGTCTTCTGCCGCCCCTGACCCTCACCCTCGACGAGGCCCGCGAGGCTGTCGAGAAATTTGAAAAGACCTGCGAGGCCGCCCGCGAGAAAGCGGCCTAAGGCTTCCTTCTCCCAAGGGGAGAAGGGGGAGCCCGCGCACCGGAGCGCGCAGCGATCCGGTCCTGGCGCGGGGGATGAGGGGGTTCGCTGGTCGCCGGTTCGCACCGTAACCCCTCACCCTCCGCGCATTACGAATGCCGTGCATTCGTGCGCGGAGCCGCCCTCTCCCGACGGGAGAGGGTTTCGGGAGGACTGACATGACCCGCCACTTCCTGGACATCCACCAGCTGGACGCCGAAACCCTGCGCGCCATCCTGGACGACGCCCACGCCCGCAAGGCCGCCCGCAAGGGCTGGTCCAGGGGCCGCGTGGACGCGGACGCGCCTGCCCGCGACCGTGTGCTGGCCATGATCTTCGAGAAGAACTCCACCCGCACGCGGTTCAGCTTCGACGCGGCCATCCGCCAGCTGGGCGGCGACGCCATCATCGCCAACGCCGCCGACATGCAGCTGGGTCGGGGCGAGCCCATCGAGGACACCGCCCGCGTCCTGTCGCGCATGGTGGACGCGGTGATGATCCGCGCCAACGACCATGAGGACGTGGCGCGCTTCGCCCGCGTCTCGACCGTGCCGGTCATCAACGCCCTGACCGACCGGTCCCATCCGTGCCAGATCCTGGCCGACCTCATGACCATCGAGGAGCATCGCGGGCCGGTGGCGGGCAAGACCATCGCCTGGGTCGGCGACGGCAACAACGTCTGCGCCAGCTTCATCCACGCGGCGCCGAAGTTCGGTTTTCAGCTGAACATCGCCTGTCCCGGCGACTATCACCCGGACCTGCACGACCTTCAGCGTGGCGGGAACCATGTCCGGCTGACCTCGGACCCGCAGGACGCCGTCGCCGGCGCCGATGTGGTGGTCACCGACACCTGGGTCTCCATGGGCGATCAGGACTATGAGGCGCGTCTCGCCGCCTTCGAATCCTATGGCGTGGACGAAGCCCTGATGGACCAGGCGTCCGGCGACGCGGTGTTCCTGCACTGCCTGCCCGCGCACCGGGGCGAGGAAGTCTCCGACGCCGTTCTGGACGGCCCCCAGTCGGTGGTCTGGGACGAAGCCGAGAACCGCATCCACGCCCAGAAGGCGGTCCTGGCCTGGTGCCTAGGCCAGGATTAAACCCGCGTCAGCCTCAGGTCCTGATAGTCGTATGAGAAGTCGATGTCCGGCGACACGCCCTTCATCGTCGCGGTGGCCGCGTGGCCGTCGTCCATCTGGAAGGTGATGAACACGTCCTCCTCGCGCCGGTCCGGGAACCGCGTCCGGAACGTCTCGCCGTCATAGGGCTCCAACGGCCCCTTCAGGGCGTTCGAGCGGGTGAAGTCCAGCCACAGGCCGCCCTCCCGTTCGCTGATGACGATGTCGCCGTACCAGGGATCGCGCCAGGTCCCGGCGTAATCCTCCAGCGGCAGCCCGGGCGGGGCGCCCGCCGCCTGTTTCGCGTCGATCTCCGTCGCCGCCGTCAGGGACCGTTCGGTGGATTCGGCCAGCAGCCTGTGCCCATCCGCGATCCAGTCGAAGGCGGCGAAGCTGCGATCCTCGGCCATCACGATGTCGGCGATGCCGCTGCGCAGCGCCCGCAGCAAATAGCTTTCCTCGGCGTTCGAGAAGACGGCGAACCCGACCTCGCGTCCCGGGATCAGCACCGTGGCCGAGATGCCGCCGGGCGAGCCGCCGCCGTGGGTCACCATCCGCTCGCCGCGATAGTCCGCCACGCTCCACCCCATCGCATAGGTCGAGGCGATGGACCGCCCCGGCAGCTCCGCCGTCGGCCCCGGGGATGAGCCCGAAATGACGTTCGGCCGCCACATCTCGCGCGCCACGGCCTCGGACCACAGGCGCGCACCCGACGGCGCCACGCCGCCCGCCAGCTGGGTCTTCATCCACCGGGTCCAGTCCCGCGCCGAGGCCGCGAAGCCGCCCGCCGCCCCGGCCGAATCCCAGTTCCAGATGCCCGCGATGGACTCTTCCAGCAGGGTCATCCCGCCCTGATACCGCAGCGGCGGCCCGACGCGCCCGTGCGGCAGGGCCGAGCGCGCCGGATCGGCCCGGCTGGTCAGGGGAACCGTGTCGGCCATGCCCAGCGGCGTCAGCACCCGCGCCTGGACGAAATCCTCCCACGCCTGTCCCGAGACCGCCGCGATCACTTCGCCCGCGACCACGAACATCAGGTTGCAGTAGTGGTATCCGGCCCTGAACCCGTGCTCGATCGGGACGTTCGGGATGGCCGCCATGACCTCGGCCCGCGTCCGGTCGCTGTTGGGCCAGAACAGCAGATCTCCGGCACCCAGGCCAAACCCCGCCCGATGGCTCAGCAGATCCCGCACCGTGATGCGCTCGCCGATGACCGGGTCCGACAGGCGCAAGTCCGGCAGGTAGGTGCGCACCGGCTCGTCCCACTTCACCTCGCCCGCATCCACCAGCATGCCCAGGGACGCCGCCGTCACCGCCTTGGTGTTGGAGGCCACGGCGAACAGGGTCGTCTCGTCCACACGGCTGTCGGGCCGGTCCTGGCGCCGCACGCCATATCCGCGCGCCAGCACCGTCTCGCCGCCCCGCACCAGGCTGACGCCCAGCCCCGGCTGGTCCGGAAAGGCCGCCATGCAGCGCCGCACATAGGCGTCCACCGCATCCGCCAGCGCCGCGTTCCGCGCCGCCTCGTCCCGCGCCCAGCTTCGGCGCGGCAGAACGGCGACGCCCGCCGCCCCGGTGGTGATCGACAGGGCCGCGCGGCGCGACAGGGCGATGGTCATGTGTGCAGAACTCCCCAAACCGAGGCGCCAGCTTATCGCCCGCGTCCGGTTTCGCCACCCGCCCCTTGCGTGACCTTATGGCCACACCCACTTCCACCGTTATGCTCACGGCGTCGCTTCCTGAAAGGGCGCCGAAGGGCTTAAGTCCGCCTGACAGGGGATAAACAAAGACATGAACCTCGACCTCTATTCCGACCGCGCCAAACAGGCGATCCAGTCCGCCCAGTCGCTGGCCCTGGCGCGCCGCCACCAGCAGTTCGCGCCCGAGCACCTTCTGAAGGTGCTGCTGGAGGAACGGGACGGCCTGGCCCGCAACCTCATCACCGCCGCCGGCGGCGACGCGGCCAAGGCGGAGTCGGCGGTCGAGACGGCCCTTTCCAAGCGCGCCCAGGTCTCCGGCGGCTCGGGCCAGCTTTACCTGGACGGCGACACCGCCCGCGTCTTCGCCGCCGCTGAAGGCGCGGCAAAGAAATCCGGCGACCAGTTCGTCACCACCGAGCGCCTTCTGCACGCGATCGCGAAAGAGGGCGGGGTCGCCGCCACCGTCCTGGCCTCGGTCGGCGCCAAGCCCGACGCCCTGGACGCCGCCATCAATGACCTGCGCAAGGGCCAGACCGCCGATTCCGCCGGGGCTGAAGACGCCTATGACGCCCTGAAACGCTACGCCCGCGACCTGACCCAGGCGGCCCGCGACGGCAAGGTCGATCCGGTCATCGGCCGCGACGAGGAGATCCGCCGCACCATCCAGGTGCTGGCCCGCCGCACCAAGAACAACCCCGTCCTGATCGGCGAGCCGGGCGTGGGCAAGACCGCCATCGTCGAGGGCCTGGCGCTCCGCATCGTCAACGGCGATGTGCCGGAATCGCTCAAGGACAAGCGCGTCCTGGGCCTGGACATGGGCGCCCTGATCGCCGGCGCGAAATACCGGGGCGAGTTCGAGGAGCGGCTGAAAGCCGTGCTGAACGAGGTCGGCGCCGCTGAGGGCCAGATCATCCTGTTCATCGACGAGATGCACACCCTGGTCGGCGCCGGAAAGACGGACGGCGCCATGGATGCCTCCAACCTGCTCAAGCCCGCCCTGGCGCGCGGCGAACTGCACTGCGTCGGCGCCACCACCCTGGATGAATACAGGAAGCATGTGGAGAAGGACGCCGCCCTGGCCCGCCGCTTCCAGCCCGTGTTCGTGGCCGAGCCGACGGTGGAGGACACGGTCTCCATCCTGCGCGGCCTGAAGGAGAAGTACGAGGTCCACCACGGGGTGCGGATTTCGGACAGCGCCATCGTCGCCGCCGCGACCCTGTCCAACCGCTACATCACCGACCGCTTCCTGCCGGACAAGGCCATCGACCTGGTGGACGAAGCCGCCAGCCGCGTGCGCATGGCGGTGGATTCCAAACCGGAAGCCCTGGACGAGATCGACCGCCGCCTGGTCCAGCTCAAGATCGAGCGCGAGGCCCTGAAGAAGGAGACGGATCAGGCCTCCAAGGCCCGGCTGGAGAAGCTGGAGGAGGAGATCGACGGGCTTCAGTCCGAATCCGACGACCTCACCGCCCGCTGGAAGGCGGAAAAGGACAAGGTCGGCCAGTCCGCCCAGCTGCGTGAAACCCTGGACCGCCTGAGGAACGAACTGGCCCTGGCCCAGCGTTCCGGCGACCTCGCCCGGGCGTCCGAGATCGCCTACGGCCAGATTCCGCAGATCGAGAAGCAACTGGCCGAAGCCGAGAAGAACGAGGCCGACAAGTCCGGCCCCCTGACCCCCGAAGTCGTCGACGCCGAACAGATCGCCGCCGTCGTCTCCCGCTGGACCGGCGTGCCGGTCGACAAGATGCTGGAGGGCGAGCGCGAAAAGCTGCTGTCCATGGAGGACGCGCTGCGTGCCCGCGTGGTCGGTCAGGACGAGGCTCTGGCCGCCGTCTCCGACGCCGTGCGCCGCGCCCGCGCCGGCCTGAACGACCCCAACCGGCCGCTGGGCAGCTTCCTGTTCCTGGGCCCCACGGGCGTGGGCAAGACCGAGCTGACAAAAGCCCTGGCCGAGTTCCTGTTCGACGACGACGCCGCCATCACGCGGCTGGACATGTCCGAATACATGGAGAAGCACAGCGTCTCCCGCCTCATCGGCGCCCCTCCGGGCTATGTGGGCTATGACGAAGGCGGCGCCCTGACCGAGGCCGTGCGGCGGCGCCCCTATCAGGTCGTCCTGTTCGACGAGGTGGAAAAGGCCCACCCCGACGTCTTCAACACCCTGCTTCAGGTGCTGGACGACGGCCGCCTGACCGACGGGCAGGGGCGCACCATCGACTTCCGCAACACCCTCATCATCATGACCTCGAACCTGGGCTCCGAATATCTGGCCCAGCAAGGCGAGGGCGACGACGTCGAGACCGTGCGTCCCCTGGTCATGGACGCCGTTCGCGCCCACTTCCGCCCCGAGTTCCTCAACCGCATCGACGAAATCGTGCTGTTCCAGCGCCTCGGCCGCGACCAGATGTCCGGCATCGTCCGCATCCAGCTGGCCCGCTTCGAGAAACTCCTCGCCGACCGCCGCCTCACCCTCGCTCTCGACGACAGCGCCGCCGCCTGGCTCGCCGACAAGGGCTACGACCCCGTCTACGGCGCCCGCCCCCTGAAGCGCGTCATCCAGAAGGAGCTGGTGGATCCCATCGCGCGGAAACTTCTGGCGGGCGAGATCGAGGACGGCGGGGTGATCGCGGTGTCAGCGGGAGAGGACGGGCTGGTGATCGGGAAGGCGGCGGTGCACTGATCAGAGCCTTCCCATCAGATAATCTTGCCAGCACCGATCAACGACACCCTTGGTGACACGCACTCGCTCATTGCCTGTGGAATAGGAGCCAAGCTTGTTCAACAAGGCTTGCTCCATTCGATAAGCGATGGCTCCGTTTGGCCAAATGTGAGTCATCACGAGCCGCCATTTTCGGCCGTCGAGGATTTCGCTCGGCACGGAGAAATTCAGCGCCTCTAGGCGTTGCTTTGGGTTCTGGCTGATGCCGATCTTCCAAAGATTTTCCTCGCCAAATTGCATGAGGTAGGTCGCAGTCGGCCCATCACACCTTGAAATCAAAGCGGACCATTCCGACGGTTGTGGTCCCGGTTGGCCCGAAGTCTCGGGTGAGAGCTTCGGGCGGTGGCTTCGGGATAGCCGTTCGTGGCGAACTATCGACTTGCTTGGCGGTAGCTCCACTTCGACGAAGGGCAGAGCGAGAACTGCGGTTGCTTCCTCCTCAGTGAGTTGATCGATGCTTGTAGTCGCGGCCATCGAAAGTTGCCGTCCGATGGCATCGTGAACGCTTACGGGCGGATCGAATTTCCAGGCGCGTATGGCGGGCAATGCATACGGCCATTTGAACCGTCCATTTTCAAACAGTCTTTCGGGTAGGGTCTGACCTTCCGGAATCAGGTCTTCCGCCTGCATTGGGGTGGGAAGAAATTCCAACAGTCCGAGCAGCTTGCCCCGGTCGGCGGGTGCGGTCGGTTCCGATCCGGTTCCCAAGACCACGATCAGGTCCCCAGGGCGCGCCCTCGAAATAAGATTGGCGCGGCTTCCCTCGTAAGTGAAGCCTACAAACGGGTTGGCGACAGGATCGAATCCCCAGAATCGTGTGCCAAACACCTGTGGTGTATCTGGGGACAGTCGTTCGTATGAGGCATATGCTTCCGGCGGGACCCGACTTCTGAGCGCATTGCCAAGGTTCATTCTTTGCTGGCCGGGATTCAGGTCTTGGTACTCCCCACGCTTGTCCAAGCCATAGCTGGCCGCAACATCGTAGAGACGGTCGAGACTGAAACGACCATCGGAGCCCCGCGTTTGGTCCGCTAGCCATCGGTTGAAGGGACTCTGAGCGGTCCGTTCGGCCCAACTCGCTCTCTGCTCAGCCGAAATTCTCATGCATCCCCCATGTCTGATTACCAATATCGACCTTCAGGTAGTCACGGCATGTCGGCGTATCCGCCCTCAAAGAGCGACTTAGCCCCAAGGTTGTGACATTATCGGACACAATTTTGCTGGATTATGCAGCCTCACCCCCCAACACCGGCATCACCTCCACCCCGTCGCACGGGAACACCGTCATGTGCGGGTGGCCCTCGAACAGGCGGGCGGCGGCGTCGTGGCTGTCGGCGCGGACGACCATGAAGACGGTCAGGAGGTTGGCCGCGTCGGTCACCTCGCCCTGGTCGTCGATGCGCCTGGTGGGGCCCAGCGGGCCGCCGACGTGGACGATGCTGTCGCGGTGCGCCGCTTCCCAGGCCGCGACCGCGGCCACGCCGACCTCGGCCCGTTCGGCCTGCTCCGCCTTGGTCATCGCGTGCCAGGCTCGCCATTTCGGCCCGGCCTTGTCCATGGTGAAGACCGCCAGATAGTGACCGTCAGCCATTCTTCCCTCCTTCTCCCCCGCGCCAGGATAGGCCCGCCCTTGTCATCCCGGAAGCCGCGACAGCGGCTGTCCGGGACGCTCAGGCCGATAAAACCCATCCTCCCGGATAATCGCGCCGCGATTTCCGGGAGGCCCGGACGGACAGGGCGCTCCGTCCCGGATCGCCGCTTTGCGGCGTCCGGGATGACAAGGTGCTCCGATGCGCGGCGCGCCATGCCTGTCTTTTTCGCTCCACACCCCGCAGGCGCCCTATACTGCCTGCCCCATCCGCCCTTTCAGATAATTCAGACCCTGTTTCCGCTCCACAGTCTGAATCCCATCGGATCCGCCCATGCACGTCCTCTACATCGACGCCGACGCCTGCCCCGTGAAGGATGAATGCTTCCGCGTGGCGGCGCGCACTGGCTTCAGGGCCGTGGTGGTGTCCAACGGGTGGATCAACCTGCCGCGCGCGGACTACATCGAACAGGTGGTGGTGGACGCGGGGCCGGATGTGGCCGACGACTGGATCGCCGAGCGGGCGGGGCCGGGGGACATCGTGGTGACGGCGGACATTCCGCTGGCCGACCGGGCGCTGAAGGCGGGGGCGCAGGCGCTGCGGCCCAACGGCGACGCCTTCACGGCGGACTCCATCGGCTCGGCCCTGGCCGGGCGCATGGTGGGCGAGCATCTGCGCTCCATCGGGGCGGCCACCTCCGGCCCGCCGCCGTTCAGCGCGAAGGACCGCTCCGCCTTCCTCCAGGCCCTGGACCGCGCCGTGACCGTGGCCCGGCGGGCGGCCTAATTCTCGTTGCGCGCCGCGTCCAGGGCGCCGGCCATGCGGGCCATGATGTCGTCGCGGCGGGCGCGGGCGGGGGCCAGGGCGGCCTCGGCGCGGTCGATCGCGGCCAGCAGGGCCTCGCCGCCCTCGTTCAGCGCGCCCTGGTCGACCCGAACCCGCTTGAGGGGGCGCAGTTTCCGACCGTCGGCGCCCAGGGTCTCGAGCACCTGTTCGCGCCAGGTCTGGGCGGCGGCGCTGAGTTGGTCCGTCGTCTGCGCCAGCCGGGCGTCCACGTTCTGGATCATGCGCACGAGGGCCAGGTGGTCGGTCCCGGTCCGGGCCGACGGGTCCGTCCGGCCGTCGGCGGCGTCCAGTTCGCCCAGGGCGCCGCGCAGGGCTTCGTGCTCGGTGTTCAGGGCGGCGTTGCGGCGCTCGATCGCGGCGGCGGCGTCGCGCAGCTTGACCGTGGCGGTGGCCACCGAGGGCGCCAGGTCGATCACATGCTCGCGGAAACGGGCCAGGCGCCGTCGGGGACTGTCGAACAGCCCGGCCAGGCCCCGGCGGGGCGTCAGCTCGGCGGGGCGGACCGCCGCGACCCGCGCGCGCAGGTCGCCGATCTGGCCGCGGATGAAGTCGATGTCGGCGCCGCGCACGGCCTGCCCCAGCCGTTCGCAGGCGGCGATGATGGCTGCGCGCGGGCCGTCCAGCAGCGGGGGGGTGGTTTCGGGCTCGTCGCCCTGCGCGTCCGCATCCTGGTCCGGGGCGCCGTCGACCGCCTGAGCCGGTTCGCCGTCCTGAATGACCGCCTCGGCCGGATCAGGCGCGGCGTCGGTTCCGGATTCCGTCACGGATTCAGTCGCGGATTCGGGCGCCTGGGCGTCGGGCGGCGCTTCCGCGTCCGCCGCCATGTCCGCCGCCTCCGCGACGACGGTTTCGACCGTTTCGCCCGGCTCGACTTCTGTGCCCACGTCCGACATGACCCCTCCACGCCCGTTTCGCGCCCGGCCGTCGCGGCGGCCGGTTGGAGCCACTATGCCAGCGAATTAACCTTTTCGGAAACGGTGAAGTCGGCCTCGGTCTTCTCGCGCACCTCGTCCAGGGTCACGCCGTCGGCCAGTTCGATCAGTTCCAGGCCCGAACCGTCCGGCTTAACGTCGAACACGCACAGGTCGGTGATGATGCGGCTGACCACCCCGGTCCCGGGCAGCGGCAGGGGGCAGGCCTTCAGGACCTTGGACTGGCCGTGCTTGTTGGCGTGATCCATGACCACCACCACGCGCTTGACGCCCGCCACCAGGTCCATGGCCCCGCCCATGCCCTTCACCAGCTTGCCGGGGATCATCCAGTTGGCGATGTCGCCGTTCTGGGCCACTTCCATGGCGCCCAGGATGGAAAGATCGATGTGCCCGCCCCGGATCATGGCGAAGGAATCCGCCGAGCTGAAATAGGCGCTCTCGGGGATCTCGGTGATGGTCTGTTTGCCCGCGTTGATGAGGTCGGCGTCCTCTTCGCCTTCATAAGGGAAGGGGCCCATGCCCAGAAGGCCGTTCTCGCTTTGCAGCGTCACGGTCATGCCCTCGGGGATATAGTTCGCCACCAGGGTCGGGATGCCGATGCCCAGGTTCACATAGAAGCCGTCCTGCAACTCCTTGGCGGCGCGTTCGGCGAGCTGTTCACGAGTGCGGGCCATTATGCGCTCTCCTTCTGACGCACGGTGCGCTGTTCGATGCGCTTCTCGAAGGTTCCCTGGACCAGGCGGTCCACATAGATTCCGGGGGTATGGATCTGATCGGGTTCCAGCGATCCCACGGGCACGATCTCCTCCACCTCGACCACGCAGACTTTGCCCGCCGTGGCCATCATCGGGTTGAAGTTGCGGGCGGTCTTGCGGAACACCAGATTGCCGCGCTCGTCGGCCTTCCACGCCTTGACGATGCTGAGGTCCGCGACCAGGCCGGTCTCCATCACATAGTCGCGGCCGTTGAAGTTCCGGACTTCCTTGCCCTCGGCCACCAGGGTGCCGACGCCGGTGGCGGTGAAGAAGGCCGGGATGCCCGCCCCGCCCGCGCGGATGCGCTCGGCCAGGGTGCCCTGGGGGTTGAACTCCAGCTCCAGCTCGCCGGCCAGATACTGGCGCTCGAACTCCTTGTTCTCGCCGACGTAGGACGAGATCATCTTGCTGATCTGGCGCGTGCCCAGCAGCTGGCCCAGGCCGAAGCCGTCCACGCCCGCGTTGTTGGAGATGACCGTCAGGCCCTTCACGCCGGAATCGCGCAGGGCCGCGATCAGGTTCTCGGGGATGCCGCACAGACCGAAGCCGCCGGCCATCACCGTCATGCCGTCGAAGGTCAGGCCTTCCAGCGCGGCCTGTGCGTCAGAATAGATCTTTCCCATGGGCGTTCCTCAACCATCCTTCCGTGGGCCGCACCCCGTTTTCATCACGGGATGAATATCTTGGCGCCGTTCCTAGCGGCGCGGCGGCCGCATCACAAGTCGTAGAGCGAAATCGGTTCAGTCGGACGCAGTCCGACTGGGCTCAGATTTCGCTCCACTTTGATCCTGGACCATTTTTTGGATTCAGGTCGATTCGACCTGAAGCAAAAATGGTCTAGAGCCAGGCGCAGGCGGTTGAAAGCGTGACCCGCCGATCCCGCCTCGCCCGTCGCGCTCCACGTTAACCTTTTCCTTCGCCTGAAACGGGTTCGGGCTGGCCTGACAACGCCCCGATGGGTTAACAAAGCGGGGTGACATATCACGGTTTCCGGGGGCGGAAGGGTTGCGCGCCAGCATCAACGCACTGACGGCGGCATTGATCGTGGGGGTGGTCCTGGGCCTGGCCCTGACGCCGGACGGTCGCGCCTGGCTGCGCAACCCGACCCTGATGCTGGGATCGGCCAACGCCTCGGCGAGCCCGCCTTCGCCGACGGGCGTTCCCGTCACCGCCGCTGCGGCGCCGGCCGCCCCGATCGAAATCGTCCGCGCCGCCCCGTCGGTCACGCCGCTGGACCGCCGCATGGCCCAGGGCGAACTGGTCGTCGGGGTCATCGGGGATTCCATGGCCGACGGCCTGTGGACGGGCCTTTACCGCGACCTGCGCGGCGCGCGCGGCGTGCGGGTGGTGCGCATGGCCGAGGTCTCCACCGGCCTGTCGCGCTATGACTATGTGAACGTCCAGGAAAAGACCGCCCGGCAACTGCGGGAACAGCCCATCGACGCGGCCGTGGTCATGTTCGGAACCAACGACGCCCAGGCCATCGAGCATGAGGGCGAGATCCACCCCTTCGGCTCGCCCGGCTGGCGCCAGATCTACGCCCGGCGCGTGGATGATCTGGTGGCCCTGCTGCGCGCCAATGACGTGATGGTCTATTGGGTGGGTCTGCCGCGCATGAAGCGCGCCGTCTTCGATGACCGCATGACCCTCATCAACGATCTGGTGGCCGAGCGCATGGACGCCCTGGACGTGCCCTATGTGGAGACCGTCGGCCTGACCTCGGACGCGCAGGGGGCCTATGACGCCTATCTGACCGCTGCGGACGGTCGTCGGCGGCTGATGCGCGCCCACGACGGCATCCACATGTCCACGGCCGGCTATCTGACCCTGGCCGAACCGGTTCTGGCCCGGCTGCGGGCCGACGCCGGCCTGACGGATGAAACGGCAGAGGCCGGGGCTTGAGCCTGTCCCGGCTGGCCGGGCTGGCCGGGCTGGCTGCGGCGATCCTGACGGCCGTCGCCGCCCATGCCCAGGATGACATGATCGATTCCCCGCCCGTTCCGACCCTCCAACAGCCTCAGGCCCTTGAGCGATTCTTCACGGCTCTGGACCGCGCCCAGGCGGGCGAGGGCGAGCGGCCGGTGCATATCCTGCAGCTGGGCGACAGCCATACGGCGGGCGACCTGATCTCCGCCTCGCTGCGCTCGCGGCTGCAGAACCTGATCGGCCGGGGCGGCCGGGGCGCCCTGCCGCCCGGCAAGCCCTACGCGCTCTATCAGCCGCGACAGGTCGAAATCTTCGAGCAGGGCTGGACCACGACGGCGCCCGCGCCGGGGACCAGCGCCATGTCGGGGGTGGGGCTGAGTGGCGCGCGCACCCTGGTCTGGGGCGGCGGCGCGACGCTGCGCATCGAGGCGGAGGGGTCGGCCGCCTTCGACCGCATCGTCCTGTGCGCCGCGTCCGGACCGGCGGCGGGCGAGCTGATCGTGCGCGCCCACCACGGCGAGACGCGGGTGGATTTCCGCGACGCGGTTCCCGGCGCGGCCTGCCGCGAGGTGCGCCTCAACGATCCGACGCGGGCGGTGGTCCTCGTCGGCGGCGCGGCGGCGGTCGAGCTGCATTCCGTGGCGCTGTTCGCGGACCGCCCCGGCGTGGCGGTGTCGTCGCTCGGCGTGATCGGCGCCACCCTGTCCGACCTGGCCGCGCGCGACCTGCCGATGGTGCGCGCCGAGCTCGAGGCCTGGCGCCCGGACCTGATCCTGTTGGCCTTCGGCACCAACGAGGGCTTCGACCCGTTCCTGGACCTCGGCGTCTACGAGGCCCGTCTGCGCGGCCAGATCGCGCGGTTCCGCAGCCTGGCGCCTTACGCCGACCTGATGATCCTGGGCGCGCCCGACGCCATGCGCTCCGAAGGCGGCGGGACTTGCGAGGCCGACCCGGAGACCCGCTGGCGGGCGCCGCGCGAGCTGGTTCTGGTCCGGGACGTGCAGCGCCGGGTCGCCGCCGACACGGGTGTGGCGTTCTGGGACTGGCATGGACGGATGGGCGGAGACTGTTCTGCGCACAGGCTGGCCACGGCGATGGAGCCGCTGATGCGCGGCGACCATGTGCATTTCAACTCCGCCGGAGGCGACTGGATCGGACAGATGCTGTTCGAGGATCTGACCGCCGCCTGGCGCGCGAGGGCCGCACCGGCCGCCGCGGAGGAATAGCCGATGCTGTTCCCCACCATGGCGTTCGGGATCTTCTTCCTGTTCGTCTATTTCACCGCCTGGTCGCTGGACCGCGAGAACGGGCGGCGCAAGATCTTCCTCTTGTTGGCCAGCTGGTTCTTCTACGCCCAGTGGGACTGGCGCTTCGTCGGTCTGCTGATCTTCAGCGCCCTTCTGAACTGGGGCGTGGCGGCCCTGATCGCGGCCAGTGACGACGACCGGCGGCGCAAGCTGCTGGTGGGGCTGGGCGTGGCCGCCAACCTGACCATCCTGGGCTTCTTCAAATACTACGGCTTCTTCGTGGAGCAGGCGGTCGAGCTGCTGAACCAGTTCGGCTGGGACCGGGACGCGCCGCTGCTGCAGATCGTCCTGCCCATCGGCATCTCGTTCTTCACCTTCCAGGGCATCAGCTATGTGGTGGACGTGCACCGGCGAAAGACGCCGCCGGCGCGTTCCCTGGTGGACGTCATGCTGCTGATGTCCTTCTTCCCGCACCTGGTGGCCGGGCCCATCGTGCGCGCCTCGGACCTGCTGCCCCAGTTCGCGCGTGTGCCGCGCCTGAGCCGTGAGATGGCGGCCCACGGCCTGTTGCTGATCGCCTGGGGCCTGTTCAAGAAGACGGTGATCGCCTCGGAGCTGGCCGTGCGCATCGTCGATCCGGTGTTCTTCGACCCGTCGGCTTACGGCGCGGTGGACATCGCGGCGGCGACCTATGCCTATGCCGTCCAGATCTATTGCGACTTCTCGGCCTATTCGGACATGGCCATCGGGCTGGCGGCGCTGCTCGGCTATTCGTTCCCCCGAAACTTCGACCAGCCCTATCGCGCCCACTCCATGCAGCAGTTCTGGCGGCGCTGGCACATCAGCCTGTCCAGCTGGCTGAGGGACTATCTCTATGTGCCGCTGGGGGGCGGGCGAAAGGGGCTGGTGTCGTCCTGCGTCAACATCATGGTGACGATGCTGCTGGGCGGGCTATGGCACGGGGCGGCCTGGACCTTCATCGCCTGGGGCGCCCTGCACGGCGCGGTCCAGGCGGTCGAACGGGTATGGCGTCATTTCCGAGACGGGAAGGCGGGCCTGCCCCACTGGCTGGGGGTCATCGTCACCTTCCACATCGTCTGCCTGGGCTGGATCCTGTTCCGGGCCGAGAGTTTCGACCTGGCGCTGCAGATGCTTCAGGGCCTGACCCGCATGGCCCCGGTCCTGGCGTTGACGCCGTTCCTGCTGGCGCTGATCGCGGGCGGGATCGCCATGCACTGGCTGCCGCCGCGCGCGGTGGAGGGCCTGGCCGTCCGGCTCAAGGCGGCGCCGGCGATCACCCTGGGCGTGCTGGTGGGGATCATGATCCTGCTGGTCGAGGCCATGCGCCCGGACGGCGTGGCCCCCTTCATCTATTTCCAGTTCTAGACGGGGAGGATGAGTGCCATGTCTTGTAATCCGTCATCCTCGGGCTTGTCCCGAGGACCCATGGTGGAACCGGGCTGGAATGGAGAGCCTTTCATTCAGCGCCTGAACGGTCGCCGGTCGTGCGGGCCTCTCCGATGGGTCCTCGGGACAAGCCCGAGGATGACGGGATGTGAATTCAAGGGAAGGCGTTTGTGATGGACCCGCGCGATCCTCCCGAACCGAACGACGAACCAGGGCCTTTTCCAGAGGGACAGGGGCCGTTCGACCCCTTCCCGCCGCGCGGCCGGGAGATGGCGCCCGCGCCCGATGACCGCAACGACTGGATCGAGGGGGCCGATCCGCACGACCTGCCCACGCGCGAGCCGCGCCTGATCGCGCTCGGCCGCTACGCCTTCCCGCCCGAGGCGCCCCTGGACGAGGAAGGCGAGGCCGCCCGCGACCGCCGCTGGGCCAGCCGAACCATCATGGTCGCCGCCCTGTTCCTGCTGGTGTTCAACAGCGTCTCCATCACCTCATGGGCCGGCCGGCAGGAGCCGGGCTGGATCACCTCGACCGTCCAGCAGCTGGGCGACGTCTGGACCGCCCAGATCGGCCAGCTGGGCGCCGACCAGCCGCGCCGGGGTGTGCGTGAAGCCTATGAGGCGGCGCGGGACCGGCGCTTCATCGGCCAGGACGCCGCCGACCCGCCGACCTGAACCGCTTGACCCCGTCTGCGCGCGCCCTAGCTTGGCGGCGTTCAGACGGTTCAGAGAGTTCTTCATGCACAAGCGGTTCATCACCGGCGCGGCTTCCGCCGCCGCCCTGCTCGCGGTGGTCCTGGCGCCCGTCGCCCTGGCTCCCACGGCCTCGGCCCAGGACGCGCCGACCTATCGCCTGCCCCCCGCGCCCATCGCCCAGATTCTGGACGCTGAACCCGCGCCGGTCCCCAGCATCAGCCCGGACCGCGCGACCCTGGCCCTGCTGGGCCGTTCGAACCTGCCCCCCATCGCCGAGGTGGCCGAGGCCGACCTGCGCCTGGCCGGATACCGCATCAATCCGCGCAACAACGGCCCGGCCAACAGCCGCACGGCCTGGCTGACCGGCCTGACCTTCCAGGACGTGGCCACGGGCGAACAGCGCGTCGTGGCGCTCCAGCCCGGCCAGCGTTTCATCGCCGGGGGCTGGTCGCCGGATTCCCGCTTCATGGCCTTCCTCAGCGATGCGCCGGACGGTCTTGAACTGTGGGTGGCCGAGGCCGCGACCGGCCAGGCGCGCCGCCTGACCGGCCCGGTCGTCAACGCCGCCTTCAACACCGCCCTGGACTGGACGCCCGACAGCGCGGCGGTCCTGGCCCGTCTGATCCCCGAAGGTCGGGGTCCGGCGCCGGACGTCGCCGTCGCCCCGACCGGCCCGGTGATCGAGGAGACGACCGGCCAGGCGGCGCCCAACCGCACCTATCAGGATCTGCTGTCCACGCCGGGCGACCAGCGCCTGTTCGACCACTATTTCACCAGCCGCCTGGCCCTGGTCCCGGTGGACGGATCGCCCGCCCGCCCGGTGGGCGAGGCCGGGGTCATCAGCGGCTTCGCCGTCTCCCCCGACGGCCGTCACATCCTCCAGACGCGGCTGAAGCGGCCCTACAGCTACAATGTCCCCGCCCGCCTGTTCCCGGCCGAGATCACGGTCACGGACCTGACCGGCCGGGTCGTGCATCAGGTCGCCGACCTGCCCCTGCGCGACAATGTGCCGACGCCGTTCGATTCGGTGGCCGAGGGCCCGCGCTCGGTCCAGTGGCGCGCCGACGCCCCCGCCACCCTGGTCTGGGCCGAGGCCCAGGACGGCGGTGATTCCCGCGTACCCGCCGAGGTGCGCGACCGCGTGTTCATGCAGGCCGCGCCCTTCGACCAGGCGCCGACGGTCCTGATCGACCTGAACGAGCGCTATGCGGGGGTGACCTGGGGCCGCGATGACCTGGCCATGGTGTCGTCCCGCTGGTTCAACACCCGTCACGAGACCCGCTGGCTGACGGACCCGTCCGATCCGGGCCAGGGACGCCTCTTGCTCGAGCGCAATTATCAGGACCGCTACAACGACCCCGGCTCGCCCATGACGCGCCCGACGCCCGAGGGCTTCCGCGTCATGCACCTGACGCCGGACGGCGCGGGCGTGTTCACCACCGGCGCGGGCGCGACGCGCCAGGGCGCCTTCCCGTTCCTGGGCCGTATGGACCTGGCCTCGGGCGAGACCGAGCGCCTGTGGACGTCGTCACAGACCCACTATGAGACCATCGCCGGCCTGCTGGACGAAGAGGGCCGGGTGCTGCTGACCCGGCGCGAAAGCCTGACCGAGCCGCCGAACCTCTATGTCCGTGATCTGAGCCGCGAGGACGTCCGGGCGGTCACCCGCTTTCCGGACCCGGCGCCTCAGCTGGCCGAGGCCACGCGCGAAACCATCGCCTACACCCGCGCCGACGGCGTGCAGCTGTCCGGCACGCTCTATCTGCCCGCCGGTTACGACGCGGCGCGCGACGGGCCGCTGCCCCTTCTGATGTGGGCCTATCCGGCCGAGTTCACCGACGCCGCCGTGGCCGGTCAGGTGGTGGACACCGGCAACCGCTTCGTGCGGCCGGGCGGCTCCAGCCACCTGTTCCTGCTGACGCAAGGGTTCGCCGTCCTGGACAACCCCTCCATGCCCATCGTCGGCGTCGACGGGGTCGAGCCCAACGACACCTATGTGGAGCAGCTGGTGGCCAGCGCCCAGGCGGCGGTGGACGCGGTGGTCGAGCGCGGCGTGGCCGATCGCGGCCGCATCGCCGTGGGCGGGCACAGCTACGGCGCCTTCATGACCGCGAATCTCTTGGCCCATTCCGACCTGTTCCGCGCCGGGATCGCCCGCTCCGGCGCCTATAACCGCACCCTGACGCCCTTCGGCTTCCAGGCCGAACAGCGCACCTATTGGGAGGCGCCGGAGACCTACAACCTCATGAGCCCCTTCATGCACGCCCACCGGATCAACGAGCCGATCCTGCTGATCCACGGAGCGGACGACTCCAACTCGGGCACCTTCCCCGTGCAGTCGGAGCGTTTCTACGCCGCGCTCAAGGGCCACGGCGCGGCGGCCCGCTACGTGGTCCTGCCCGCCGAGGCCCACGGCTACCGCGCCCGTGAATCGGTGATGCACACCCTGTGGGAGATGACCGACTGGCTGAACCGCCACGTCCGCGACGCGGCGCCGTCCGCAGATTCAGGGGAGGACAATGGTGGGTGATGTAGGGCTCGAACCTACGACCCGCTGATTAAGAGTCAGCTGCTCTACCAACTGAGCTAATCACCCGGACCATCGTCATGCTCGGCGTCGCAAGATCGGCGCCGCGCCGGGCGTCCCGGAACGGGAACGCCTTGGCGAAGGGCGCTCCACATACGGGGTCGCGGGTGCTTTCGCAAGCCTTTTGCGTCGGTCATGATGCGGGGGTTCTTCTGGAGGGAGCGCGATGGCCCGGCGGGATCTCAGCGGCGCGGTGGACTTCTCGGTGCTGGAGCGGACCACGGGCGCAGACACGGCCGTGGCGGAGGAGGTGCTGGCCCTGTTCGTGGAGCAGGCCGGCATCTGGTCGCCCATGCTGGAGACGGCGAGCGAGGGCTGGCGCGACGCGGCCCATACGCTGCGCGGCGCGGCGG
>JAEZCL010000175.1 GCA_023433585.1 Pseudomonadota bacterium
TCGGGGGGGGGGCGCGCGCTGTCCTCCCGGGCCCGCAGCGGGGCGGCGGCCGGGGCGGCGTTGTCGCCGAAGGCCGCCACGGCGAAGGCCGCCAGGGTCACGCAGATGACGGCGGCCGCGACGGCGAAGGCCCGCGGCGCGCCATGGGTCAGCATCAGCGGCGCGGTCAGAGCCAGCAGCAGGAAGTAGGGCGACAGGTTGAGCGTCAGCATCAGCGGCGACCGCCCGGCCACCATCAGGGCGTTCATCATGCCGCCGGCCAGGATCAGCGCGCCGCACAGGCCGCCCGCCAGGCCGCCCGCCTCCCACAGCGGCACGGTGAAGGAGGCGTAGGTGAGCGACCCCAGGAGGATAGCGGCGCACGTCGCCGCCTTTCTCCAGCCCGGCAGCCGGCCGCCCTCGGCGCCCAGCGGGGCGGAGAGGCGGGCCTCCAGCACCTGCATCAGGAAATAGGCCGTCAGCCAGCCCAGGCCGACCCGGGGGCCGATCACGGGCAGGAAAATCAGGGCACCGACCACCGCCACGCCCAGGCGGATGGGCAGGTTCTTGCGGCGACGCCGAATGGCGTCGGCGAAGGTTTCGTCGTGGATGGCGTCGTCGTCAGCCATGGGTGCGCCCGTCTGCCCGCGTCAGCGGCGATGTTCGCGCCATCCTGCCCCGGCTTGCCCTAACGCCCCGTCAACGGCCTGGCCCGAAATCGGTCCAGCATGACGCGGGAGCCTGGTTCCGCTTCAACCGATCAGGCTCCTAGAGATTGAGCAGGGCCGGGTCGCCGCCCTGGGCCGCGATATTGACGCTGACGGCCTTTTCCGCCGCATAACGGATCAGGCTGTTGGGCCCGCCTGCCTTGGGGCCGGTGCCGGACAGGCCCTCGCCGCCGAAGGGCTGGACGCCCACCACCGCCCCGGTGATGGAGCGGTTCACATAGACGTTTCCGGCCGGGACCAGGCGCATCACGTCCTCGGCGAAGGCGTCGATGCGGCTGTGCACGCCCAGGGTCAGGCCGTAGCCGCGCGCGGCCAGCTTGCCGGCCACGGTCTCCAGGTCCGCCGGGTCGTAGCGGTGGATGTGCAGGATCGGGCCGAACACCTCCTTCTCCAGGAAATCGGGCGTGGGGATCTCGGCGATCACGGGGGCGAACAGGTCGCCGCCGGACGCGCCTTCGGGCAGGTCGGCGCGGGCGATGATTTTCGCCTCACGCTCCAGCCGCTCCACGTGCTTTTCCAGCGCCTGGCGGGACTCCGCGTCGATCACCGGGCCGATGTCGGTGGCCGGATCGGCCGGGTCGCCCACCACCTGGGCCTTGAGGGCGCCGGCCAGCCGCTCGATGAAGTCGTCGGCGTTGGCGTGGGGGATGTAGAGGATACGCAGGGCCGAGCAGCGCTGGCCCGCCGAACCGAAGGCCGACAGGATCACGTCGTCGATCACCTGTTCGCGCAGGGCCGTGGTGTCCACGAACATGCCGTTGAGCCCGCCGGTTTCGGCGATGAAGGGGATGATCGGCCCGGCGCGCGCGGCGATGGACCGGTTGATGGCCCAGGCGGTGTCGGTGCCGCCGGTGAAGGCCACCCCGTCGATGCCCGGATGGCTCACCAGCGCCGCGCCCACGGTCTCGCCGCGTCCGGGGACCAGGGCCAGGAGGTCCGGGTTCAGCCCGGCCTTGTGAAACAGGCGCACGGCCTCGGCGGCGACCAGGGGCGTCTGTTCGGCGGGCTTGGCCAGCACGCCGTTGCCGGCGGCCAGGGCGGCGGCGATCTGGCCGGTGAAGATGGCCAGGGGGAAGTTCCACGGGCTGATGCAGGCGAACACGCCGCGGCCGTGCAGGACGAGCCGGTTGATCTCGCCCACGGGGCCGGTCAGTGTTTCCGGCCCGCCGAACTGCTGCTCGGCCAGCAGGGCGTAATAGCGGCAGAAATCCGCCGCCTCGCGCACCTCGGCCACCCCATCGTTCAGGGTCTTGCCCGCCTCGCGGCTGAGCAGGGCGACCAGGCGGTCCATGTCGCCTTCCAGCGCATCGCCCATGGCGCGCAAGACGACCGCGCGGGCCGTTCCGCCGGCGCGGTCCCAGGCGACCTGGGCCTTCGCGGCGCGTCCGGCGGCCTCGTCCACGTCGGCGGCGGAGGCTTCGGACACATGGCCCAGCACCCGCGAGCGGTCGCAGGGGCTGGTGACCTCGCGCGGGTTCTCGCCCGCCTTCAGCGCCCCGCCGATGATCGGCCCGGCGTTCAGCGTCTCGCGGTCCAGGGCCTGAAGGGCCTGGGCGTGGATTTCGCGGTCCTGGACTTGCGAATAGTCGCGGCCGAGCGAATTCAGGCGATTTCCGTACATCATTCTGGGCGTCGCTATCTTGGGGTGACGGTCGGGCTGGGCCTCGACGGCGGAGATGGGATCAGCCGCCACGTCAGCGGCGGGGACGCGGTCATCCAGCAGGGCGTGGACGAACGAGGAGTTGGCGCCGTTCTCCAGCAGGCGGCGCACCAGATAGGGCAGCAGCTCTTCGTGCCCGCCGACGGGGGCGTAGGCGCGCACCACCGGCGCGGCGCCGTCGGTCCAGGTGTGGCGCGCTGCGTCATAAAGCGCCTCGCCCATGCCGTGCAGGCGCTGGAATTCGATGCGGACTTCCCGTTCGCGCGCCATGCGGTTCACCGCCGCCAGGGTGTGGGCGTTGTGGGTGGCGAACTGGGAATAGATGTGCGGCGCCGCCTCGACCATGGCCTGGGCGCAGACCAGATAGTTCAGATCCGTGGCGGGCTTGGTGGTGAAGACGGGATAATCGGTCCGCCCCGCCACCTGGGCCAGCTTGATCTCGGTGTCCCAATAGGCGCCCTTGACCAGCCGCACCATCAGCCGGCGGCCGGAACGCCGGGCCAGGTCCGCGACCATGCCGATAATCTGGGGCGCGCGTTTCTGATAGGCCTGGACCGCCAGGCCGAGCCCCGTCCAGGCCCCCAGTTCGGGTTCATGCGCCAGCCGGTCCAGCAGCTTCAGCGACAGGACCAGCCTGTCGGCCTCCTCCGCGTCGATGGTGAAGTTCAGGTCGTGTTTCGCCGCGATCCGGGCCAGGCGCAGGATGCGCGGATAGAGCTCGGCCCAGATGCGGTCTTCCTGCGTCGGCACATAGCGGGGCGACAGGGCCGACAGCTTGACCGACACCCCGTGCCCGTCCTCGGGACCCAGGCCCGCCTGCCTGGCCTGGCCCACCGCCTCGATCGCCTCGGCGTAGATGCGCTCGTAGCGTTCGGCGTCGGCGGCGGTGCGGGCGCCTTCGCCCAGCATGTCGAAACTGCAGGTCCAGCCCTCGCGCCCCGCGCGTTTGATGGCCGCCTCGATGGTGCGGCCCAGGACGAACTGCTCGCCCATGATTTTCACGGCCGTGGCGACGGCCTGGCGGATCACCGGCTCGCCCACGCGCCCGGCCACCCGCGCCAGGAAACCGGACAGGTCGCGCCGGGCGTCGTCATCCACGTCCACCAGCTTGCCGGTCAGCATCAGGCCCCAGGTGGAGGCGTTGACGAACAGGCTGTCGGACTGGCCCAGATGGCTGGCCCAGTCGGCCGAGCCGATCTTCTCGGCGATCAGGCGGTCGCGGGTGTCGGCGTCGGGCGTGCGCAGCAGCGCCTCGGCCAGGCACATCAGGGCCAGCCCCTCGCGGGTGCCCAGGCTGTATTGCTGCAGGAAGCTCTCGACCACGCCCTGGCGATTGGCGCCGGCGCGCGCGCGCTCGACCAGGGCGACGGCCTCGCCGACCACCGCGCCCCGCTCGACCGGGTCCAGGGGCGTGCGCGCGAGCAGGTCGGCCACGGCCTCCCGCTCGTCACGGAATTTCAGGTGATCCAGGGCGTCCCAGTTCATCACGCGCTCGACTCCGACCGATGATCTGATCCCCATACTCTGGCCAGAAGAAAATTTCCTACGTATCTTTGTCTGTAGAGCCAAAGATTATTCCGTTTTATGGGCCGTATCCCGAATGAATGAACTGGACGCCACCGACCGCCGCATCCTCAAGACCCTGCAACTGGACGGACGGATCACCAACGCCGAGCTGGCCCGGCGCTGCAACCTGTCCCCCGCCGCCTGCCTGGAGCGGGTGCGGCGTCTTCGCAAACGCAAGGTGATCCTGGGCTACTCCACCCTGATCGACCCGGCGGCGGTGGGGCGGGGTCTGCTGATCTTCATCGAGGTGGTCCTGGACCGCACCACCGGCGAGCTGTTCGACGCCTTCGCCGAACAGGCGCGCAAGACGCCCGAGATCATGGAGTGCCACATGGTGGCGGGCGGCTTCGACTATCTCATCAAGGCGCGCCTGGCGGACATGGACGCCTATCGCGCCTTTCTGGGCGAGGTGCTGGTGCACATGCCCGGCGTGCGCGAGACCCGCACCTATGCGGTGATGGAGGAGATCAAGAGCATCCCGATCCTGGCGTTGTGAATCTTGCCGCGCGAAGAGGCGCCGCATCCACCATTTGAATGATGCGCAGTCGTGTCGGCTCCCTCTAGCAAGGTCCGAGGTCGGCTGTGTCGCCGATGACGCCGGAGAGAAACAGATGTCCGCGAAACGTTTCACCAGCATGGCGGGCTGCGCCGCCCTGATTGCATCCCTTACGGCCCCCCAAGCTGTGGGGGCCGCGTCGGCGACGTCGGCCTCGACGACAATCTACGACTGCGCGACGGAAATGGCGGCGCTCAATGACGAAGTTATACGATCAACACCGCCTGCGAGCGCCGGGCTTATCGTCTACTACCAACACATGCTCTATATGTCGCAGAGGACGGTGCAGGTTCTGGATAGCTACTGCCGCGCCGAGCCGAACTATCAGCAGTCGCGTCAGGAATACCAGACTATCTATGACTTGACCCTGCAGAACTGCCGCGAGCAGGCCAGCGACCAGAGCGCCTGCCGACCTCGCCGTTATGGCTCATGACGCCATGACGCACGCGCTCTGCAGCATCACTCTGTGCGCTGTCCTCGCGGCCGGGACGGCGCACGCCCAGCCTGGTTCGCAAGGGGGCGTTCAGGACGACCCCAACGACCGCTACGATTGCGTGGACCTGCGGGACGAGGGCGGAGTCGTGGCGCCGATCCGCGTTTACAATCTCTGCGACGAGATGATCCAGGTCATCTGGTGCGCCGAGAACGCGTCGGATGTCGCGTGTGACCGGGCGAACCGATCCTTCCCGCGGCTGGAGATCGGACCAAAGGGCTGGGCCGATTTCGGCCCCTACAGCGGCAGCCCGATCCCCCGGAATGTCGAGGTCCGCTACTGGGCCTGTCTCGACCCGTGGACGCCCAACCCGCCCGTGCGGCGCAACGGCGAAATGGTCTCCAGCCACTGCCGCTGGTGATAGGGCCGGAAGGGACAGCGGATGCGGTTTTCGCATCCGCTGTCTCGATTTCATGCCAAGGAGAAGCTAGACCAGAGGTCTTGTTGACAGCAGGAGCCGTCCGGCCGACATGCGAATCGTACTGGCCACCGACGCCTGGGAGCCCCAGATGAACGGCGTCGTCCGCACCCTGACCCGCACCGTGGCCGAATGCCGCGCCATGGGCCACGAGGTGGAGGTGATCGAGCCGGGTCAGTTCAAGACCATCCCATGCCCCACCTATCCGGAAATTCGCCTGGCGCTGGGTGCCGAGGAGGAGATCCGCGAGCGCCTGCGCGCCTTCGAGCCCGAGGCGGTGCACATCTCCACCGAAGGCCCCATCGGCATCGCCACGCGGCGCATCTGCGTGGAATGGAAGCTGCCGTTCACCACCAGCTATCACACCAAATTCCCCGAGTATGTCTCGGCCCGGTTCCCGATCCCGGTGCAGGTGGGCTACGCCTACATGAAGTGGTTCCACAAGCCGTCCGGGCGGCTGATGGTGGCCACGCCGACCCTGCGCGACGAGCTGGTGGAGCACGGGTTCAGGAACGTCTCACCCTGGTCGCGGGGCGTGGACACCGAGCTGTTCCGCCCGGACCTTGAGCCCATCTATGAAGAACTGGACGGACAGGACTGGCCGCGCCCGTTCTGGCTGAACGTGGGCCGGGTGGCGGTTGAAAAGAACATCGAGGCGTTCCTGGAGCTGGACCTGCCCGGCACCAAGATCGTGGTGGGCGACGGCCCCGCCCGCGCCGAGCTGGAGGCCAAATACCCTGAGGCGAAGTTCCTGGGCGCCCGCTTCGGCGAGGATCTGGCGCGCTGCTTCGCCGACGCGGACGTGTTCGTGTTTCCCAGCTGGACCGACACCTTCGGCCTGGTGATCCTGGAGGCCATGGCGGCGGGCACGCCGGTGGCCGCCTATCCCGCCCACGGCCCCATCGACATCATTCCAGGATCGAACGCCGGGGCCATCGACGACGATCTGAAGACCGCCTGCCTGGAGGCGCTGAAATGCGATCCCGCAGTGGTGCGGGCCTATGCGGAGAAGTTCAGCTGGCGCGCCTCGGCCGAACAGTTCGTGGAGAACCTGGAGCCTTATCCGGAGCCCCAGAAGACCCGCCTGTGGCGGCGCCTTCGCCGGTTGGCCCGGGTGCGCGGCAAGGCGGCGTAGAAAGCCCTTCTCCCCTCGGGGGTGAAGGTGGGCCGCAAAGCCGCTCGGATGAGGGGGCGCCCGAGGGCGGGCTCGGCGCCTCGTCATCGTGAAGCGGACAGAACCCCCTCATCCGTCAGGCTGCGCCTGACACCTTCTCCCCCGGAGGAGAGAAGGGTCGCTTCCGATCATTCCTCCGGGCGCGTCATCACCGTCTGGTTCGAGACCACGTCGCGCTGGGCGGCGAAGGCTTCGGGCATGAGCGGGATCAGGCCCCGGTCCTGCAGATAGCCGCCCCGGCCCATGCTGTTCTCGGAGACATATTCGGCCACGAACTGCTCCAGGCCCGGAATGACGCCGATGTGGGCGCGCTTCACATAGATGAACATGGAGCGGCTGATGGGATATTCGCCCGAGGCGATGGTCTCCACGCTGGGCGCCACGCCGCCCACGGTGGCGGCCTTCACCACGTCGCGGTTCTGCTCCAGGAACGAGAAGCCGAACACGCCGAGCGCGCCGGGGGTGCGGGTCAGGGTCTGGACGATGGCGTTGTCGTTCTCGCCCGCGTCGATCCAGGCGCCGTCCTCGCGCAGGGTGTGGGACAGGGCCTCGAAACGGTCGCCGTCGCTGTCGGCCAGGGCGGCCAACTGGGGCACGGCCTCGGCCGAGGGCGCCATGCCCAGCTCCAGCCAGGAATCGCGGGTGCCCGAGGTGGGCGGCGGGCCATAGACCTGGATGCGCTGGGCCGGCAGGCCGGCGCGCACCTGATCCCACGAGGCGTTCGGATTGGCGACGAAGCCGCCTTCGCCGGGGATTTCGCGGGCCAGGGCCAGATAGAGATCGCCGCCGTCGAAGGCGAAATCGGCGCCGTCGCGGGCCGTGGCGATGACGATGCCGTCATAGCCGATCATGATCTCGATGATGTCGGTGACCCCGTTCTCGGCGCAGCGGTCGAACTCCGACGCCTTCATGCGGCGCGAGGCGTTGGCGATGTCCGGGGTCTGGGGCCCGACGCCGGCGCAGAAGGCGGCGATGCCGCCGCCGGTGCCCAGGGATTCCACGCGCGGCGCCGGGCCGCCGGTGCGCTGGGCGAAGTTCTCGGCCACGCGGGTGCTGAACGGGAACACGGTCGACGATCCCGCCGCCCAGACGGCGTCGCGCCCGGCCGCCGCGCCGCCGCCGTCGCCGCACGCGGCCAGAAGGGCGGCCGCAGCCGCCGCGATCAGATAGGGTTTCATCGCGTCATGTCTCCGGATGGAAGGATCGAAACCGTCCTTACGCGGAGCATGTGACAGGTCGTCGGCGCGTTTGTGACGGTTCGGTTACAACAGCCGCTTGCGCATGGCCTGGGACAGCATGTCGATCAGGCTGACGGCGACGATGATGACGAGGGCGATGGTGGCCACTTGGCGATACTGGAACGCCTGCAGGCTCTCGAACAGCACCTGGCCGATGCCGCCCGCGCCGATCAGGCCCAGGACCGTGGCCGCGCGGCTGTTGGACTCGAACCGGTAGAGCGCGAACGAGGTCCACAGCGGCGCCACCTGGGGGATCACGCCCCAGACGATCTCGTGAAGCGGCCCGGCGCCGGTGGCGCGCACCCCCTCGACCGGGCCCTTGTCGATGGACTCCACCGCCTCGGAGAACAGCTTGGCCAGCACCCCGGCCGTGTTCAGGGCGATGGCCAGCACCCCGGCCAGCGGCCCCAGGCCCACCGCGACGATGAACAGGGCGCCCATCACCAGGTCCGGGATCGAGCGCAGCACGTCCATGAACCGGCGCACCGGCCACACCAGCCAGCCCGGGGCGATGTTGCGCGCCGCCATCAGGCTGAGCGGCACGGCCATGAACACGGCCATGAAGGTGCCCCACAGGGCGATCTGCACCGTCTTCCACATCTCGGCGACCAGGAAGCCCAGATTGCTGAAATCCGGATTCAGGAAGTCGCGGCTGTAAAGGCGCATCCGCTCGCTGTTCTCGAACATGCGGCCCAGGTTGTTCAGCTCCACATCGGCGAAGCTGATAATCAGCATCAGGGCGATGCCGCCCCACAGGAGCCCGTCCAGAACCCAGGCGCCCATGGACCGCTGGGGCGGGGGCGGGATCTCGTCCGAAGGCGCCGGCGCGGGGCGCGCGGCCTCGCGCGCCGCCAGCACGGCGGTCAGTTTCTTCCGGCCCAGGGTGAACAGGACCAGGGCCGCGGCCGCGCCCAGCAGGATCAGAAGAATCGGCGGCGCGCCGGGTCCGCCGTCCTCGCCGCTGCGCCGTTCGGCGGCTTCGCGGCGGGCCTGGTCGGCCTGCATCTCGCGGATGGGGGCCAGATAGCTGTCGTCGGCGGCGCGGAACTCGGCGTAGTTCAGCCCGGCCAGCACCCGGCGCTGCCGTTCGGCCTCGGGGCCCACGCCCTTGCCGTAGCCGATGAAGAAATCGCGGATGCGCGTCTTCAGCGCCGGGTCCAGATCGCGGCGGATGACGATGCCGGATTCCGGGATCGGCGGGGATTCCCAGATGGTCTCGATCTCGTCGGCGATCTCGGGGTTGTTCCGCTCCAGGAACACGGTGTTGACCGAGTTGGAGGTGGCCACGTCCAGCACGCCCGCGGCGATGGCGAAGGAGTTGGCCTGGTGGTTGGCCGAGCGAACGGCCGAGAAACAGGCCGCCGGATTGATGTTCCTGGGGCTGAACAGGAAGGTCATGGGCGCCAGGGTGCCCGAGGTGGACTGGGCGTCGCCCAGGCCGAAGGTCAGGGTCTGGTCGCAGGTCAGGACCTGATCCAGGGTGATCCCCGAACCGCGTCTGACGATCAGGGTCGAGGTGTAGCTGTCCCGGCCCTCGATATCGACGGTGCGGGCGATCACCTCGCCTTCGGCCCGGTCGATGGCCTGGACCGCCGGCAGGGCCGAGAACCAGCCCACTTGAGTCTGGTCGAAACGCATGGCCTCGATCAGGACGTTGTAGTTCGAGCCGAAGCGGGTGGTGACCGGCACGCCCACCGCCTGCTCCAGGTCATCCAGCAGCGGCTGCCACAGAGGGCCGGACGAGGCCTGGCCCTCGGCCGACAGGATCGAGAAGGTGAGGGTCCGGCGCGGACCGTCGCGATCCTGGGTCTGGGCCTGGGCCTGGGCGACCGACAAGGGCGCGGCCGCGATCAGGGCGGCGAGGGCGAGACTGAACAGGGCGCGGATCATGCCTGGACTTCCCAGAACGCATCCTCGAACTCGGGACCGTAGATGTCGATGAGGGTGGCGCGGTCCAGATTGGCGGACGGGCCGTCATAGACCACCTTGCCCGCCTTCAGGGCGATCACCCGCTCACAATACCGGATGGCGTAGTCCACCTGGTGCAGGGTGACGATGACCCCCAGGCCGTCACGCCGGTTCAGTTCGACCAGCAGTTCCATGACCTTGCGGGCCGACACCGGGTCCAGCGAGGCCACCGGTTCGTCGGCCAGGATCGCCTGGGCGCCCTGGACGATGGCGCGGGCGATGGCGCCGCGCTGCTGCTGGCCGCCGGAAAGCGTATTGGCGCGCTGGCCGGCGTAGTCGGACACGCCGACCCGGTGCAGGGCCGCCATGGCCTTGTCCTTGTCCTTGTCGGGCCAGACGCCCAGCAGACCGCGCCAGGACGGCACCCGCGCCAGCGCCCCCAGCATGACGTTGGAGAACAGGCTGAGCCGCCCCACCAGGTTGAACTGCTGGAAGATGAAGCCCAGCTTGCCGCGCGCGCGCCGCACGGACTGGGACGTGCGGCCGTTCTGCTGCACCGTCTCGCCGAAGACCTGGACGGTTCCCTTGCCCCCGTCGATGGGGATCAGCCCGGTGATGGCGCGCAACAGGGTGGACTTGCCCGAGCCCGACGGCCCGATCAGGGCCACCATCTCGCCCTGGGACACGGACACGGAGACACCGTCCAGCGCCTTTCGCGCGCCATAGGTCTTGGACACGTCGCGCACATCGGCGACGGCGGCGGTCTGGGCGGTCATGGAAGGCGACAGGGGCTTTGTGGAACGGACAAGTTCAAGTCGAAGCGCCCCTTCTGACGAGCGCGGATGACGGGTTAATGACATGCCCGGCGGCTTTGCGTCCAGCCCGTCCGCGACGCTCCGCGCGGGCTTGCGGCCCGGCTCGTGGGAACCGGCCTGAAAATTGTCACTTTACATGACGGTCCATCGACCCTATCTCGCGCATTCCGGCGGACCCCGTAGGTCCCTATGCTTGCGCCGCTAACGCCGGTCTGGGTTTAACAATCAACAGGGGGTTACGTGAATTGCGCACGTACCATATGCCCCTGGACCTGGTCCGTGAGCGGTCCCCTGAGCGTCCCGTCGCCCTTGTGCGGCCGCGCTCGGTTTCCGTAGCGGCGCGCTGGTTCCAGGACAATCTGAAGGCCGACGTCTTCTATGCGGTGAAGGCGAACCCCTCCGCGTGGGTCATCCAGACCCTCATCGAGACGGGCGTGACCGCGTTCGACGTGGCGTCCCTTTCCGAGATCGAGCTGGTGCGTTCGGTCAGCGCCGACGCGCGCCTGGCCTTCATGCATCCGGTCAAGAGCCGTTCGGCGATCACCAGGGCCTATTTCGACCACGGCGTGCGCACCTTCGCGCTAGACAGCCATGACGAGCTGCGGAAAATCCTGGACGCCACAGGCGGCGCGAAGGATCTGAACCTGATCGTGCGCATGGCGGTGTCGGCGGACGGCGCGGCCTATACGCTGTCGGGCAAGTTCGGCGTGGCGACGCATGAGGCGCCGGCCCTGCTCATGGCTGTGCGCCAGGCGACCGTGGACGGCCTGATGGGCGTCAGCTTCCATGTGGGCAGCCAGTGCATGCGGCCCTCGGCCTATGAGGCGGCGATGGCCCAGGTCGGCCGCGCCATTACCCGCGCGGGCGTGTTCGTGGACATCGTGGACGTGGGCGGCGGCTTCCCCTCGGTCTATCCGGGCATGGTGCCGCCGGACATGAGCGAATACGCCGACGCCATTCACCGGGGCTTCGCCGAGATGCCGGTGACCCACACCACCGAACTGTGGTGCGAGCCGGGCCGGGCCTTGGTGGCGGAATCCTCCTCGATCCTGTGCCAGGTGGAGCTGCGCAAGGGCGACGCCCTTTATCTGAACGACGGGTCCTATGGCTCCTTGTTCGACGCCACCCATTCCCGCTGGCCGTTCCCGGTCAAGCTGGTGCGGGACGGCGAGCGCGCGTCCGAGTTGAAGCCCTTCCGCTTCTACGGCCCCACCTGCGACTCCATCGACCACATGCCCGGGCCGTTCTTCCTGCCCGCCGACATTCGGGAAGGGGACTATATCGAGATCGGCATGATGGGCGCCTACGGCGTGGCCATGTCCACCGGCTTCAACGGCTATGGCGTGCACGACATCGCCATGGTCGAGGACGCGCCCATGGCCTCGCTCTACGGCCTGGCTCCCCGTTCGATCCCCACCGTCCGCACCACGGCCGAGGAGACGGCCCGCAAGGTCGTCCGCTTCAGCCGTCCCAAGGGCAAGGCGGGTGTTCGGAAACAGCGTCGGCGCTAAATCAATCGCGCCTTTAAGACGGCAAGCCAAGGGGACAGCATGCACTCAAGAGTCGCTTGGCATGCCCTTGTGTTCTTGGTTCATGTCGGCATCGCGTGGGTCTCCGGAGCCATGTGCCTTCTTCCTCGTTATGTAACGAGTGAGATATGGCCCGGAGCGTTTACGGTGTCCGGCAGCATCTTCTTTCTGAATGTGCTGCCGCTATATGGTTGGGTTGTCTTGCTTGGCCTTGGCTGGGCGATGAGGAGGTTGCCCCTTCGGGCTTATTTGATCTGCCTTCTGTTGGGTATGGCCGCCATCTGCAGCCCGATTGCCGAGGGTGCAGTCAACGATGACCCGCTAGGTGCAACTGTGAGCATTGTCCTTGCAGCCCTGGTTTCCGGGACGCTGGGATGGCTGATCTACAAAAATCTGGGCGTCGAAAGCCGTTCAGCCTGATCTTCACATCGGTTCGTCGCTCCGTCCGGGCCGCTGCATATTTTTTGACGACGGGCGCTCAAATCAAGGGAAACCGCTGAAATGAACGCACCCGCCAACACCAAGGCTGAGCTGCTGCAGAACACTGTCGAACACGTGGACATCACGGCCTTCGACGCCCGGCCGATCATCGATTCCATGCGCAAGATGTCGTTCTCGTCGCGCGACACCGCCCGCGCGGCGGACATCTTCAACATGGCCATCGAGGACAAGGCCTGCTCGCCGTGGCTGATCCTGGCCGGTTCGACCAGCGCGGGCGGCTGCATGCACGTGTACCGCGACATGGTGAAGTTCGGCATGGTGGACGCGGTGGTGGCCACCGGCGCCTCCATCGTCGATATGGATTTCTTCGAGGCCCTGGGCTTCAAGCACTATCAGGCGGCGGGCGAGGTCAACGACAACGTCCTGCGCGAGCACTACATCGACCGCATCTATGACACCTACATCGACGAGGAAGAGCTCCAGGCCTGCGACAATGTGATCTACGAGATCGCCAATCGGCTGGAGCCGCGTGGCTATTCGTCCCGTGAGTTCATCTGGGAGATGGGCAAGTGGCTGAGCGAAGGCAACGCCAAGAAGCCGGGCAGCCTGATCCAGACGGCCTATGAAGAAGGCGTGCCGATCTTTTGCCCGGCCTTCGTGGACTCCTCGGCCGGTTTCGGCCTGGTCAAGCACCAGAAGGAGCGGGCCGCCGCCGGCAAACCCTACATGATGCTGGACGCCATCGCGGACTTCCGCGAACTGACCGACATCAAGATCGCCGCGGGCGTCACCGGCCTGTTCATGGTCGGCGGCGGGGTGCCCAAGAACTTCGCCCAGGACACCGTGGTCTGCGCCGAGATCCTGGGCCACGACGCGGAGATGCACCGCTATGCGGTCCAGATCACCGTGGCCGACGTGCGCGACGGCGCCTGCTCCTCCTCCACGCTTCAGGAGGCGGCCAGCTGGGGCAAGGTCCAGACCACCCATGAGCAGATGGTCTATGCCGAGGCCACCACGGTGGTGCCGCTGATCGGGTCGGACGCCTATCATCGGGGAACCTGGAAAGCCCGCGAAAAGCGCCGCTGGAACAAGCTGTTCGGGAAGTAACGCGCGTAGGTTGGGGCCTCCTATTCCCACACCCGTCATTCCCGCCCTTGTGGCGGGAATCCATACTCACGGAGCGTTCCGGGTTCGCCTTGCCCTGTCCGAGCGTATGGATCGCCGGGACAGGCCAGGCGATGACGGAAGACTATGAGTTCACAGCATCACGGCCTCAAGCAGCCCGAAGGGCGGTAGGCCAAAAACAAAGAGGCCGCGAGTGATCGCGGCCTCTTCCTTCATGAGGTCCTGACTTACTGTCCGCTGACCTCGCGCACGGCCTTCATCAGCGCCTCGACCACCCGGGCCGTCTCCGGTCCGGACCAGTCGCCCGGCTTCATGATGACGGCCTGGCGCAGGGTCAGCATCGCCTCGCGCACCACCTCCGGCGTCTGTTCGCCCGACACCAGCCGCGCGGCCAGGGCCATGCGCTGCATGACGCCGTCGACGGCGGCGCGGTTCTCGTCCATCCAGGCCCGCCCGGCCGGCGTCAGGGAGAAGACGCGCTTGCCCCCGGCGTCCTCGGCCCCCGCCAGCAGACCCTCGTCGGCCAGCATGGACAGGGTCGGATAGACCACGCCGGGCGAGGGGGCGTAGCCGCCGCCGAACCGGGCCTCGATGGCCTTGATGAGGTCATAGCCGTGGCGCGGCTCCTGTTCGATCAGGGCCAGCAGCACCAGGCGCAGGTCGCCCGGGCCGAACATGCGCCGCCCCCGGCCTGGGCCGCGCCCTCGGCGCCCGTGCGGGCCGCCCCGGCCCGCCTTGCGCCGGTTGTCGCGCCCGGCCTCTTCCGGCCCGCATCGATGTCGTTCGGGGCGATGCCCCCGTTGTTTGAAAATTCTGGTCATTCTGCATTCCGTTTCTGTTTTCATCGATGCAAAGATATATCTTAATGACCGATCTTCAAGGCCCCGGCGATATATCTTTTCACATTAGGTGTTGGTGTTGTTTCCCCCTCACCCGCTCATCCGCTCATCCCGGCGAAGGCCGGGATCCAGATGGCGTAGCTCGATCTTCGGCAAGGCGAGGCGCGGCAGGCTTTCCAGCCGCCCGCGCCTTATGATCTGGACCCCGGCATTCGCCGGGGCGAGCGGCCGGGGGTAAAGCCAACGCCCACACTTGACGTGAAAACAGTATTCTTTTTGCGCATGCGCCGGGGGCGCTGGAACCGGCGGCCGGGCCGCGCTTTGAATCCGGGCAGGAGATATTCCATGAGCGACAAGGCCAAGAAGACCCCGACGGATCACGGCGAGAAGCCGGACCTGGGCCGCACGCCGGACCATCTGGCCGAAACCCTGGAGGAGGCCCTGACGGGCTCGAATCTCGGCTCGGACACGCGGGCGGGATCGCTGCGCGGAGGCTCTGCCTCCGGCTCGGACATCGACCCGGACCAGCAGGCCATCGACCGCGTCCTGACCAGCGAAGGCATGGCTCGGGGCGGGAACAAGAACCGCGAGCCCGCCGATCCGGACGCCGCTGCGGCCGTGCGCAACACGGGGCGGCGCGGCGGCCCCGGCGATGATGCGGACGCGGCCACCGGCTGAGCCGCAATCTGGCCGCTTGCCCGGTTCATGACGATGCGCCACGCTGTGGGTCGTATCGATAGAGGACTGTCTTCATGAGGCGTCTGAGTCCGGGCCTGGCGGCCCTTGTCCTGTTGGGTGCGAGCGCTTGCGGCGGCGAGCCGGACGTCGCGGAGACCCCGGAGACGGAAACGGCGGCCGAAGCCTCCGCGCCGTCATCCGAAGCCCCCCCGCCTCCCGCCGCCGCTGCGACTGACGAGGCCGCCGCGACCGACGCCGCAGCCCGCGAGGCGGTTGCCGCCGCTCCCGGCGCCCCGCCCTTCGCCGTGATCTATCCGGGCGGGCGGATCGAGGGCGCGGACGAGGAAGACGGCTCCGGGCCGGGGGGATTGGTCACCTATGTCACCACGGCCACGCCCGACGAGGTCATCGCCTTCCATCGCACCCGCGCCGAGGCCGAGGGCCTGGCGTCGGTCATGGCCATGAACCAGGGCGAGGCGCGGGCCTACGGCGCCCACTCCACCCGCAACGGCGCCAATCTGTCGGTCTTCGCCACGCCGGTGGAGAACGGGGTGTCGGTCCAGCTGGTCTGGAGCGCCGGAGGATGAGGCGTCCGCCCATCGCGCTCGGGATGGCCGCCGCCGTTCTGGCGGGCAGTTGCGCGGTCAGCCCGTCCTTTCCCGCGCCGTCGCGGGTCGAGGCGCCCGCCGCCGCCGCCGCGCCGCAATCCTATCTGGACGCGGAGACGCTTGCGGCCCTGGGGGCGGCCGTGCCCGCCTTTCCCGCGCCGGGTTCGGCCCAGGACGCCGCCGACCGGGGCGCCTCGCTGCGCTGGAGGGTTCTGGAGGACAGCGACCGCTGGCGCCTGGCCCAGACCCATGCGGAGCTTCGACCGCACCTGGCGGTCCAGCATTTCGACTGCCCCCTGGACGCCCGCCTGGCCGAGGATCCGCCGCCGGCGCTGGTGCGGCTCCTGTCCCGCTCACTGCGGGACGCGGGCGCGGCCTCGAACGCGGCCAAGGCGGCGGGCTTTCGCGCCCGGCCCATCGCCGATGATCCTGACCGCCGCGCCTGCATCCGGGTCGATGAAGACCTGAGGACCAGCGCCTCCTACCCGTCTGGCCACGCCACGGTCGGCGCCCTGTGGGGCCGTGTCATGGCCGACGCGGCGCCGGACCAGGCCGCCGCCCTGACCCGCATCGGCGAGGAGATCGGGACCAGCCGCACGGTCTGCGCGGTGCATTATCCGGCCGATGTGGCGGCGGGCCAGGCGCTGGGCCGGGCGCTCCATGACGCCATCCGCCGCACGCCGGACTATCAGGCCGATCTGGCCGCCGCCCGCGCCGAGGTGGCCGCGGCCCGAACCCTGGACCGCCTCAACCCGGGCTGCGCGGCCGAAAGGGCGGCGCTGGCCCTGACTCCGTGAATTCGCGGCCGCGTCAGGCGCCGGTCGTCAGGACGCCGTAGAGGTCCGTGCGCCGGTCGCGGAAGAAGCCCCAGGCGGCGCGGTGCCGGTCCAGGAAGTCCAGGTCGAATTCGTGCACCAGCACGCCCTCGTCCTCACGGCCGAAGGATTCCACCAGGTCGCCCCGGTGGTCGGCGATGAAGGAGCTGCCATAGAACAACTGGCCCGCTTCGGTGACCTGTTCGCGCCCGATGCGGTTGGCGCCCACAACCGGCACGACGTTCGACACCGCGTGGCCCTGCATGGCCCGGCGCCAGGGCTCGGCGGTGTCCAGGGTCGGATCGTGGGGCTCTGATCCGATCGCGGTGGGATACATCAGCACCTCGGCGCCCATCAGCATCATGGCCCGCGCCGTCTCCGGGTACCACTGGTCCCAGCAGATGCCGACGCCCACGCGGCCGTGCCGGGTGTTCCACACGCGGAACCCCGTGTCGCCGGGCCGGAAATAGTATTTTTCCTGATAGCCGGGGCCGTCCGGGATGTGGCTCTTGCGATAGACGCCCAGGGCTTCGCCGTCCGCGTCCAGCATGACCAGCGAGTTGTAGTAATGCGGCCCGTCCCGCTCGAAGATCGACACGGGAATGGCCACGCCCAGGTCCTTTGCGACCGGGGCCAGCGCCGTCACGCACGGATGCTCACGCCACGGATAGGCCGTGCCGAACCAGTCTTCTTCCTGGCTGACGCAGAAATAGGGCCCCTGGAACAGTTCCGGCGGCAGGATCACCTGCGCGCCCTTTGACGCCGCCTGACGGATCAGGTCGATGGTCCTGGCGATGTTGGCGTCCATGTCCGTCCCGTAGGAGGTCTGGATCGCGGCGACGGAGAGGGTGCGGGTCATGGTGATGGTGATTGGTGATTAGTGATTAGTGATTGCGGGATCATGCGGGTTTGCGCTTTCTCAAGGCGCCGGCGAGCGCCACCAGCATTCGGCTGATCTCTTCGGCCGAGGCGAGAAGATTCGTCGCCGCAGGCTTGGAAAGATACCGGAGGCGCTGGGCGATGATGATCTGGGTTTCCGTTTCGGCCAATGAGCCTCGCGACATTCCGATGAACTGAAGGAACTCACCCGTGGTTCGGCGAGCGGAGCCTTCCGCGATATTGGACGCAACGGAGACGGCGGCGCGCCGGATCTGGCTGATAAGGCCGAAACGCTCATCCTTCGGCCATTGAGCCGTCGCCTGATAAACCGCTTCCGCAAGATCGATGGCGCGCCTCCAGACCTGAAGGTCGCGGTAACTGGTGATGCCGTCCGTCATCGTCGTCAGCCTCCCATCTTCCCATCAACCACCAATCACTAACCACTAACCACCAATCACTCCACCACCGGCTCCTGCTGCGTGATGCAGTGGAACGACCCGCCGCCGGACAGGATCGCCCTGGACGGCAGGGCGATGATCTCGCGGTCGGTGATGACCGTGGCCAGGCCTTCGCAGGCCAGGCGCGCGGCGGTGTCGTCGCCATAGGTCGGCACGATCACCGCGCCGTCGGCGATCAGGAAGTTCATGTGGCTGGCGGGCACGACCTTCTCGTCCTCGTCCACGATCAGGCCGGGCGAGGGGATGCGCACGACCCTCAGGGCGTTTCCGTCCGCATCGGTCATGGCCGCCAGGTCGCGGGCGGCGGCGTCATAGACGTCGGCGTTGGGATCCTTCCTGCCCCAGGCCATGGGGCAGGCCACGACGCCCGGCGCGATGAAACGCGCCAGATTGTCCAGGTGGCCGTCGGTGTGGTCGTTGAACAGGCCCTCGCCCAGCCACAGCACCTTTTTCGTCCCCAGCGCCTCGGCCAGGGCGCGTTCCGCCTTCGCCTCGTTCCAATCCGGATTGCGGTTGGGGTTCAGCAGGCACTGGCGCGTGGTCAGGATCGTGCCCGCGCCGTTATGGTCCACCGCGCCGCCTTCCAGGATGAAGGCGTGGGGCTTCAGCGCCGCCCGGGCGTGATCGGCGATCTGGCCGGCCACCGTGTCGTCGTGCTCCAGTTCGTATTTGCCGCCCCAGCCGTTGAATTCGAATCCGTGGGCGATCCCATCGGCGTCAAAGATTGGGCCGGTGTCCCTCAGCCAGATGTCGCCGAAGCGGCCGTCCACGACCTCCACGTTCGCCACGTCCGCAAACCGCGCGCGGGCGTCCGCCAGAGCCTCGGGCTTGCCGACCAGAAGCCGCACCCGCTCGCGCCCCGGGCCGGCCAGGGCGCGCACCAGGGCCTCGACTTCGCCTTGCGCGGGTTCGAGGTTCTCCTCCCACAGCTCGTCATGGCTGGGCCAGCCGACCCACATGGCGCGGTGCGGGCTCCATTCGGCGGGGATGACGGTCATGATCGGTCCTGCAACACGGATGGGGAACGGCGCGCGCAGATAGACACGACCGGCCCCGCATTCAACCTGCGCCGCGCGCAAAGAAAAAGGGCGGACCCGAAGGCCCGCCCTTTCCGGACTGTCGTTCGTCCCTCGTCTTAGAAGGAGTAGCGCAGGCCCACGCGGATTTCCCACAGCGACGGGCGGGTGACCCGGCTGGAGATGGCTGGGGTGTTGAACCGCTCGAACACATACTGGTTGCCCTGGATGCGGGCCTGAACCACATCGTCGGTCAGCGGGAAGCTGGCTTCGCGCAGGATGCCCCACTCGTCGTTCAGCAGGTTGCCCAGGTTCTCGACCACCAGGAAGGCCGAGGTGCGGTGGCCGTCCATCAGGCCGGGCAGCTGCTGCTCGATCCGCAGATCGAAGCGGGTCCACCACTCGCCGTCCTGGCTGTTGCGGGCGGGCGTGCCGCTGCTCAGGCCGTACTCGTCGACGAAGTCGAAGAAGGCGGCCTGGTCAAAGGTCGGCGCGAAGATCACGTTCGGATCGCTCGGCCCGGTCGGGATGTAGACCAGGTGCGAGAAGTTGACGTTGTCGCCGAACATCGCCCCGTCGTTCTGGGCGAACACGAAGCTGTAGGGCCGGGTCTGGTTGGAGCGGCCGAACAGGGTGAAGCGGGTCAGGTAGTCGCCGAAGAAGGCCCGCTCATAATTCACCTGCATGGTGAACCGGTGCGGGATCTCGTAGTTCGAGGTCGCCACCGCCAGGTTGTTCAGGTCCACCGCCGCAGCGTTGGCGAAGTTGGAGAACGCCACCGACGAGGTCATCGGCGAGACGTCCTCGGCCTGGGTGTAGGCGTAGCCCAGCGACCAGTCGAAGCCCCAGTCATAGGACTGGCTGATGTTGATCGAGGCCACGAACTGCGAACCGCCGCTGGAGTTGGTCAGCAGGAAGTCGTTCTGCGAACCCCGGCCGGGGCAGACGGCGGTGTTGGCCGGATCGGTGAGGCAGTCCGGATCGCTCTTGTCCACCCGGCGATAGATCGGGCGGCCGTCGGGCGACGTGCCGACCTGAACGATCGACAGGTCGCGCACCACGGCGGCGTTCTGGGTGTCGGAGTACAGCAGGTCCGCGTCGATGCGCAGGCCGTCGCCCAGAACCGGGGCGTCGACCCACCAGGTGGCGCCCAGGGCGAACTTCCAGGACGCCGGGATGCGGAAGGACGGGTCCAGCGCGTTCACGCCGACGTTGGGCGTCGCGCCCTGCACCGCGTTGAGGAGCTCCGGCGGGATGTCCAGCGGATTGGCGTTGCCGTTGGTGAACAGGTTGTACTTGCTCGCGGTCGAAGCCAGCCCCAGCGAAGCCAGATCGATCTGGACGTTGGTGATGCCGTCGTTGGAGAAGTTGTTCGAGATCCAGACGTTCGGGTTGCCGCCCGAATAGAGGCCGACGCCGCCCCGGAAGCGCAGCGAGGGGCTGTGCTCATAGGTGAAGCCGAAGCGCGGCTGCAGCAGGCTGACGCCGTCCAGGGTCGCGGTGTTGGAGAAGCCGTTCCGCGCCTCGAAGTTGGCGTTGTACACCGGCTCGTCGTCAGTGGCGTACCAGTCGTAGCGGAAGCCAGCGGTGACCGTCAGCCGGTCGTTCAGACGCAGCTCGTCCTGGACGTACAGGGTGTTGGTCGCATAGGCGAAGTTCGCCGCCGCATCCGCAGGATTCAGGCTGCGGGCGTTGCCGTAGTCCACGTCGGTGACCAGGCCGTTCTCGAAGTCGTCGATGCTGTTGAAGTAGAACTCGCCCAGGGAGTGCTGGACGAACATGTTGAAGACATCCAGCTCTTCGCGTTCGAAGCCGAAGGTGAAGAGGTGGTCGCCCATGGTGTAGGCGCCGGCGGCCTTGATGCTGAGGGTGTCGTATTCCAGCACGTTCGAGTGGCGGGAATCGTCCGCGCCCATGAACACGGTGGACGCGCCGCCCGTGGCCGGGTTGCTGGTGCGGATGCGCAGTTCGCCGACGTTATAACCACCCTGGGGGATCACCGAGTTGGCCAGGGTCGAATAGGCGACGCGGAACTCGGTCGAGAAGTTGTCGGTCCAGTCCGAGAAGATCTGGGCGATGTAGCCGTCCATCTCGGAGCCGCGACGATACAGGTGGTCCGAGAACTCGAAGTTGCTGGACGAACCGTCGGATTCGACGATGTTGTAGCCGTTGTTGTGGTTGTAGGTGAACGCGGCGCGGTGACGGTCCGAGATGTTCCAGTCCAGCTTCAGCAGGATCTTCTCGTCTTCGTTGCCGGCCGGGGCGGGGATGCCGCCCGGATCGTAGCCGTAGACGTTGCGGGCGATGTTCAGGATGCGGTCGTAGTCCGCCTGCGACAGGCCCAGGACCGGGGTGCCGGCGCCGGAGTCGGCCGGGCCGCGCGAGAACACGTTGGTGCCTTCCAGGCGCTCGTACGAGGCGAAGAAGAACAGCCGGTCGCGGATGATCGGGCCGCTCAGGTGCACGCCCCAGCGGGTCTCCTCGAACTCGCCCAGGTCGATGTCGCCGCCTTCCAGCGAGTCACCGGTCAGGTTCTGGTTGGTGAAGTCATAGAACAGGCCGCCGGACAGGTAGTTGCCGCCGGACTTGGTCACCGCGTTGATGTTGCAGGCGGTGAAACGGCCGTACTCCACGTCGAAGGGCGCCAGCTCGACGGCCACTTCCTGGATGGAGTCATAGGAGAACGGCATCCGCTCGGTGGGGTAGCCGCTGTCGTTCAGGCCGAAGTTGTCGTTCATGCGAACGCCGTCGACCGTCAGGCTGTTGAAGCGCGGGTTGGCGCCGCCGCACTGGATGCCGTCCTGATAGCCGGAGTCCAGATGGATGCGCGGATCGATCGAGATCACGTCGCGCAGGTCGCGGTTGACCGTGGGGGTGCGTTCCAGCTGCAGGGCCGAGAAGGTCGCGCTCGGGCCGATGGCCGTGGCGCCGCCGGCGGCCTGGGCCGTGATGACGAGCTCTTCGACCGTGGTGGCGCCCGAAAAGACCGTCAGATTGACGGTGGACGCATCGCCGATGCCGACGTGGGCGACCTGGGCCGAGGTCGTCTCGGCGCCCGGGGCGGAGACTTCCACCGTGTAGGGGCCGCCGACGCGCAGGCCGCGCGCGTTGTACTGGCCGCCCGCGTCGGTCAGGGTGGTGGACCGGGTGCCGGACGGGGTGTGGGTCACCACCACGGTGGCGCCGGCGACGGGCGCGCCGGAGTCGTCGACGATCTGACCCCGGACGCCGCCGGTGGTCTCCTGGGCGAAGACGGCCGAGGCGGCCGCCAGCGCGATGACGGCGGCTGAGGCGCCGCAAGCCAGCTGGTTGAGTCTCATTCTCAGAGTATCCCCTCTCTGCGGTCGCGTGACGTCCGGCGGACGTGATGATGCGCGCGACACTGATGGATGGGCGCCGTTTAGGTCGGTATCCCGACACCCGGAAGACACATATGCCTCCAATTTGTGACAAGCCCTGACGTGTTGCGGCGCAGCAACAAGGCGCGACAGGCGGGGCGGACGCGGTGAGGCGGCCATACATCTTGGAATTCAGGGGTGTACGGACGAATTCGGAGTCCCGGGATCATCCGGGGCCGCCGGGCACGCTTCTGATCGTCCACAGAGCGTCCACAAGAAAAACGCCCCGCTTGGCGTGAGCCTGGCGGGGCGTCTGAAGTCTTGGCCGTCGGGCCGTCGACATCTGTGGGTCGCCTCCGGGCCGCGAGGGCCGGGAGGGGCTTGCCCTTAGAAGTTGATGTCGATGGA
>JAEZCL010000187.1 GCA_023433585.1 Pseudomonadota bacterium
CACGTCATGCGACTGGGCCGCCGCGCGCTGGGCTAACAAGGCCACGCCCGGCGCGGCGAAAAAGCCGACCACCGCCACGACGACGGCCAGCAGGAACAGGTTGAATAGCGCACGCTTCATGACGGGCAGTAATGCATGAGCTCGGCGGGACGGCAAAGGACAGGCCCGTTTCGCGCGAATCTCCTCCCCGCCCGAGCGGGGAGGGGGACCATGCGAAGCATGGTGGAGGGGTTGGTTCAGTCGCCTCGGTCTTTCTTGTGAAAACCGTCAGACACCGAGCCGCCCCCTCCGTCACGGGCGCTGAGTCGCGCCCGCGCCACCTCCCCATGCCAAGAGATGGGGAGGAGACGATGCGGTCAGGCCATGGCCTTGTTCAGGTTCTCGGCGACCTTGTCGAGGAAGCCCTCGGTGGTCAGCCAGCTCTGATGGTCGCCGACCAGCAGCGCCAGGTCCTTGGTCATGTGGCCGCTCTCGACCGTGTCCACGACCACCTTCTCCAGGGTCTCGGCGAAGTCGATCAGGGCCTGATTGCCGTCCAGCTTGCCGCGATGCTTGAAGCCGCGCGTCCAGGCGTAGATCGAGGCGATGGAGTTGGTCGAGGTGGCCTCGCCCTTCTGGTGCTGACGATAGTGCCGGGTCACGGTGCCGTGGGCGGCCTCGGCTTCCAGCACCTTGCCGTCCGGGGTCATCAGCACGCTCGTCATCAGGCCCAGCGAGCCGAAGCCCTGCGCCACCACGTCGGACTGCACGTCGCCGTCGTAGTTCTTGCAGGCCCAGACGAAGCCGCCGGACCACTTGATGGCCGCAGCCACCATGTCGTCGATCAGGCGGTGCTCATAGGTCAGGCCGCGCGCCTTGAATTCCTCGGCGTAATGCGCGTCGAACACCTGCTGGAAGATGTCCTTGAAGCGCCCGTCATAGGCCTTGAGGATGGTGTTCTTGGTGGACAGATAGACCGGATAGTTGCGCGCCAGGCCATAGGCGAAGCTGGCGTGGGCGAAATCGGTGATCGACGAATCCAGGTTGTACATGCCCATGGCCACGCCGGACGACGGCGCCTGGAACACCTCGTGTTCGATGACCGCGCCGTCGTCGCCGACGAACTTGATGGACAGGGTTCCCTTGCCGGGGAACAGGAAGTCGGTGGCCTTGTACTGGTCGCCGAAGGCGTGACGGCCCACCACGATGGGCTGGGTCCAGCCGGGCACCAGGCGCGGCACGTTCGAGCAGATGATCGGCTCGCGGAAGACGACGCCGCCCAGGATGTTGCGGATGGTGCCGTTGGGCGACTTCCACATCTTCTTCAGGTCGAATTCCTCGACCCGCGCCTCGTCCGGGGTGATGGTGGCGCATTTCACGCCGACGCCGTGCTTCTGGATGGCGTGGGCCGCGTCGATGGTCACCTGATCGTCGGTGGCGTCGCGGTGCTCCATGCCCAGGTCGTAGTAGTCCAGCTCAAGGTCCAGGAACGGAAAGACCAGCTTTTCCTTGATCATCGTCCAGATGATCCGGGTCATCTCGTCGCCGTCGATGTCCACGATGGGGTTGTCGACCTTGATCTTGGCCATGCTTCGCCTGCCTTTGCGGATTGGGGAGGAATGTTCGGCGGGGTATAGCGAGCGCGGCCGCCGGTGCAAAGCCCGAGGGGGCCGGCGCGGTTCGCCCGTTGCGCGAAGTCGGGGGCGCTGATAGCCCTGATCGTCCGTCTCACGGAGCACCGGCCATGTCGCGCCGACCCTTTTCGTCCTCGCGGGCGCCCGTCGTGCGTCCTTCGCTTCAGGCCTTCGGCCGGACCTCTCCGGGCGAGGTGCTGATGGACCTTCTGACATTCGACCGGCTGCTGACCGGCCCGGTCATCCACCTCATCTACTGGGCGGGCCTGGCGCTGATCGTGCTGGGCGGTTTCACCGTGGTGGGCTCGGCCGTGGGGCTGGCCCTGACCGAGCCGGGGATCATGAGCTGGGTCCTGGCCTTTCCGACCCTGATCGTCGGCCTCTTGGCCTTAAGCATCGCCGCGCTTCTGTGGCGGTCGTTCTGCGAGCTCTATGTGGCCGTATTCCAGATCGCAGCCGACCTGCGGGCCCTGCGCGGCCGCATGGAGCCCCGAGGTCCGAGCGAATCCCCCGGGCCATCGGACGGCGGAGATGACGCGGATATCCTGTCCCGCATCTGAGGATCCGAATCTGTCCGCCGGACTGAAAGGAGGTGTGAGATGATGCGATCCATGACGATAGGGCTGGCTCTGGCCGGGCTCGCCGCCGGGTGCGGCGCGCAGCAGGAAGCGAACGCCCCCGCCACCGACGCGCCGCCGTCCGCCGATGCGCCGGCCGTCGTCGCCGAGTTCACGCCGGAGGAGCGCGCGTTCCGGGACTGGCGGGCGGTGTGCGACAACGCGGGCCGATGCTCGGCCTACGGCGCCAACGGCTTGTCGACCGGCTGGATCATCCTGTCGCGCGACGCCGGGGCCGAGGCGCCTCTGCGCGTCGCCGCCGGCCAGGCGGCCTGGGACGAGGAGGAGGCGGGCGCGCCGCCGCGCCTGACCCTGGACGGACGCGCGATCCAATTGCCCCGGGAGCCGGACCGGACCCTCGCCCTGGCGCGCGACCTGGCCCAGGGGCGGACCCTGTCCATCGGCGTGAACGACCAGGCCGTGGAGGTGTCGCTCGCCGGCGCGGCGGCGGCGCTGTTGTGGATCGACGAGCGGCAGGGC
>JAEZCL010000198.1 GCA_023433585.1 Pseudomonadota bacterium
GTCGTGAGGATGACTTCCACGGCCGGGTCGGCCGCCCATGCCTCCACCTGCTGACGGATGGCCGGCACGTCGTCAGTGACCAGCGCGCGACCGGCCAGGTGATGCCCAGCCGACGTCAGACGCTCCACCAGAAGCGCTCCCGAAGTGTCGTCCTCAAGGGTCCGGGTGTCCGAGATCGTCAGGACGGCGATGTTCAGCGGATAAAACGTGAGGTGTTCGTCGATTCCAGCCATTCAGTCGTTCCATCTCGCGCGATCGGCGCGATCCTTTTCGGTGGGTTCGATCCAGCGCGATCCGGCGGGGCCGTCCTCGCGCTTCCAGAAAGCCGCCTCGGTTTTCAGGCGGTCCATCAGATAATCCGCCGCCTCGAAGGCCGCGCGGCGATGCGGCGCGGCGACGGCGACGAAGACGATCGTTTCGCCAGGGGCCACCTCGCCGTAGCGATGCACCACTCGTATGCCGCTGACGGGAAAGCGCGCCTGGGCTTCGGCGGCGATCGTCTCGAGCGAGCGTTCGGTGAAGCCCGGATAATGGTCCAGATAAAGGCCCGTCACCGGACCGGCGGCCGACGTGTCGCGCGCAAGGCCCACGAACGCGATCACCGCGCCGTCTCCCGTGCGACCTTCGAGGAAGGCGCGCAATTCGGCGTCCGCGTTCGGCGGGTCCGGGGTCAGCGCCGCCGAGACTGTCATCTCAACCGCCTGAGAAAATCGGCAGGACGGCGACTTCCTGCCCGCGCGACAGGGCGGTGCTTTCCGGCACCACGGTCTGATCCACGGCGAAGCGGATGGCGGGACTGGACAGCGCCGGGCCGGAGCCCTCGATCCGTTCGACCAGCCGCCGGCGCAACTCGTTCACGGTCATGCCGTCCCGGAACGCCAGGGTGTGCTCCCGGCCGAAGCGGGCGCCGAGGTCGCCCAGAAGCAGTATCTGAATGTCCATGGGATTTTAGGATTCCGAGATGGAAGGGGCGAAGTGACGGTATTTTCTTTGCTCGATATCGTTCGATATCCAACGATGGTCATGACATTTGGATGTAGCCGTTCATTTCTGATCGACTGTCAATAGGTAGAAAGAGTTGTCAGGATCACTCGAAATTTACTGCGGTCCATTTGTTCTGAATTTTCAATAGCGCACCGGGTCTATCGGTCGATATGCCGGTATACATTTCAGCACGCCGGAAAAAATCGTTTGATGGCAGTATCTTATGGCGATCGTGCCAATCGAATGGGAGTGAGGGCCTGGATCATGTCAGCAGTTGCGTCGGCACGCCGAGCGCGGGACCTGCCTCGGCAAGTCGCTGGTCGAGCGTGTGCACCGTGGCTCCATGGTCAGATGCGACGGCGAGATGCAGCGCGTCCCCCGCACGGAGTCCGAGCCCATGCTGATCGGCGAACTTTCCTGCGGCCCGGAAATGCTCACCCGTCACCGTGAGAACGGAAAAGCTCTCGGCGACCAGCTTGTTGAACATGGCGAGCGCCGCCGCGCGCTGCTCGATGTTGAGCTGACCGGTTCGCAACTTGATCGCCAGGGCGGAGGACATTTCGGTGACGGTCCAGTCACTAATCAGCAGTTGCGCCGCATCCTGCTCCGCCAGCCAGGCCTGAACGCGCGACGTCATTGCTTCGTTGGAGAGCGCCGCGACAATCAGCGAGGTGTCGAGATAGAGCATCAGTAGCGGTCACTGTCCCGCATCGACCGCACCAGGTCGGCGGCGCTCTGGGACTGCGGCGGCATGGTCGCTGTCAGCGCATGAAGCAGAGCCGCGTCGATCGGCTTGCGCGGCCTGGCCACAGCCGTAAGCCGTGCGACGGGCTTGCCGCGGCGGATGATGTCAATCGAACCGCCTGCCTGGACCCGGTCAACCAGTTTGCTCAGATGGGCCTTGGCGTCCGCAAGATTGATCGCACCCATGTCACGCTCCTGACTATATGGATGGTCATATAGCGCATCGCGTTTGAAGGCCCCAGAGGGATTTGCTCATCGCTCCGCCAGCAGGCGAGTGTAGACCTCCAGATCGATCCTGGAGAGCAGAGCGGTCGGGTTTTCATAGACGGCGCTGTTGGCGCCATGTTCGAAACATTCGACGCTGTGCACCCAGCAGCGGCCGCCGGCGGCTTCGTGGATCAGGCCCTGGGCGTGTTCCAGGACATACTGGGCCAGGCGTTCGCAGCTGGTTCCGGGGACCAGCCGCGTCTGGGCCAGGCCGAGCGTCTCCAGGTGCAGGAAGGCGTCCCGGTCGGGGTCGTCAACGCTGACCAGAAGCGTATGGTCGAAGGTCGCGTGAAGCCACTCCCGGATGCGGCCGAAGCCGCCCACGCCGAAGTCGACCACCCAGCCGCGATGATCGAGCTGTTCGGCGGCGAAGGTGAAGCGGAAACCGAGCGAATAGCCGTGAAGAAGCCGGCAATGGCTGTCGGCGGCCCACTGCCTGTAGGCGCACGACAGCCCCCGTTCGGCGCCGTATGTCTTGGTGGAGAAGTGGGCCATGGGGGATTTCCGGGGGGACGGAACTCCATGACGGATTTCAGCCCGCCAAACAATCCGGAGGCGGACCTGGCGGTGATCTGCCGCATGGCGCCTGCGCCGCCGCCTGACCGGCGCAGGCGGACCCCATTCTATCCGCCGTCCGCCGCGCGCTCCACCGCCGCGATGTCAATGCGCTTCATCTTCAGCATGGCCTCGGTGGCGCGCCGCGCGCGGTCCAGGTCGGGATCGCTTATCAGCTCCAGCAGCCGCGTGGGGATGATCTGCCAACTCAGGCCGAAGCGGTCCTTGACCCAGCCGCACTGCTCCGCCTCGGGCACGGCCGACAGGGCGTCGGTCAGGCGGTCGGCCTCGGCCTGATCCTCGCAGGCGATCTGGAACGACACGGCCTCGTTGAACCTGAACATCGGCCCGCCGTTCAGGCCCACGAACTTGGATCCGGCCAGGGTGAACTCCACCACCAGCACGTCCCCGGCCTTGCCGCTGGGATTGTCGGCGGGCGAGCGCACCACCTTGTCGACGCGCGAATCCGGGAACAGCGTGGCGTAGAACCCGGCGGCTTCCTCGGCCTGGCCGTCGAACCACAGGCACGGATTGATCTTCTGGACGGTGGGCATGATCCTCTCCATTCATCGCGCCGCGCCATGCGGCGTCGGGCCAAGGACGGATGAAACGCCCCGTTCCCGACACGGCGCCATCATTTTTTCGACGGAGACCCCATGACCCCCACGCTCTACGGCATCCCCAACTGCGATACGGTCAGGAAGGCGCGCGTCTGGCTGGACGGGCGGGGGATCGCCTACGCCTTCCACGACTACAAGAAGGCCGGGATCGACCGGGCCTCGCTGGAGCGGTGGGTCGACGAGCATGGCTGGACGGTGGTGCTGAACCGCGCGGGCACGACGTTCAGGAAGCTGCCCGAGGCGGACCGGGCCGACCTGGACCGGGACAAGGCCGTCGCCCTGATGCTGGCCCAGCCGTCGATGATAAAGCGGCCGGTGCTGGACCTGGGCGGCCGCCGCATCGTCGGCTTCAGGCCCGAGGTCTATGAGGCGGCGTTCTGAACGTCAGGCCCGTCGGCCGATGATCCCCATCAGCCAGCCGCCCGCGCCCGCCAGGACCAGCCCGGGGATCAGCCACGGCGCCTCGTCCGCCAGTCCCGAACGGCCGCCGATCAGCATCACCGCCGAATTGCTGAGGAAATAAAGGCCCAGCGCCAGCAGCACCACGCCCGCCACCCGGCGCAGGGCGCGGCGTCTGTCGTCGGAGGAGGGGGGCTGGGGCATGATGAAATCCTGATGACCGGCCTGGGTGGAGATCTCATGTTCCCCCATCCGCTTGTAACAGGGTCTCAACCTGGGCGACGCCGGTCCAGCGCGAAACTGGGCGCGCGCCACAAAAATTTTTCCGTCTTCGCATCCATCGGCGTGTTCGGCGGCGACTACAGGGTGAAAGCGGGCGATGATCGCCTCGCATTGGAGGATGAGAGATGGAAAACCTGTTTCACAGCTACTGGTGGCTGCTGTTCCCGCTGGGCTGGTTCATCTATGCGGCCTGGGCCAGCTGGCTGAACTATCGTCGCCAGCGCGAGACCCTGGACATCGTGCGGCGCTATGCCGACAGCGGCAAGGAGGTCCCGCCCCAACTGATGAAGGTGCTGGAGAAGCCCATCGATTCCGAGGCCGAGTTCTGGGGCGCCGGGTCTTCGGAGAGCGGTCAGCCGACGAATTACTGGTCGCTTTTCGGCCTGTTCGGGGTGCTGTCGGCCGGTTTCGCCGCAGCGGCCTATTTTCCGAACGGCCTGGCTTCCGACAATGCCGACTTCGCCTTCATGATCGTCGCCCTGGTGATGGCGGCCGTCGCGGTCTGGGCCGCCATCTGCGCGCTGACGACGAAACGCGGGGGAAAGTCCTGACGGTCATCGTTCAGAGGGGCGAGCAAGGTGGTGGACCAGAGCGACACCGAGTTGGCGGCGGCGGCCCGAGCAGGGTCGGACGCCGCCTTCGCCCGGCTCGTCGCCCGGCACCAGGGCGCGGTGCGCGGGTTCCTCAGGCGCGTGCTGGGCGGCGACCGGGCCGAGGCGGACGACCTGGCGCAGGAGGTGTTCCTGACGGCGTGGAGATCGCTTCGGACATTGAAGGATCCGGCCGGGATCCGGGCCTGGCTATGCGGGATCGCCTGGCGCAAGGCGCGCGACCGGACGCGGGGCGTGCAGCGGACCCGGGCGCGGGACGCGGCCTGGCTGGAGACCACCGAACCGGCGCCGGGCGTGACGCCGGAGGACCGGCTGGCGATGCAGGCCGCCATGGCCGCCCTGGCGCCGGAGGTGCGGGCCTGCGTGGCCCTGTGCCTCGCCGAGGGATGGTCGCACGCCGAGGCGTCCGTGGCGCTAAGCTTGCCATTGGGCACAGTGAAGTCTCATGTAACGCGGGGCCGCGCCAGGCTGCTCCAGGCGCTGGGAGGTTCGGATGGCTGAGATGAAGCCCGATGACAAACTGGCCGTCCTGTTCGCCGAACAGGCGCCGCCCGCGCGCGACCTGGCCTTTTCGGCCGCAGTGATGGAGCGGGTCGCCCGCCGCCGGGCCTGGGCGCGGGTGGGCGCGGCGGCGCCCTGGGCCGTGTCGGGATGCCTGGTCGCCTGGGCGCTGCAGCCGGTGCTGGGCCCGTCCGTGGAGGTCCTGGCGCAGACGCTGGTCCTGCCGGGCGCCGTGATGGGCGCGGCGGCGGTCATGGCTCTGACCGGGCTGATGGCCGCGCGGCGGCTCGCGCGCTGACGATGTCGGCGCTCGCCCGACCCGGCCGAGCGTCGCCTTACGAAGATTTCACGTTGACTCGCGCATCCACGGGCGACCGTCGCCGCCTCTTGTAATCAGAAGGGCCCGGCATCGCGCCGTCCCGCTTCAAGAAGGATCAAGCCGTGCAAGGTTTCGAGATTCTCGTCCCCCTGGCGCCGTTCCTCATGGTCGTCGCCCTCATCGCCATTCCCGCCTGGCTCAAGAGCCGTGACCGCCGCGAAATGCAGAAGACGCTGCGAGCGGCCATCGACAAGGGCCAGCCCATGCCGACCGAGATCATCGAGGCCATGAGCAAGGAAGGCGCCCGCCCGCCGTCGACCGCGAATCGGGACATGCGCATCGGGGTGATCTGGCTGGCGGTCGCCCTGGGCGTGGCCCTGTTCGGCTGGATGCTCAGCTATGTGGATGGCGACGGCGAGGTCTTCTACGTCATGAGCGGCATGGCCGCGATCCCCGGCTTCATCGGGCTGGCGTTCATCGTCCTGAGCTTCTTCAACAAGAACAAGGGCTGAGGCGAGCGAGCGGCAGGGGAACGCCATGGCCAATCCGATCGACCTGCATGACGTGGAGCTGGCCGCCCTGGCGGCGGCCGGCGGACGTCGGGAGTTCGGCGAGCTGGTGCGTCGGCACGGCTCGGCGGTCCGGGCGCTGCTGCGCCGCATGGGCGCCGACCCGGCCACCGCCGACGATGTCGCCCAGGACGCCTTCGTCCAGGCTTTCGAGAAATGCGCCGAGTTTCGGGGGGAGGGGACCTTCGGCGCCTGGGTCCGCCGCATCGCCGCGCGGCTCTATCTGAAGCGCAAGGCCAGGGAGGCCCGCTATGTCGCCGAAGGTGAAGAGACGGTCGAGAAGTCGGTCGACATCGATCCGGCGCGCCGCATGGATCTGGACGAAGCCCTGAAGGGCCTCAGCGACATCGAGCGCATGTGCGTGTCGTTGTGCCACGGCGCGGGCCTGTCTCACGCCGAGATCGCCGCCGCCTTGAATACGCCACTTGGGACTGTGAAATCTCATGTCAAACGTGGTCTGGATAAACTCCGCGCCCGGCTTTCGCCGGAACCGGACAGCCTCGGGAGGCCGGCCGATGTCCGCGCCTGACGAATTCGACCCCTTCATCGAGCGCCTGTTTCAGCAGACGCCGCCCATGGCCGACGCCGCCGATTTCGCCCGACGGGTGGAGCGCCGCCTGGCCGCCGGGTCGCGCCTTCGCACCGTGGTGATCGGCGCTGCGGGCCTGGTGGGCGGGGTGTTCGCGGTGCGCGAGACCCTGGGCGCCAATCTGCATTTCACCACCGACGCCCAGGCGGGCGCGGCCGAACTGACCGCTTCGACGGGCGCGGCTCCGGAGAACGTCAGGCTGGTGGACGCGGGCTTCGGCGCCCTGACCGCCCAGGCCCAAGCCGCCCAGAACGGTCTGAGCCGCCTGGGAATTGATTTCGATTTCGGGACCCTGGGGGGTATGCAGATGTTCTGGGCCATGGCGGCGCTGCTGATCGCGGCGGCGGTCATGGCGGGCATGAAACTGGCGAACGAGGTCTAACGAGGTCTGATGTCTTCCCACAAAGAGGAGCCGGTCAAGCGGCTGCACGCGCCCGACATCCTGGCGCGCAAGGGCGGGGAGCCCATCGTCTGCCTGACGGCCTATGACGCGCCGACGGCCGAGATGCTGGACGCGCACTGCGACCTGCTGCTGGTGGGCGACAGCGTCGGCATGGTGGTGCACGGCCTGCCCAACACCGTCGGGGTGACCCTGGACATGATGATCCTGCACGGCCAGGCGGTGATGCGCGGCGCGCGCCGGGCCATGGTGGTCGTGGACATGCCCTTCGGCAGCTACGAAGGCGGCAAGGAGGTCGCCTACGCCAACTGCGCCCGCGTGATGAAGGAGACGGGCGCGCAAGGGGTGAAGCTGGAAAGCGGCCCCACCGTGCCCCAGACCATCGAATATCTGGTCCAGCGCGGCATTCCGGTCATGGGCCATGTGGGTCTGCGGCCCCAGGCGGTGCTGAACGAGGGCGGCTTCAAGGCCAAGGGCCGCACGGACGACGAGCGGCTGCGCGTCATGGCCGAGGCCGAGGCCACCGCCGACGCCGGCGCCTTCGCCGTGGTCATCGAGGGCGTGGCCGAGGGCCTGGCGGCCGAGATCACCCAGGCCGTCGACAAGCCCACCATCGGCATCGGCGCCTCGGCCTCGTGCGACGGCCAGATCCTGGTGGTCAACGACATGCTGGGCATGTTCGACTGGTCGCCGAAGTTCGTGCGCCGCTACGCCGATCTGCGCGGCGAGATCACCCGCGCGGCGAAATCCTACGCCGAGGACGTGCGTGCGCGCCGTTTTCCCGCCCAAGTCGAGACCTACTTCTCCAAAAAGCCGGTCTGAACCGGGTTCGTCCGCGTTGCGGGCCGCGCCTCAAGTCTTTAGGGTCGCGCCGAAATTCGTCTGCGGTCGCCGTTCGTGGCGCGCCGCTCAGGGGAGCGTGTCTTTAAGTGGTCGATGTCTTTGAAGAGGTCGAGGAGGAGCTGCGCTCCGACCGGTACAAGCGCTTTCTGCGGACCTGGGGCCCCTGGATCGCCGGCGCGCTGGTGCTGGCGCTGGTCGCCGCCCTGGCCTGGTGGGGCTGGCAGTCGTGGCAGACCAGCCGCGCCGAAACCGCCGCGACCCATTACGACCGGGGCGTTCAGGCGCTGAGCGAGGGGAACGCCGACGCCGCCGACGCCGCCTTCATCGAGGCCGTTGAGGCGGGATCGCCCGGCTACAAGGCCCTGGCCCTGCAACAGCGGGCCGGAATCGCCGTCACCCAGGACCGCATCGAGGACGCCGTCGGCCTGCTGGACGAGGCCGCTTCGACTTCGCGCCAGCCGCTGATCGCCGATCTGGCGCGGCTCAAGGCGGCGTTCCTTCTGATGGACACCGCCTCGCTGGAGGACGTCGAGGCGCGCCTGGCGCCCCTCGCCGCCGACGATCGTCCCTTCAGCCCCTACGCCCGCGAGGCGCAGGGCCTGGCCCGCATCCAGCACGGCCAGATCGCCGAGTCGCGGCCGGTGTTCGCTCTGCTGGCCCTGGGCCAGGACGTGCCGGATCCCGTCCGTCAGCGCGCCCAGCTGATTCTGGACGCCATCGACTCCGGCGTCGCCGCCGCCATGGCCGACATCGTGCGCGCCCAGGCCGCGCTTCCCGAACCGCAGGCCGACGCCCAGCCGGGCCAGGCCCAGGCCGCCGACGCCGCGTCGTCCGAACAGCCGTAAATCCAGGATTCAAAGCCGCATGCGCTCCATGTCCACACCTCTTAAGATCGCCCTGGTCTGCGGCCTGGCCGTGGCGGTGGCGTCCTGCTCCACCGCGCGCCGCATATGGCCGTTCGGCGGCGACGGGGCGCCGGAATCGGTCGCCTCGGCCGGGGAGCGCGTCTCCGTGCTCGAGTTCGAACAGCAGCTGTCTGCGACCGCCGAACTGGCGGGCCGCGACTTCTTCGTGCCCGGCCCTCAGGCGGTCAACGCCTGGCCGGTGCCCGGCGGCAATCTGGAGCAATCCCTCGAGCATGTGATCGCCGCGCCGGCGTTCACCGTCGCCTGGCGCCGCGACATCGGCGAGGGGGCCTCGCGCACCACCCAGGTCACGGCCACGCCGGTGGCCGCCGACGGCCGCGTCTTCGTCATGGACGGCGAATCGCGGGTCAGCGCCGTGGATGCGGACAGCGGCGCCATCCTGTGGCAGGCCAACCTGCGCCCCGATGGCCGCGACCGCGCCTATGGCGGCGGCGTGGCGGTGTCCGGGAACCGCGTCTATGTGACCTCGGGCTATCGTTTCGTGGCGGCCCTGGACGCCCAGAGCGGCGCGGAGGTGTGGCGCACCAGTTTCGACGCGCCGATCCACGGCGCGCCGACCGTGGCCGGCGGCCGCGTCATGGCCGTGGACGTGGACAACCAGATCCTGGCCCTGGATGCGGACACCGGGACGATGGTCTGGTCCTATCAGGCCATCTCAGAACCGGCCCGCCTGATGCGGGCCTCCAGCCCGGCGGTCAGCGGCGACACGGTGATCGCGCCGTTCTCGTCCGGCGAGATCGCGGCCATCCGCGCCGCCAACGGCCAGGAACTGTGGACCCAGGTCCTGTCGCGCACCAGCCGCACCAGCGCCCTGTCCGAGATCCGCGACATCGCCGGGCGCCCCGCGATCAGCCGGGGCGTGGTCTATGCGGTCAGCCATTCCGGCCTCATCAGCGCCATGGACGTGCGCACGGGCCAGCCGGCGTGGCAGCTGCCCCTGACGGGCGTCAACGCGCCGTGGGTGGCGGGCGACGTGGTCTATGCGGTCTCGAAGGCCGGTCAGCTGACCGTCATCAACCGCCAGAACGGCCAGGTTTACTGGATCCGCGACATCAGCGAGGGCCGCGTCCGCACCCAGGGCGGCTGGTTCTTCGGCGTCGGCAAGCGCACCGTGCGCCCGGTCTGGAGCGGCCCGATCCTGGCCTCGAACCGGCTGGTCCTGGTCAATTCCGACGGTCAGGCCGTGGCCTATGACCACAAGACGGGTCAGGAAGTCGCCAGCCTGAACCTGGGCGCGCCGGCCTATATCGCGCCCATCGCCTATCGCGGCGCCCTCTATGTCGTGACCGACAATGGTCAGCTGGTCAGCATCCGCTGACCGGAAAAAGGGCCTATAAGCGTTTCCCATGGCCCTGAAGGTCGCCATCGTCGGTCGCCCCAACGTGGGCAAGTCCACCCTGTTCAACCGGCTGGTGGGCAAGCGGCTCGCGCTGGTCGACGACCGGCCGGGCGTGACGCGCGACCGGCGCTATGCGGACGGCAATATCGGCGACATCGACCTGACCCTGATCGACACGGCGGGATACGAGGACGTCACGGACGAAAGCCTGGAATCGCGCATGCGCGAACAGACCGAGGCCGCCATCGACGACGCCGAGTTGATCCTGTTCATGATGGACGCGCGCGAGGGGGTCACGGCGCTGGACCTCATCTTCGCCGACCGCCTGAGGAAACAGGACAAGCCGGTGATCCTTCTGGCCAACAAGGCCGAGAGCCGCGAGAGCGGCGGCGGGGTGGGCGAGGCCAATGCGCTGGGCTTCGGCGACCCGGTGGCCATCTCCGCCGAGCACGGCGAGGGCATGGCCGATCTCTACGCCGCCGTGTCGAAGGCCGCCGCCGACATCGAGGTCGCCGAACAGGAAGAGGCCGACAAGCCGATCCGCGTGGCCATCATCGGGCGGCCCAACGCGGGCAAATCCACCCTCATCAACCGCCTGCTGGGCGAGGACCGGCTGCTGACCGGGCCGGAAGCGGGGATCACGCGGGATTCCATCTCCGTCGACTGGGAATACGAGGGCCGCCGCATCCGCCTGGTGGACACCGCCGGGATGCGGCGCAAAGCGCGGGTTCAGGAGAAGCTGGAGAAGCTGTCCGTCGCTGACACCATCCGCGCCATCACCTTCGCCGAAGTGGTGGTGCTGGTCATGGACCGCGACAACGCCTTCGACACCCAGGACCTCCAGCTGGCCGACCTGGTGGAGCGCGAGGGCCGCGCCCTGATCTATGTGATCTCCAAATGGGATCTGGAGGAGGAGCCCCAGTCGCGCATGGCGGCGCTCAAAGAAACCGCCGAGCGCATGCTGCCCCAGGTCAAGGGCGCGCCCTTCGTGGCCCTGTCGGCGCACAACGGGCGCGGCGTCGAGCGCCTGATGCCCGCCATCCTGAAGGCGCACGACACATGGTCGGTGAAGGTCAAGACGCGCGACCTGAACGACTGGCTGGCCATGGCGGTCCAGCGTCACCCGCCGCCCGCCGTGGACGGCCGCCGCATCAAGCCGAAATACGTCGCCCAGACCAAGGCGCGGCCGCCGACGTTCGTCATGTTCGCCAACCGCGCTGCGTCCATGCCGGATCACTACAAGCGCTATCTTATCAATAGTCTGCGCGAGAGTTTTGATCTTCCGGGTACGCCCATGCGGCTGACGGTCAAGTCGGGCTCGAACCCGTTCGTGGACGGAAGCGGCGGCCCGGCGCGTCCCAAGGGCGATGCGAAGACCGCCCCGCGCCGCGTCACCAAGGCCCAGAAGGCCGAGGAGGCGAAGGGCCTGCCCGGCAAGGCGCCGGCCAAGAAGGCGGCCGCCGCCAAACCCACCGTGGTCAAGGCCAAGCTGCGCGCCGCCTCAAAGGCCAAGGCCGCCACGATCCCCGGCAAGCGCGCCCGCACCGGCGCCCGCCAGGTCTCCCGCTCCGGCCGCATCCGCACCGGCGGGCCGTCCAAGCCGAAGCGGTAGATCACTCCGTCATCCTCGGGCTTGTCCCGAGGACCCACGGCGGAACCGGGCGTGAGCGGACAGCCGTTCGCATTACTGCCGAAGCGGCCTCGGATCGTGCGCGCATCAACGATGGGTCCTCGGGACAAGCCCGAGGATGACGGGATTTATAGGTTCACAATCTAGGTTGAGATCCCATACAAGTTACTGATTTTATTAGACTAAACTCATACTCTTCCGTCATCGCCGGGCTTGTCCCGGCGATCCATACGCACCGATGGGGCAGAGCGAGCCTGGAACGTTCCGCGTGTATGGATTCCCGGGACAAGCCCGGGAATGACGGATGGGGGAATATGCGCCCCTGCCTAAACCAGCGCCGACACCGGCGGGCCGTCCTTCCATTCGCGGAAGGATACGACGCCCCCTGACGGCTCGCGGTCGGGCCGCGCCAGATCGACCACCAGCGGCCCGATCTCGGACGGGGGGGGCAGGGCGGACGGGTCCTCGCCCGGATAGGCCTGGGCGCGCAGGCGGGTGCGCATGCGGCCGGGGTCCAGCACGGCCACGCGGATGTCGGTGGATTCGATCTCGTCGGCCCAGCATTGCACCAGGGTCTGGGCGGCGGCCTTGGTGGCGGCGTAGGCGCCCCAGAAGGCGCGTGGGCTCCACGCCAGCGACGAGGTCAGATAGACGGCCCGGCCCGCGTCCGACGCCCGCAACAGGGGTTCGAGCGAGCGGATCAGGCGATAGACGGCGGTGAAGTTCACCTTCTCGATCTTGGCGAACTGGCGCGGGTCGGCGTGGCTGACCGGAACCAGGCCCTCGGGCCCCATGGTCGCCGCCGCATGGACCCAGACATCCAGCTTGCCGAAGCGTTCAAACAGGGCGCCGCCCATGCGGTCGATGGCCCCGCCGTCCACCAGGTCGAACGGGATCAGGGTGGCGTGACGGCCGGTGGCGGCGAAGACGGCGTCGTCCAGTTCCTCCAGCCCGCCCTCGGTGCGCGCCGTGGCGACCACATGGGCGCCGGCCTTCGCCAACGCCAGGGCGCTCTCGTAGCCGATGCCGCGCGAGGCGCCGACCACCAGGGCGACGCGGTCCTTCAGGGGAAGCTGATCCGTCATGGCGCTTGCTTACGCGCGCCACGGTCCAAGCGAAAGGGCGGTGACGCCGCATCTCTCCAGACTCAAGGGAGCCTCAATAACCCTCGGCGGGCTGCCACAGGCCGAAGCTGACGCCCTGGTCGTCGCTGGCGCTGACGCTGCGGCCCGAGGCGCTGTCGGCCGGCACCGCGCATTTGCCGCCCAGCTCCGTGACGCGCGCGCATATGGCGTCGATGTCGTCGATGCGGAAATAGAGGTGAGAATAGTCGGTGTGCTCGCCCTTGACGAAGCCGAACCCCGGGCTGCCCGCCCCGGCCACATGGGCGTAGGTCTCGTGCGAGGCCTCCGGGTCGAAGGTCCAGCCGAACAGGGCGCCGTAGAAGGCGCGGGCCCTGTCGATGTCGGGCGTGTCGAGGGTGAAGTAGCCGAGTGTCGCGCTCATGCGCGGTTAAGCGCTCACCAAGAGGGAAAGTTGCCTTGAGGCCGTCTCACGTCCGCTTTCCTCGATCTCGCGGTCCAGAAGGCGGGTGGGATAGTCGCCGGTGAAGTAGTGGTCGGTGAACTGCGGGTTCACCGGGTCGCGCGGCCCGGCGCCCATGGCCTGATAGAGACCGTCCACCGACAGGAAGCCCAGGGTGTCGACCTCCAGCCGCGCCCGCATCTCCTCCAGCGACAGGTTCGCGGCGATCAGCTGCGAACGCTCGGGCATGTCGATGCCGTAGAAATCCGGCCACATGATCGGCGGGCTGGCCGAACGCAGGTGGACCTCCTTGGCGCCGGCCTCGCGCACCGCGCGCACCAGCTTGACCGAGGTGGTGCCGCGCACGATGGAGTCGTCGATCAGGATGACCCGTTTGCCCGCCAGCACGGCCTTGTTGGGGCTGTGCTTCATGCGCACGCCCAGTTCGCGCACCCCCTGGCTGGGCTGGATGAAGGTGCGGCCCAGATAGTGGCTGCGGATGATGCCCATCTCGAAGGGGATGCCGCTTTCCTGGGCGTAACCCAGGGCGGCGGGCACGCCGGAATCCGGCACGGGCGCCACGATGTCGGCCTCGACGGAATGCTCGCGCGACAGCTGGGCGCCCATGGCCTTGCGCACGTCATAGACCGGCTTGCCGTTCACCACGCTGTCGGGGCGCGAGAAATAGACGTATTCGAACAGGCAGGGCCGCGCGGCGCGGGCCGGGAACGGCTTGATGGAGCTCAGGCCGTCCTCGTCGATGACCACCACCTCGCCGTTCTCCACGTCGCGCACGAAGGTGGCGCCGATCATGTCCAGGGCGCAGGTCTCCGAAGCCAGCACCCAGGCCGAGCCCAACTGGCCCAGCACCAGGGGGCGAATGCCCAGCGGATCGCGCGCGCCGATCATTTTCTTCTGGGTCTGGGCCACCAGGGCGTAGCCGCCCTCGATCTGCAGCAGGGCGTCGATGAAGCGGTCGATGATGCGCGATTTCCGCGACCGGGCGATCAGATGCAGGATGACCTCGGAATCCGAGGTGGACTGGAAGATCGAGCCCTGAGCCACCAGCTCGTTCCTGAGCGTCAGGAAATTGGTCAGGTTGCCGTTGTGGCCGATGGCGATGCCGCCGGAATCCAGGTCCGCGAACATGGGCTGGATGTTGCGCTGGAAACTGCCGCCCGAGGTGGAGTAGCGCGTGTGGCCCACCGCCGCCTTGCCCGGCAGGCGCCGGACCAGGTCGGCGCCCGAGAAGGCGTCGCCCACCAGCCCCATGTGCCGTTCGGTGTGGAAGCGGGTGCGGGTGACCGAGGCGATGCCGCAGGCTTCCTGCCCCCGGTGCTGCAGCGCATGCAGGCCCAGCGCCACCACGGCCGAGGCGTCCGAAATGCCCCAGGCGCCGCAGACCCCGCACTCCAGGCGCGGGCGGTCGTCGTCGGCGTCCCGCCAGTGCTCGCGGTGGACGACGACGTCGGAAATCTGGTGGCGGCTCATCGTGGGGGACTCCGATGGACGGCGAATGGCTTACTTAGTCGGAATTAGGCGGGGCGCTAGCCTCTGAATGCGGCGCGGCTGTGTCAACGTCCGAAAAACCGTCGCGTACGGACGATCCGATGACGGGGGAAAGTCTGTCCGCGCCGCGCCCCAGGGTGGGCAGAACGACCTGGATCACGCGGGCCGAGGCGTGGCTGAGCGGAAACACGGCGGCGTCCTGGAACCAGTCCGGCACGCGCTCGGCCGGGGTGGCGGCGTGGAACACCAGGTGGATGGCGCCCAGCAGCACCAGCGCCCGCGCCGCGCCCACGCCTATGCCGAAGACGCGGTCCATGCCGCCGAGTTGCTTATGGTCGCGCAGGCGCCGGCTCATCATCGCCCCGCCGATGCGGATGCCGAAATAGACGATCAGGAACACCACGACCGCTGCGGCGATGGACCCGGCCCAGTCCGGATCGACCATGGCGCGTCCCACCGGTCCGGTCAGGGGCAGGGCCAGCAGCGACAGGATCGCCGCCACGGCGAACGCCGCCAGGGTCACCAGTTCGCGCAGACCCCCGCGAATCCATCCGGCGGCGGCCGAGACCAGGATCACGACGATGGCGAACAGGTCATAACCGGTCACGGGCGGCGCTTTGGTCCCTTGAGGGGCGGCGGTTCAGAACGATCCCTGGGCGATGCGGTCCGCCGCCTCGCCGAGTCGGGATAGCCCGGCCACCTTAACATTCTTTG
>JAEZCL010000309.1 GCA_023433585.1 Pseudomonadota bacterium
GGAGTATATATATCGCCAATGGAATACTCGAGCAACTCCTTAAAAATAATTTCCGCGTTGTCGCTATTACTCATTATAAGAATCCCGGTTCCATTTTCCGGGAAAATAATCGAATAATGCTGGAATCCATCCCCATGTCCTTCTTTAAAGACTGCCTTTCCAGCCGGTGTTTGAAGAAAACCCCAGCCCAGCGCATAACCAAGACCAATCGATTCGTAAGCATTTGTATCGCGCTTACTGGAGGGACCAAACTGGCTAACCGAGCTAATCTCAATCTGGCGGGTGAACATCTGGGCAGTACTGGCTTTTGTAAGGATTTTATGATTAAACAGGGCCTCTAAAAAAAGCGTGTAATCATCCAGTGTGGTTTCCAGTGTACTGGCAGCCCGGGCTTCATTGTCTTTGTCTTTTGGATACAATTTCCCATTCGGATCGTGCCCGAAACTGTAATCCGATTCAAATCCAGGCTGCCAGGTATAAGCAGAATTTGTCATGCCTGCCGGTGCGAATACCCTGGCTTGCATCAACTCTTCCAGCGATTTACCCAGCAAATGTTCCAATACTACCTGCAGGTATACAAGCCCCTCACCCGAATAATGATATCTACTGCCGGGGCGGAACAAGACCCGGATTTTCTGATCGGGTTCAAACCATCTCCAGTTCGGAAATCCGGAACTGTGTGTTAGGCAATGGCGGGCTGTTATTTGCGAATAAAGACTGTCATTTTTGAGATCCCGGTAATCATCGTGCCATTTTTTTTGAGGCTTGTACTGATATATAGGTTGTGGCAGATAGGATTGCAAAGGCTTATCAAGCTCTAATTTGCCTTCCTCCACCAGCTTCATCACCAGCACCGCAAATACCGCCTTGCTCAATGAGGCACCATAAATATTAGTGCTGATCTTTAAAGGCGCTTTTTTTTCAAAATTCTTATATCCGAAGGCTTTTTTATACACCGGCCGATTGCTGTTAAATACTGAGACCGCCAAGCCCTGCACATTAGCCGCCTGCATCAGATCCTGAATTTTTTTATCCAGGAGCAAAGCGCTGATCTCAGTATTATCAATCCGTTTAATCTTCTGGCCATATAAAAATCCCGGAAGGCAGGATAATACGATAAAAACTATAGAAACTCCGTTCTTTATCATTAATATAATATACAGATTAAAGGCACTGAGAATTTACCAAAATTAGTACAGACTAAAAAATCGGAATCTTATCGATATATCAATTAGCAAGAGCTAAAGTTTCAGACAATTCGGTTTTTAATGTTAATGGCAATCAATAAACTTGTGCAGCGATTCTGTAACCGGGCATCTTCTCAGAATTACCGGTCTTTATTTAAAATCCAATACAATCCTTTTATATCCGATTTCCATTCAGGTAGAATAACGACCAGCACGATTTCCTCCAGCAGGTTTATAGATGTACAGATTAATGCGAGATAAAACAATTCGTATAAAGGCTGATCAAGGAGGAAAAAAAGTATAAGAAAAATGCCTTGTAAAACAGCCGCGATTTTTGCGGAATAAGTATGAAAACTGCTCATCCTTCGGTATCGGATAAAGGCCAGACCAACCTGGATGATCAATAAAATAATGGGAATAGCCATATAGATCAGTTGTTCGATGAGAAAGGCGGGCCTGAACACAATGATTCCAATAACAGCTACCAGCACGGTCAGGTCATCACCAATGGAATCGATTTTAGCACCGAATGGGGTATTTACTTTTAAAGACCGGGCCAGATACCCATCGATGGCATCGGTAAAGAAACTGATGGGAAGAAGAACTTTAAATACATCAGGCTGATTGCTAATAATAAAATACAGCAGCACCGGCGCGGCGAGGATCCGGTAAAAGGTAATGCCATTCACGATATATTGGCGGAAGTAAAACATAGTGAATGTTTTTATCAGGTCTTGCCCGCAAAAGAAGCGCTTCAAATCTAAGATAAAGACCGGGTAAACATAAATAAAACCATTTAACTGATATTGATTAGGATTGATCCTGATCCTGGTCATATTTCTTCCACTGATGTAAAGGTAAATTTGTAAGTCGCCATAAAACTCAGTCAAATGCAAACATCCATTAACATCAGCCGGTTTAAAAATCATTGTGATTGCGAAGATCTGGGCAGCGTAAACATTCCCGTTCCTTTCCGGATGCCGGGCAATGTGATCAGGTATCAGCCCGTTGAGTTCAGGGTATATCAAACCATGAATTTTTTTCGCACCGAACCTTTATGCGGACCAGAAACCCGCCGGATCCTCAACTTACCGGAGCAGATCAATTTTGAAGTATTTAAAAGCAAGGTGATCAGCTCAAATCCACATTATGCAGAAATCGGGCAAAAGATTATTGAAACTCTCTCCCGCACCAAAAGGCTTATCTTACCCTGATCGGGATTGATTGGGCAAAATCTGATCAGGATTTGCCCGGCAATCATTGTTGGTTTTTACCGTCCCCGCTTATCCTCATCCACATATAACAGTCAGGAATACCCGAGATTTAAGTTTTAAATCCAACATTAAGGCCAGGCAAAGAATTTCCTGATTGTATCCATTAGTGCGACTTATTTACCCCTTCCACTTTTTTTAGAAAAAAAGGGTATCGGGATTTATGAAATGCCTTTTCTCTGATTTCGATTCCCCGAAGTCCACCAAAAGATTTGGGTATATGGCATAACCCTGGCAGCGTAGATTCAGCAATAAATTTTTCCATCATACCATTTTTTAAAATCTCCGGA
>JAEZCL010000058.1 GCA_023433585.1 Pseudomonadota bacterium
GCCCAGAACGATGCGCGCCAGCACCATGGTCATGACGGGCGACAGCGCCATGATGATGCCCGCCGTGGTGGCGCCGGTGTAGTTGAGCCCGGTGAAGATCATGCCCTGGCAGAGCGTCAGGCCCACCGCGCCGATGACGATGATCTCCAGGGCGCGCGTCCTCACCAGGCCGATCATGTCGGCGTGGTGGCGGTGGACGATCGGCAGCAGGATGGCGCAGGCCAGCGCCAGCCGCCAGAAGCAGAGCGCCCATGGCGGCATCTCGGGGGCCGCCCATTTGGCGGCGATGTAGACACCGGCCGACAGGAGCCATCCCAGCACGGCGGTGGCATAGGCGGATGCCATCTGCGGCGAGGCCGTCATCCCCGGCGCGGCGGGCTGGGCAATCGGAACCGCGTGCATGGCCGTCCCCCTGACGACAACGAACGGCGCCAGTCTATCGCGACTCCGTTCCGCCGACGAGGGGGAGCGGGAGGCCAACGCGCGCAAACGAGTGCGGCCGGTTCAGGATGGTCTGGGCGTATGAAGTGCAGGACGAAAGGGCGTCGGCCCTGGATCGTCGCGCTGATGTGCGGAACATTGGTTGTCTGGTGCCGCTTAGGTGACTCGAACACCTGACCCCATCATTACGAATGATGTGCTCTACCAACTGAGCTAAAGCGGCCCACGCGCAGCGCGAGGCCGGCGGAGTGCGCGCGTGATAGCCGCATTGCGGCGCGAATTCAAGTCGAGCGCTGCTGCTGTTCGAAAAATCACGTTGATGCTCGATTTCGCCGCTTAACATCCGCCTCGCGGCGATCTATGGAACATCCAAAGCGCTTTGGAGAAGAAGATGACGATCAGGGCGGTGGTCTGGGGCGAGAATGTCCACGAGCAGACGAGCGAAGTGGTGCGCTCGATCTATCCCGACGGCATGCACGGGACGATCGCTTCCGCCCTGCGGCAGGACAAGGCCATCGAGGTCTCTACCGCGACCCTCCAGGAGCCCGAGCACGGGCTTTCAGCCGAACGGCTCGCCGGGACGGACGTGCTGCTCTGGTGGGGACATGCCGCGCATGGCGACGTCGAGGACGAGGTCGTCGAGCGGGTCGCGCGCCGCGTCTGGGAGGGGATGGGCCTGCTCGTGCTGCATTCCGGGCATTATTCGAAGATCTTCAAGCGGCTGATGGGCACGCCTTGCTCGCTGAAATGGCGCGAGGCCGGCGAGCGTGAGCGCGCCTGGGCGATCAACCGCGGCCACCCGATCGCGCAAGGGGTCGGCGAGTGCATCGAGATCGCCGAGACCGAGATGTATGGCGAGCCTTTCGCGGTGCCGGAACCTATGGAGACGGTGTTCGTGTCCTGGTACGAAGGCGGCGAGGTTTTCCGCTCGGGCATGACCTGGCAGCGCGGCGCCGGGAGGATTTTCTACTTCTCGCCCGGCCACGAGACTTATCCGATCTATCACAACGAGGGCGTGCGCCAGGTGCTGCGCAATGCCGTGCACTGGGCCTGCAACCCCACTCCCGCCTGGACTGCCATCACCGAGGCGCCGAACGTGCCGGTGGCGAAGGCCAAGGAAAAGATCGTCCAGAAGGGCGCGCGCCTGCATGCCGACGGCGACAAGGGACTGAGCTGAGCGCCCCCGGATGAAGCGGCTCCTCCTTCTAGGCACCGGCGGCATCGCCGCCCATCATGTCCAGGAGTTCGCGGCGATTCCCGAATGCGGGATCGTCGCCTGCGTCGATCTTGTGCCGGGCAAGGCCGCCAAATTCGCCGCGGAGAACGGCATCGAGCGTCATTTCGACAGCCTGGAGGAGGCGCTTGGCTGGGGCGGTTTCGACGCCGCCGTCAACTGCACGCCTGACGGCGTGCACAAGGCCACCACGCTGGCGCTGCTGGCGGCGGGAAAGCATGTCTTCTGCGAGAAGCCGCTGGCGCCAAGTCACGTCGACGCGCTCGCCATGACCGAAGCGGCGGAAGCCGCCGGGCTGGTCAATATGGTGAACCTCACTTACCGCAACTCCCCTGGGATCCAGCAGGCGCGCAAAATGGTCGAGGCAGGCGAGATCGGCACGCTGCGCCATGTCGAGGCGGCCTACCGGCAGAGCTGGCTGGTTTCGAAGGCCTGGGGCGACGCGATGAGCGAGCCGCAATGGCTGTGGCGCCAGTCCACCGCGCACGGCTCGACCGGCGTGCTGGGCGACGTCGGCATCCACATACTCGACTTCGCGAGTTTTGGCGCGGCCGACGACTTCGCCAGCCTGAAGGCGGAGCTGGTGACCTTCCCGAAGGTCGAAGGCGATCGCATCGGCGACTATGTGCTCGACGCCAACGACAGCGTGGCGATGACGGCGCGGCTGAAGTCCGGTGCGCTGGCGACGGTCCTCGCCACGCGCTTCGCCACCGGCCACCTGAACGACCTGTCGCTTTCGCTGCACGGCACCAGGGGCGCGCTGAAGGTCGAGACGGACGGCGGCGCCTCGCGGCTCTCGGCCTGCCTCGGCGCCGACATCGACAGGAACCGTTGGGTGCAGCTCGAGACGCCGCCGGTCAAGCGCAACGCAAGGCGCTTCGCCGACGCGCTGCTCACCGGTGTGAACGGCGATCCGTCCTTCCGGCGCGCCGCCGACATCCAGAAGCTGATCGACGCGGCCTTCCAGAGCTCCGCATCGGACCGCACGGTCGTCGTCGCCTGAAGCACTTCCGGGAAAAGTAGGAACCGGTTTCGGCCGGGATTGCGGCCGGCACGGCCTGCCGCGGCGGTAATTTGCGGGGCATAGCGGCCGCCAGACGTTGCCTCATCGTCCGGCTGACGCTAACGATCAACGACGCGAACTGCCGCAATGGGAAAACCGTCATTGGATCCGGTCGAAAAAGCGATCCGTAGCGCACTTGAGAAGGGGAATGCCGAGGATCGCGCCTTCCGCGAGAAGGTCTATCGCTCGGCCTTCGCCGCGCTGGATCGTGCGACGGCCTCGCAGCCCCAGCTGACCGTCGAGATGGCGATCAAGCGCCGGCAGAGCCTGCAGGCGAAGATCACCAGCATCGAATCGGAATATCTGCCGGCAGCCCCCGCTCTGCCCGTCCATCCCGGCGAGGTGCCGGTCGTCTCGCTCGACGAGTCGCAGGG
>JAEZCL010000084.1 GCA_023433585.1 Pseudomonadota bacterium
GCATGGAGGCCTGGCTGGCGGCCGAGGCGGGCCGGGCGTTGCGGCCGCTGAAGCGGCTGCGCGACCTGACGGCGGGCGGAACGCTGAAGGGCCTGCCGCGCGGCCTGGCCTTCCGCCTGGTCGAGGCGGGCGGGCTGATCGACCGGCGCGCGGTCCAGGCGGACCTGGCGGCGCTGAGCCAGGCCGAGCGCCGGGCGCTGAAGGCGCTGGCGGTGCGGGTCGGGACCCATTCGGTGTGGCTGCCGGCCCTGATGAAGCCGCGCGCCCGCGCCCTGATGCAGGCCCATGCGGCGGATCGGCCATTCCGACCCTCGGGCGCGGCCCTGACGCCGACGCCTGATCCCTTGCCCCCGCCGCGCGTGCTGGCGGCCTTCGGCCTGCGCGCCGCCGGGCCGTGGCTGATCCCGGCCGAGGCGCTGGGGCGCATGGCCGACCTGCTGCGGGACCAGGCGGACGACAAGGGCCGCCCCGGCCTGTCCGACGCCGCCCTGGCGGAACTGGGCTGGAGCGGCGAACAGGGCCGCGCGATCCTGAACGTCCTGAAGCGGGGTGTGGGGCGGGGCCGTCCGTCCAGGCCCGCCGCGCCCAAGGATTCGCCCTTCGCCGCCCTGGCCGCCCTCAATGCGCCGGTTCCCGCGCGCCGCAAGCGGCGGCGCAAGGGCGCGGGCCATCCCGCATGAGCGACGAGACCTGCCGCCTGGATGTGTGGCTGCACCGCGCGCGTTTCCTGAAGACCCGGGCCCAGGCCGCCGCCTTCGTGGAGGCGGGCCGGGTGCGCGTCACCCATGCGGGCGTTCAGTGCCGCGTGGAGAAACCGGGCCGCGCGGTGCGTGTGAACGACGAACTGGTCTTCGCCATGGGCGGGCGCGTGACGGCGGTGCGCATCGAGGCTCTGGGCGTCCGGCGTGGCCCGCCGACGGAGGCGCGCGCGCTCTATCGGCCCCTCGACGCGGACGGGCGGGCGGACAGCGGGACTTAAGGACGCGGACAGCGGAACTGCGGTTGACAGCCGCGCGGGCGGGGGCCATGTCGCCAGCGATCTTCCAACCGCCGGACCCGCCGCCTTCCGATGACCTACATCGTCACCGACGCCTGTGTGAGATGCAAGTTCATGGATTGCGTGGAGGTCTGTCCGGTGGACTGCTTCTACGAGGGCGAGAATTTCCTGGTCATCAGCCCGGACGAGTGCATCGACTGCGGCGTGTGCGAGCCGGAATGCCCGGTGGACGCCATCAAGCCCGACACCGAGGACGAGCCGGACGGCAAGTGGCTACAGATCAACGCCGAATACGCCAAGATCTGGCCCAACATCACGGTCAAGGGGACGCCGCCCGCCGACAAGGAGCAGTTCGAGCGCGAAACCGGCAAGTTCGAGAAGTATTTCTCGCCCGAGCCCGGCAAGGGCTCCTGAGCGGCTCCGCGCCTCATTTCCGTCATCTTTTCATATCGCGCCCGATATCCGACGCGGCGGCACGGACATTTTGAAATTGCGCGGTTTTGTGCTACATAATGTTGCATTGGGTCGGGCGGTCGCCGCTTTTCAGCGCGCCGCCCGTGTTCGTTAAAGAATCCCGCCCTGGAAGGCGGGATCGGCCAGAGGTTGGGTGTCCCGTTCTCGTTTCTAGGACTTGCGTGTTCATCGACGGCGTCCCTCGCGTCGCCGCCGATGAACACGCGCGTCCTTCGACGCGAAACGCCCGGCCTCGCCGTGGAAAGGATTTGAGATGACGAGCAAGAGCGGTCTGGAATTCAAGATCGGCGACAGCGTGGTCTATCCGGCGCACGGCGTCGGCAAGGTCGCGGCGGTCGAGACCCAGGAGGGCGCGGGCTTGTCGCTGGATGGCTATGTGGTGACCTTCGACCACGAGAAGATGACCCTGCGCGTTCCCACCGCCAAGGCCAAGACCGCCGGCCTGCGCTCCCTGGCCGCCGAGGACGTGGTGACCAAGGCCCTGACGACGCTGAAGGGCCGCGCCCGCGTCAAGCGCACCATGTGGTCGCGCCGCGCCCAGGAGTACGAGGCCAAGATCAACTCCGGCGACCTGATCTCCATCGCTGAGGTGGTGCGCGACCTGCACCGCGCCGAGAGCCAGCCGGAGCAGTCCTATTCCGAGCGCCAGCTCTATGAATCGGCCCTGGACCGCATGGCCCGCGAGGTGGCGGCCGCCAACCGCATCGACAAGGACGCGGCCGTGGCCCTGCTGGCCAAGTCGCTCAGCGCCAAGAAGGCGATCGTCCCGGCCGCCGAGGCCGCCTGACCGGACGGACGGTTCCGAAATGAAAAGGCCCGGGAGCGATCCCGGGCCTTTTTGACGTCCGCCGCCAAGGCGGCTTCAGACAGGGCGCTTCAGACAGGGCGGCTTCAGAAATACTCCGCGTCGGCCGGGCACTGGGCCGAGATGCGCCGGGCGGTGATGCTGGCGGGGATGTAGGGCGTGCCGCGCGCCAGCTGGGCGCCGCCCCGGAAGCTGAAGCTCTCGGCCTGATAGGGACCGTTCAGGCGCACATTGACCGTCCGGCCGCGCCGATCCTGGCAGGTTCCTTCGAAGCGGGACGTTCCGTCGCCGACTTCGCGCACCGGATAGGTGCATTGCCAGCGCCGCGTGGACAGGCCGTTGAAGAAGCGGTGGATCTCGCTGGGGCGCACGCATTTCTGCTCGGTGTCGCGCACGCCCATGACGCTGGTGGTGTATTCCCAATAGCCCGGCTGGGGCTGGTCGGGCGGCGGCGTCTGGGCCTGCGGCCCGGAGGCGGCGGCCATCAGGCTGATCGCGCCCAGCACGGGCGCCGGGATCATCAGGCGTCGCAGTATCTTTCGAGTCGTCATGTTCGCTCTCTCATGCGGACGAGGTTCGCGGCTGAACCTATAGATGACGCTTGAACGGCGGCTGAACAACGGACGTTCCCTGACGGTCAGATATCGGGCGCGAATGACTCCACGCCCTTGACGGCAAGGGGCTTACGCGCCTATACGGCCCCCTCTCGCGCGGGGGCTCCTCCCGCGCGCAACTGTTTCATGCGCCCGCGCGGCCGACCGGCCCGCCGCCTGCCAAGGATTTTGACGATGTCGCGTCGTTGCGAACTCACCGGGATCGGCCCGATGGTCGGCCACAGCGTCAGCCACTCCAACATCAAGACCAAGCGCCGTTTCCTGCCGTCTCTGAAGACGGTCAAGCTGGCTTCGGACTCGCTGGGCCAGACCTTCTCCCTGCGCATCTCCAACGCCGCGCTGCGCACCCTGGACTACAAGGGCGGCCTGGATGCCTTCATCGTCAAGGCCCGCGACGAGCAGCTGTCGCTGAAGGCCCAGCGCATCAAGCGCCAGGTCCGCGCCAAGCTGGCGGAACAGACCGCCGCCTGATCGGGCGACGATCGAGTATTCTGAAGGGTCGGCGGAAACGCCGGCCCTTTTGCTTTGCGCCGCTTGGAATGGCCATCGTGGGCCTCTATCTGTTTCCGGTAACAAGCCCAAGGAGCCCTCCATGAC
>JAEZCL010000109.1 GCA_023433585.1 Pseudomonadota bacterium
CCGCCGCCCCCGCCGCCCCGTCGGCTCAAGCTGTCGGTCTGGGGCGGACTGGGCGCCTCGATCCTGGTGGGCGGCCTGACCGGGGTTCTGACGGCGGCCGCGACGCTGGCGGCGCTGGGCTTCATGGACGGGCGCTGGCGCTGGATGCGGCGGCTGGGCTGGCTCAGCGGGCTGACGCTGATCGCCCTGATGATCGGTCCCTGGGCCATCGCGGCCACGGTCGCCACCGACGGCGAGGTCTGGCGGCAAGCGCTGAACGACAACATGGTCACCCGCGCCCTGAGCGGGGACGCGGACTGGAGCCTGCCGGGCGGGCACATCCTCATGGCGCCGCTGCTGCTGTTTCCCGCCACCCTGATGCTGCCCGCCGCCCTGGTGACCGGCTTCACCCGCCGGAGCGAGCCGGGCGTCCGCTTCGCCGTCGCATGGCTGATCCCGTCCTGGCTGCTGTTCGAACTGGCGCCCGATCCCCAGTGGCACCAGACCCTGCCCCTCTACGGCGCCGTGACCTGGCTGGCCGCCGCCGCCCTGACCCGTCCGCTGGGCCGCGTGTCGCGCTGGGCCGGAACGGCCCTGGCGATCCTGGGCGGCGTCTATGTGCTGGGCTCCGCGCTCTACGCCCTGTCCGAGTTCGGCGGCGAGGCGTCGCGTGCGTGGGCCACGCCCACCATCGGCCTGACCCTGGCGGCGGCGGCGATCGGCGGGTTTCTGCTCTATCACCGCCTGGCCGTCACGGCGGTGCTGGCCTCGCTGGTCCTGGGCGTCCTGGCCCACGCCAGCCTGGCGGGCCTGGTGCGGAACCTGGAGCCCCTGTGGGTTTCGCCGCGTCTCGAGGCGGCCATGATCGAGCACGGGCTTCATCCGGTGGAGGGCCGCTATCGCGCGCCCGTGGCGGTGGTCGGCTATGACCAGCCCAGCGTGATGTTCCTGTTCGGTCCGGCGGCCCGGGCGACGGACGCCGTAGAGGCCGCTCGCGCCGTATCCGATGGGCGGCCGGCCGTGGTGGAGGCCCGCCACGACGCCGCCTTTCGAGCGGCCCTGTCCCGGCTGGGCGGCGACAGCCGGGCCGAGACGCGGGTGACAGGCGTGAACTACGCCAACGGCGAGCGGGTCGAACTGATCCTCTACCGCCCCACGACGCGCCCTGCGCCGCCTCGCCGCGCCAGGCCCGCCGCCGAAGCGCCGCCCGAGGCCATGGAGACGCCGGACCTTCCGGAATCCATCCCCGAACCTCCGCCGGTCGAGGAGAATGCGGCGGATACGCCCGCCCAAACACCGCCCGAGACCCCGCCATCGCCACCCGCCGAGCCCCAGACATGAGCCGTTTCATCCAGATCGTGGAGGTCGGCCCCCGCGACGGGCTTCAGAACGAGGCCGCCGTGCTGGGCCCGGCCGTGCGGGCGGAATTCGTGCGGCGGCTGGAGGCGGCGGGCGCCCGGCGCATCGAGGCGGTCAGCTTCGTGCATCCGAAATACGTGCCCCAGATGGCCGGGGCCGAGGACGTCATGAGCAGATTGCCGCCTGAACCGGGCCGCAGCCGCATCGGCCTGGTCCTGAACGCCAGGGGCTATGACCGCGCGCTCACCACCGCCGTGGACGAGGTCAATGTCTCGGTGGCCGCCACCGACGGCTTCGGCCTGAAGAACCAGGGCCTGGACCTCAAGGGGCAGGCGGCGATGCTGGAGGAGATCATCGCGCGGCGCCACAACGCCGCCCCCGGGAAGGCTTCACCGGGCGACGCGGCGCCCGGCCTGTCGGTCACCATCTCCTGCGTCTGGGGCTGTCCGTTCGACGGGGAGGTGTCGGCGGATCAGGTCGCCGATCTGGTCGGCCGCATCGCCGAACTGGGCGTTGACGAGATCGCCCTGGCCGACACCATCGGCGCGGGCGACCCGTGGGGGGTGACGAGGACCGTCGAAGCGGCGAAACGCGCCGCGCCCGAGGCGAAACTGCGCCTGCACTTCCACGACACCCGCAACACCGGCCTCGCAAATGCCTACGCGGGCGTCGAGGCGGGAGTGGACATCCTGGACGCCTCGGTGGGCGGCATCGGCGGCTGTCCCTTCGCGCCGGGCGCCACGGGCAACATCGGCACCGAGGATCTGGTCCACATGCTGCACCGGGGCGGGTTTACGACCGGCTATGATCTGGATGCGCTGATCGAGACGGCGCACTGGATCGGCGGCCATCTGAACAAGGCTCCGCCGTCCAGCCTCAGCCGCGCGGGACCGTTCCCGAAGCCCTGAGCCGTCTCAGGCCGCCTCCATCCCGTAGGCGGCGTGCAGCGCCCGCACCGCCAGTTCGGCGTAGGCGGCGTCGATCAGGACGCTGATCTTGATCTCCGAGGTGGAGATGGCCTGCACCTGGACGCCTTTTTCCGCCAGGGCCTGGAACATGGTCTGGGCGACGCCGGCGTGGCTTCTCATGCCCACGCCGATCACCGAGACCTTGGCCACGTCGTCATCGATCGCGACCTCTTCAAAGCCCAATTCGCCCTGGACGGCGCGGGTCAGGTCGGCGGCGCGCGGCGCGTCCCGGCTGGCGGTGGTGAAGGTCAGGTTGACGGTCTCCGGCGTGCGGGCGCGCGACTGGACGATCATGTCCACATTCACGTTGGCCTCCGCCAGCAGGGTGAACAGCCGCGCGGTGGTCTCGATCCGGTCCGGCAGGCCCAGGAGCGTGATGCGGGCCTCGTCGCGGCTCATGGTCACGCCCGAAACGATGCGCTTCTCCACGATCTCGTCCTCCTCGCAGATCAGGGTGCCGGATTTCCCCGGCAGGTTTCCGTGTTCGTCCGGTTCGATGAAGCTGGACAGCACCCGCACGGGCACCTTGCGGGCCATGGCCAGTTCGACGGAGCGAGTCTGAAGCACCTTGGCGCCCAGGGACGCCATCTCCAGCATCTCCTCGTAGGACACCCGCTCCAGGCGGCGCGCCTTCTGCTCGATGCGCGGGTCGGTCGTATAGACTCCGTCCACGTCGGTGTAGATGTCGCAGGGGCATTCCAGCGCCGCGGCCACCGCCACCGCCGAGGTGTCCGAGCCGCCCCGGCCCAGGGTGGTCACGCGCCCATCGCGGGTCACGCCCTGAAAGCCCGGAACCACCGCCACCTGGCCGGAATCCACGGCCGGGCCCAGTACGTCGCCCGAGACATCCTCGATGCGCGCCCGGCCGTGAGCGTCGTCGGTGATGATGGGGATCTGCCAGCCCAGCCAGCTGCGCGCGTTCACGCCCATGTTGCGCAAGGTCAGGGCCAGCAGGCCCGCCGTCACCTGCTCGCCCGAGGACACCACCACGTCGTATTCGTCGTCCGACAGAGGCGCGCCCGACCCCGGCTTGCCCGCCCCGTCGGTCCAGGCCACCAGCTCGTTGGTCTTGCCCGCCATGGCCGAGACCACCACCGTCACCTTGCGCCCGGCCCGGACCTCGGCGGCGACGATGCCTGCGGAACGGCGGATGCGCTCCAGGTCGCCCATGGAGGTGCCGCCGAACTTCATCACCAGGCGCGTCGCGTCGGTCAAACCCCATCCCCTGAAACAGAAAGCGCGCTGTTTCTTATCGGCGGCGCGGTTCCGGCACAACCGATTGCGAAATCATCAAATATGGAGTAACTGATGGATGGAGTGATATTTTGGCGAGGTGCAGGGACATGACGGCTCATCCGCCGGACGGCAAGCCCCGGCATGGAGCGATCTCGGCGCGCATCCGCGCCCTGGCGGCGGCCGGGCACGGCCGGGCCGAAATCGCGCGCATGGTCGATCGCAGTTACCAGCAGGTCCGGCAGGTTCTGGTGGCGGATGAGGCGCGGCGTCGGCGGCATGAGGTCGCGGCGGCCCAGGCTTCGGCGTCGACTTCGGGCATGGCGGAGGATTCGCGGCCGTTCGCATTCCATGACGTTCCCGCGCGGTTGCAGGTCGATGACCAGGGCCGCGTCCTGCTGCCCCCGGAATGGGATGTCCCCGCCGGTGCGGTCTTCATGGCCCGGCGTTTCGGAAACGACATCGTCCTGATGGACGCGGGCCAGGCGGCCGAACGGGCGCGCATGGAGACGCGGCCCGACAGCATGGCCGACGCCCTGATCGCCGAGCGTCGATGGGAGGCCGCGCGCGAATATGAGGACTGAGGTCGTTCTGGACGCCTCGGCCGCTCTGGCTTTCCTGTTCGACGAACCGGGGGCCGAGCCGGTGCGCGCCTGCCTGCCCCATGCCCGAATGAACGCGGTGAACCTGACCGAGGTCGTCGCCCGTCTCAGCCTGATCGGGCGGGATCCGGTCAGGGCCCATGACCTGGGGTGCCGCATCGTCGATCATGACGCGCGCCTGGCCGACCTCGCCGGACGGCTGGCGCCGCGAACGGCGCCGCTGGGGCTCTCCCTGGGTGATCGCGCCTGTCTGGCGCTGGCCCTGCGGGATGGACTGCCGGTGCTCACGGCCGACCGGGTCTGGGCGCGGCTCGACCTGGGCCTGGACATCCGTCTTGTGCGTTGACACCGCGCGACGACGGGCGCCTAACGAACGGATGAGCAGTCCAAACCCCGCACACAAGGAAACGGCCAGCGGCGCTTCCATCGATCCGGATGACGTGGCGCGCTTCTCGGCACAGGCGGCGGAGTGGTGGGATGCCACGGGGCCGTTCGCGCCGCTGCACAAGTTCAATCCGGCGCGACTGGCCTTCGTGCGCGATCAGGCGGCCGCCCGCTTCGGCCGCGATGTCCGTGCGCGGCGGCCGTTCCAGGGGCTGACGCTGCTGGACGTGGGCTGCGGCGGCGGGCTGATCGCCGAACCCATGAGCCGGCTGGGATTCTCGGTCACCGCCATCGACGCCTCGGCCGAGAACATCGGCACGGCCCGCGCCCATGCCGAACCCCAGGGTCTCGACATCGCCTATCGCGCCGCGACCGTCGAGCAACTCGAGGCCGAGGGCGCCGGGCCGTTCGACGTGGTGCTGACGATGGAGGTGATCGAGCATGTGCGCGATCCCGAAGCCTTCATCCGCTGCTGTTCGCGCCTGGTCGCGCCGGGCGGGTTGATGATCGTGGCGACGCTCAACCGCACCCTGAAATCCCTGGCGCTGGGCAAGGTCGCGGCCGAATATGTGCTGCGCTGGGTGCCCGCCGGCACCCACGACTGGCGCCAGTTCCTGAAACCGGACGAGATCCGGCTCATGTTGTCGCATGAGCCAGTGGCGGTGGAGGGACCGTTCGGAATAGCGTATGATCCGTTTGCCGACCGATGGTCGCAAGACGCCGACGCGGGCGTGAACTACATGATGGTCGCCACCCGCGCCTGACGCCGACAACCAAAGCGTTTCAACGGTTTCCCGGAGGAATCATGTTGGTGCTTGTTTCCGCGTTCGCCGCCCTTTCCCTCAGCTCGGCCCAGCCCGCCGAGCGCATCACCGACTGGCGCGAGGCGGTCCGATGTCTGGCCGCCTTCGAGACGGCGGCCTCCAAGGGGTTCGCGGCCCATGTCCAGAGCCCCGGCGCGGGTCATGACGACGCCGCGACCACCTATGACGACCTGGCCATGGCCCTGATAAACAGCATGGGCGAGCGCTTCGACTTCGCCCGCATGGAACAGGCCGAGACCATCCGTGCGCGCGAGGCCCAGGCCCTGGAGACCCGGTCCCTGGAACAGGTCACGGTCCGGGCCGAGGAATGCCGCGCCCGCCTGCCCGACCCGCCGGTCATGCCCTGAGCGTCAGACGGGCCGGATCATGTAGACGGCGTTCTCGCCGTAGCCGATCAGAGCGGCCGCCAGGGCCGGGCTGCGGCGCGGCGCGAATCCCTGACGCGCCCAGAACGGCGCCGCGCCGTTGACGGCGGTCAGGGTCACCAGGGGCAGACCCGCGTCCTTCGCCGCCTGAACGGCCAGGGCCGCGCCCTTCGCCGCATGGCCGGCGCCCCGCGCCGCCGACGCCAGGGCCAGGTCGTGCAGGTAATAGACCTCCGGCGCCTCGGGCAGGCCGGGCAGCAGCACGTTCAGCGCGGGCGCGTCATCCAGCCGCCAAGGATAGCCGAGCAGATAGCCCGCGACCCGTCCGTCGTCGTCGGCCAGCACCCGGCATCCGTTCGGATAGAGGCCCAGCCGGTTGGCGAAACAGGCCCGGTCCTCGGGATGGTTCGGAAAGGCCTCGCCCGCCACGGCCGTCACGTCGTCCAGGTCGGCCTCGGTCATGGGGCGCCAGGTCAGCCGGGACAGCGCGTATTCAGCTCCGCCCTGTCGAACCGCCATCGCGCGCTCCTCGCCTGACCATTGATCTCGCCGTCGATGCGCGCGCTCAGCGCCTCGCCGTCGCGCTCATAGAGGATATGACGCGGAAAGTCGTCCGGATCGAGATTCTCGAATTTCGCCCGGCCCGGCCCGCTCTCGATCAGGACGAAGGGCGTGGGCGGCGCGCCGTCCGGCTGGGCGAAATAGGTCAGTCGGCCTTCGGCGTCCGCGCGGATGTGCGAGGCCTCGAAGCCGGAGCGCCCGTTCCGCACCGTCACCGCCGCGCCCATCATCAGGCCCGCGCGCGGATCGCTCCACACCTCCGACGCCTCGCGCCCGTTCGAGCAATCCAGCCAGTAGCCCGCCATCCAGGCCAGATCGTTCACGTCGGCGGTCGGCTGGGCGCCGGCCAGCGCGGCCGCCGTCATCAGGGCCTCGATCGTCAGCATTGCAGAATCTCCCTCGCCCCCTCAGGCCTCAGGCGGACCCTAGCCTGATCCGTCGCGTCCGGCTTGTAGGATTGTGACGCGATGCGGCGGGCCCGCCTCGCTCAGTTGACCTTGTCCCGGCTGGGCGGCGCGGGCGGCAGGGGCGCGCAGGGCACGCCGTCTTCCTTCAGGGCGCGCACCTCCTGGGCCGTCGCCTGGCCATAGATGCCGCGCTCCTCGGACCGGCCCTCATGGATGGCGCGGGCCTCGCGGGCGAAGGCGTCGCCCACATTGTCGAAATTCGCCTCCACATGGGCGCGCACCTGGCCGGCGGCCTCCATCATCATGGCCTGCACCTTCTTCGCGGCCTCGGGATCGGACGCCGTGCGCTTCGTGCCCGCCACGGCCGGGGCCATGATCTGCTTGGCCACCTGATGCGAGCCGCAGAAGGGGCATTCCACCAGCCCGCGCGCGGCCTGGTCGTCATAGTCGGACGACGAGCCGAACCAGGCCTCGAAGCCATGGTCGCTCTCGCAGGAAAGGGCGTAGCGGATCATGTCGGGGAAACCGGCGGCGCGAAGTCGCGGTCGTGGGTCAGTTGCGGCACGGCGCGGCGGGCGCGCGCCACGGCCTCCAGGTCGAGATCGGCCATGAGGACGCAGGGCTCGTCATGGTCAGCCTTTGCGACGACCTCGCCCCACGGTCCCACGACCATGGAGCGGCCCCAGGTCCGGCGCCCGTCCTCATGCTCGCCGCCCTGGGCCGGGGCCAGGATGAAGCCGCCCGTCTCGATGGCCCGCGCCCGCAGCAGCGTCTCCCAGTGCGCCTCGCCGGTGGGGCGGGTGAAGGCGGCGGGAACCGCGATCATGGCCGCCCCTGCCCTGGCCAATTGCCGATAAAGATGCGGGAAGCGCACGTCGTAGCAGACCGTCATCCCCAGGCCGCCCCAGGGCGTGGCCGCGACCACCGCCCCGTCACCGGGCCGGATCACCGCCGATTCCCGCCAGCTTTCGCCGTCCGGCAGGGTCACATCGAACACGTGCAGCTTGTCGTATGAAGCGACGATGCCGCCCTCGTCGTCGATCAGCATCGAGCGGTTCGCCGCCCGGTCATCACCCGCATGGCCCGACCTGACGATGGCCGAACCGATCAGCAGCCACACCTTCAGTTCCCGGGCCAGGGCGCGCAGCCCGATCACCGCCGCGTCCGCCGCCTGATCGACCACCGCCTGTTCGCGGCGGTCGCGCCGCTGCTCCAAGAGGTTCACGCCCTCCGGCGTCAGGATCAGCTTAGCGCCGTCCGCCGCCGCCTGACGGATCAGGGGCTCCCCATGCGCCAGCGCCGCGGCCTGCGTGGCCGGGGTGCGGGTCTGAATCAGGGCGACACGCAGGGTCATGGTCCGGGTCAGGCCGCCAGCAATCCGTCCAGCTCGCCGCGCGCATCCAGGGCGTGCAGTTCGTCGCTGCCGCCCACATGCGTCTCGCCGATGAAGATCTGGGGGAAGGTCCTGCGACCGCCCGAGCGCTGGATCATCTCGGCCTTCTTCTCCGGATCATTGGACGCGACGATGTCCTGAACCTCAGCGCCCTTGCGCTCCAGCAGCGACAGGGCGCGGATGCAATAGGGACAGCCGGGCTTGGTGTAGATGACGACCTGGGCCAATTCGCAACTCCTTCAGCCGCCTATCTAGTGGTTCGCTTCGCCTTCGTTAAGCGCCCTTGAGGTCGAACCGGTTCAATCCAGGCTCCGGGCGGCGCGCACCCGCGCCACCACCGCCAAGTCCACGGCGCGGGCGCCGGCGTCCATCAGCACCCTGGCGCACGCCTCCGCCGTGGCGCCGGTGGTCAGCACATCGTCGATCAGGAGGATGCGCCGACCCTTCACCTGCCTGCGGCCCGCCTCGGTGACCTGAAAGGCGGAACGCACGTTCAGCCGCCGCCCGCGCGCGCTCTTGCCGCCCTGGCTGTCGGTGCGCCTCGCCCGCACCAGGGCGTCGGGCAGATAGGCCAGCCGGCTCATGCGGGCCAGCGGCCGGGCGATCTCGGCGGCCTGATTGAAGCGCCGCGAGATCAGGCGAAGGCGGTGCAGCGGCACGGGCGTGATCGCATCGGCGTCAGCGATCAGGTCCGCCGCCGCCCGGCTGATCCAGCGGGCGAACAGGGGCGCGTGCTCATGCCGGTCGCCGTGCTTGAACTTCAGGATCAGATCGCGCGAGGCGTCATCATAGACGCAAGCCGCCCGCGCGCGCGAAAACCCATAGGGCCGGGCCAGACAGGCCGCGCACCGGTCGGCCGCGAAGGCGCCGCCGTCGAACTCGAACCCCGCCCCGCAGCCGTCGCACACCGGCGCCTCCAGGAAGGTCGCCCGGTTGAATCCGTCCGCCGTGAGGCCGGAGGCGCCGGCCGGTTCGGCGGCGTCAAAGGCCACGGGTGGAAACAGGGCGTCCGTCACCGCGCGGCCCAGGGTCGCGGCGACGCGCCGCGCCGCGCCGCCCAATTCGGGCAGACGCGCGTCTTCCCAACGCCGCCGCCAGCGGCCATCTAGAAGGCTCATGTCCGCCCCCACCTCCCCTTCGGCGCCCCCGCGCCTGTTCGATCCCCGCCGCCGCGCCGCCCGTCTGGACCGCGCCGGGCGGCGGTTCGCGGACGCCGACTTCCTGCATCGCCGCGCCGCCGAGCACATGGCCCAGGATCTGAACGCCATCCTGCGCGACTTTCCCGCCGCCGTCGACGTCTCGGCCCTGCCCGGCGTGTTCGCGGCGGCGGCGAGGGACGAAGGGCTCGCACGGGTCGGGGCGATCCGCGCCCTCGACGATCCCGCCGCGCGCGCCCAGCCCGCCGCGAAGCCCCTGCCGCTGGATGACGGATCGACGGACCTGATCGTCTCGATCCTGTCGCTGCACTGGGCCGACGACCTGCCCGGCGCCCTGGCCCAGATTCGGCGCGCCCTGAAGCCCGACGGCCTGTTCCTGGGCGCCCTGTTCGGCGGCGCCACCCTGAACGAACTGCGCGGCGTGCTGACCGAGGCCGAGCTGGAGCTAACCGGCGGCGCCCAGGCGCGGGTGTCGCCCTTCGCGGACGGGTTCGACGGCGCGGCCCTGTTGCAGCGAGCCGGGTTCGCCCTGCCGGCCGTGGACGTGGACCGGATCACGGTGCGCTATTCCGGCCTGCCCGCCCTGGTCCGCGACCTGCGCGCCATGGGCGAGACCAGCGCCCTGGCCGGGCCCGTGCGTCCCATCCGCCGTGATGTCCTGGCCCGCGCCGGCGCCCTCTACGCCGCCCGCCACACCGATCCGGACGGACGGCTGCGCGCCACCTTCGAGATCATCCACCTGACCGGCTGGGCGCCCCACGAAAGCCAGCCGAAGCCTGCCCGGCGCGGCTCCGCCACCGTGCGCCTGGCCGACGCCCTGAACACCCGCGAGATCACGGGCGAGGAGAGGGATATATAGAGTTCCGCTCCCAAGATCGCACCCGACGCAGCTTTCGGTCAGCTCTCTTCGGGCGCTTCCGCGCTCATGCAGGCCTCGTTGTATAGCCAATCAAACGTCTGCTGATCGGCCTCCAGCCTGAATTCGCTCGGCGGCTCTTGATGCATGATGGCGTAAACGCCTCTGCCGGGATCGACGGCCACCGGATCGAACCCCACGCGCCCGAGGCCCGTCAATTCATCTTGCCGCGTCTCGACGGCAGGATCGGCATAGAACCGGATGAAACCCACGGGCCGCCCTTGTGCGTCGCGCGCATTGATCTCGCCGCACACCAGCGTCGGACCCACGCCGATGATGCCCGTCCGGTGGGCAGTGACCGGCACGACCCTCAGATTGCGGAAATCGGCCCTCGAATTCGGCAGATGGGCGGCCGCCACCTGACGCGCCTGGCGGATATCCGGATCAGTCGGCGACCCAGCCTCATTCCCACCGTCGCACCCGACGAGCATCGCCACGCCACTCAGGACCGCTATCAACAAACGCATGTCGCCCCTCTCATCCGCTTGACGAGGGGAGAACGCCACGGTCGAGCGGCGGGATCAAGCGAGAAGATGGTGCGGGCGGTCGGACTCGAACCGACACTCCTCTCGGAACCGGATTTTGAATCCGGCGCGTCTACCAATTCCACCACGCCCGCGTCCGGGCTTCCTCTAGCGGAAGCGCGCGGACGGCGCATCCGCTTTTTGCGCCCTCAGCCCAATTGCCAGCGCATGGACAGGTGCACCAGGCCGCGTTGCGGGCCGCGCGTCGTGGGCTGGACGGGCGCCAGGCGGTGATGGCGGGCCGCCGCCAGGGTCGCGGCGCCGAAGTCCAGGCCGCCGGGCGTCTCGGACAGCAGGCGGCAGTCCTCCAATGCGCCATCCCAGCGCGCGACACAGGCCACATGGGCGATGCCGGACTGGTTCGCCGACGCCGCCGCCAGCGGATAGAGGCGGTTGATCTGGGCCGGGCTGGGGCGCTCGACCCACTGCGGGTCGTCGATCAGCGGCAGGGCGTCGCGCGAATCCTCCAGGCGTTGGCCGCAGGCGGTCAGGGTGCGCGCCAGGGGATCGGCCTGGCGGGCCAGGTCCAGTTCGAAGCGCTGGCTGGGCGCGTCCTGGCCAGCAACCGTCAACGACAGGCTGGAACCGTTCATCAGCGCGCGCGCGAAGCGGCCGGGGTTGCGGGCGAAAGCGGTGCGGCCGTCCGCCGACACCGACCAGGTCTCGCCGACCGGCTCACCCTGATCGAAGCTGTAGCTGACCCGCGCCGTATCCCCCTGGACCGCCACCGCCAGGGGAACCAGCAGGGCCAGTTGTCCCTGCTCGCACCGCGAGAACAGGATCGCCCCGGACTCCCAGCGCGCCGTCGCCGTCGTCGCCGGGCCATCGGCGTTCGCCCGCCATTCCTGCGCGCCCGCCGCTCCCGCGACCGTCGCCAGACCAAGCCCCGCCAGGATCATCATCCGCATCGTCTTCACCCTCCCGCATTCACGGCCTCGCCGGGCCGCGCTCCCGCCTCAACCTAACACGACGACGCCCGGTGAGTCAGTCCGGGGGCGCGGCGGGGCGTTCGGGGGATGACAAAGCCGCGCGTCTGCCCTATATGGCCGCTCACATCGTTATCGACGGGGCGTCGGTTGACGCTTCGGAGAAGCGGCGGCCGGATCGGCCCGCCGCTTTTGTTTTGGAGAATCGCTTGCGGGCCAAGACCGCAGAGGATCGCGCGCTGATCGAGCTTCTGGACCCCGTCGCGGAGTCGCTGGGGCTGGAGATCGTGCGCGTGCGCCTGATGGGCGGGACCCAGCGGCGGCGGCTCCAGATCATGGCCGAGCGGCCGAGCGACCACGACATCTCGGTCGAGGAATGCGCGCGTCTGTCGCGCGCCGTCTCCGAAGTGCTGGACGCCGCCGATCCCATCGCGGGCGAATATCTGCTGGAGGTGTCCTCGCCGGGCGTCGACCGGCCGCTGACGCGCCTGATCGACTTTCAGATGTTCGAGGGCTTCGAGGCCCGGCTGGAGACCGACCGCATGGTCGAGGGCCGTCGCCGTTTCCGGGGCGTTCTGGCGGGCGTCGAGGACGCCGACACAGCCAACCCGCTGGTGGCCGTGGACCTGGAGGACGAAGAGGACACCGCCCTTCTGCCCTTCGCCTGGCTGCACGACGCCAAGCTCATCCTGACCGACGCCCTGCTCAAGCGGGGCGAAGAGATTCGTCGCAGTCGCGGCGAACCCGACCAACCTGATTTCGACCAAGCAGAGGACAAGGCCTGATGGCTGTCACCGGCATTTCAGCAAACCGTCTGGAGCTTCTCTCCATCGCCAACGCCGTGGCCATGGAGAAGAACATCGACAAGGAGATCGTCATCGAGGCGATCGAGGAAGCGATCCAGAAGGGCGCCAAGTCCCGCTATGGCGCGCACCACGACATCCGCGCCAAGATCGATCCCAAGACCGGCGAACTGGCCCTGACGCGCCACGTCACGGTGGTCGAGGACGACTGGCAGCCCGAGGACGAGCTGGAGGAGTTCAACGACTCCGCCATGGTGCGCCTGCGCGACGCGCAGAAGCGTGATCCGGAAGCCGAGGTGGGCAAGGAATACGTCGAGGAGCTGCCGCCCTTCGACTTCGGCCGGGTGCAGACCCAGATGGCCCGCCAGGTGGTCATGGGCAAGGTGCGCGAGGCCGAGCGCGCCAACCAGTACGAAGAGTTCAAGGACCGCGTGGGCGAGATCGTCAACGGCACGGTCAAGCGCGTGGAATACGGCAACACCATCGTCGACCTGGGCCGGGGCGAGGGCGTCATGCGCCGCGACCAGTCCATCCCGCGCGAGGTGTTCAACATCGGCGACCGCGTACGCACATACATCTATGACGTGCGCCCCGAGGTGAAGGGCCCGCAGATCATGCTGAGCCGCGCCCATCCGGGCTTCATGGCCAAGCTGTTCGCCCAGGAAGTGCCCGAGGTCTATGACGGCGTGATCGAGATCCGCGCCGCCGCCCGCGATTCCGGCAGCCGCGCCAAGATGGCGGTGCTGTCGAACGACAGCTCCATCGACCCCGTCGGCGCCTGCGTCGGCATGCCCGGTTCGCGCGTGCAGGCGGTGGTGGCCGAGCTTCAGGGCGAGAAGATCGACATCATCCAGTGGAACCCGGACGAGCCGACCTTCATCGTCAACGCCCTGGCGCCGGCCGAAGTCTCCAAGGTGGTGCTGGACGAGGAAGCCGGGCGCGTCGAGGTCGTGGTGCCCGACGAGGAGCAGTCGCTGGCCATCGGCCGCCGGGGCCAGAACGTGCGCCTGGCCAGCCAGTTGACCGGCTGGCAGATCGACATCATCACCGAAAGCCAGGACTCCGAGCGCCGCCAGAAGGAATTCGCCGAGCGCACCCAGCTGTTCCAGGACGCCCTGGACGTGGACGAGGTGATCGCCCAGCTGCTGGTCACCGAAGGCTTCGCCACGGTCGAGGACGTGGCCTTCGTGGAAGCCTACGAAATCTCCGACATCGAAGGCTTCGACGAGGACACCGCCGAGGAGCTTCAGGCCCGCGCCCGCGACTTCCTGGAAAAGCAGGCCGCCGAGATGGACGCCAAGCGCAAGGCGCTGGGGGTCGAGGACGGCGTGCTGGACGTGCCGGGCGTGACCCTGCCCATCGCCGTCGCCCTGGGCGAAGGCGGCGTGAAGACGGTCGAGGATCTGGCCGACCTGGCCACCGACGAGGTGCGCGGCGGGTTCGAGGTGAAGGACGGCGAGCGCGTGCGCGTCCCCGGCGTCCTGGAGAGCTTCAACCTGGCCCAGGAAGACGCCGAGATGCTGATCCTTCAGGCCCGCGTGGCGGCCGGCTGGATCGACGCCTCGGAACTGCCCCAGCCGGAGCCCGAGCCCGAATACGCCGAAGAAGGCGAAGAGAGCTATGACGAAGCCGAGGCGGTGTTCGGCCACGACGGCGCCGTCGAGCCGGCCGCGGACGATGCGGAGGCCCTCGTCGAGGACTCCGAACAGCCCCGCGACGCGTGATGGGAGCCGCAGCCGTCCATGAGCCTCGCCGCAGCGACATCGGAACGTGAACGCCGCGACCTCGTCACCCGCGAGGTCATGGAGGAATCACGCCTGATCCGCTTCGTGGCCGGCCCGGACGGCGCGGTCGTTCCCGACCTGGCGAGGAAGCTGCCCGGCCGGGGGCTATGGGTGGCGGCCGACCGCGCCTCGGTGGCGACGGCGGCGGGCAAGGGCCTGTTCGCCCGCGCCGCCAAGGCGCCGCTGAAGGCCGCCCCCGACCTGGCCGACCAGGTGGAGCGGCTGATGGTTCGGCGATGCCTTGACCAGCTGGGCCTTGCGCGGCGCGAAGGCGTTCTTATCTCGGGCTTCGAGAAGAGCATGGCCGCGATCCGCGCCGGCAAGGCCGCCTGGATCATCGAGGCGTCCGACGGCGCCGAGGACGGCCGGAACAAGATCCTGGCCCTCGCCGCGCGCCAGCCCAATGCCCCGCAAGTCTGCGGCGCTTTCAGCGCCGAAGAATTGGGTTTGGCCCTGGGGCTGGAAAATGCGATACATAACGTCCTGCTTGCGGGCGGGCGGGCCGATCGCTGGACCCTCGAGGTCGGGCGGCTGGCGGGATTTCGACCGCTCCGACCCCAGGACTGGCGTCAGGCCGGGTCTTCGGACCAGGCTGAGGCCGTAACTGAGAGCGGGCCAGCGGGAGCCTTCGACGGGCGCGGTTCCGTTTCCTGAGAGGGAGACGTGGCCGCGCGCGGCTGTTTGTGTTTTGAATTCATGGGCGGGCGACCGCCGCGAGTAAAAGCGACCGGATGAGCGACGAGAACGACAACAAGACCGACGGCAAGCCGCAGGCTGGCTCTCAGGGCGGGGCCCCCTCGACGACGGGGCCGCGCGCGCCGCTGAGCCTGAAGCCGCGCCAGGCGGGGTCGGTTTCCACCGGCACCGTGAAGCAGAGCTTCAGCCACGGCCGGTCCAAGACCGTGGTCGTCGAGACCAAGCGCCGTATCGGCGCCGGCCCGGGCGTGCAGCGTCCGCAAGGCTTCGACGTCGCGCGTCCGCGTCCGGCCGCCGCATCTCAGCCCGCCTCGCCGCGTCCGTCGCACGCCGAGGGCCCCGGCGGCCTGTCCGCCGAGGAGATGGAGGCCCGCCGCCGCGCCATCGAACTGGCCAACCGCGAACGCGCCGAGCGTGAGGCCCAGATCCGCGCCGAGCACGAGGACGCCGCCCGCGCCGCCGCCGAACGCAAGGCCGCCGAGGAGGCAGCCGCCAGGGCCGCCGCTGAGCCGTCGGCTCCCAAGCCGGCGGAAACGCCTGCGGCCCCGGTCCAGCCCGAGCCGGTCGAAGCCAAGGCCGAGGTCAAGGCCGAGGGCAAGGCTGAGCCGACCCCGGCCGCGCCCGCCACGCCCCAGCCGGACCTGTCGGCGCCGCCCAAGCGCGCGCCCAAGGTGAACTTCGGCCAGCGCGCGCCGCGCAAGGACAC
>JAEZCL010000151.1 GCA_023433585.1 Pseudomonadota bacterium
GCCCACTCCCGATGGGAGAGGGATCAGTTTTGCAAATCCCTCACCGCCCCAAGCGCCTGGTCCAGGTCGGCGTCGATGACCGTCAGGCGCTCCTTGCCGCCGGTGATGGCGGCCAGGGCGGGGGGGATGGGGGGGGCGAAACCCAGGACCGGCGCGACGCTTTCGGGGAACTTGGCCGGGTGGGCGGTGGCCAGGGCCACCACCGGTCCGCCCTCGCGCGGCAGGTCGCGGGCGGCGGCCAGGGCCACGGCGGTGTGCGGGCAGATCACGCGGCCGTAGGCTTTCCATGCATGGGCGATCTCGGCGCGGGTGCGGTCCTCGTCGATGGAGACGGCGGCGGTTTCGGCGCGCAGGGCGGCCAGCAGGTCCGGGGCGATATCCACCGCGCCGTCGCGGCCGAAGGTCTCGAAGAAACCGCGCGTGATCCCCGCGTCCCGTCCGGACGCCTCGAACACCAGCCGTTCGAAGTTCGACGGCGCCTGGACGTCCATGCTGACGCTGGCGGTGGGGTCGGCGGCGGTGCGTTCATAGCGGCCCCGGTTCAGGGCGCGGGCCAGGGCGTCGTTGCGGTTGACGGCCGCGATCAGGGTCAGGGGCACGCCCATGGCGCGGGCGGCCCAGCCGGCGAAGGCGTCGCCGAAATTGCCCGTCGGCACCACGAAGCGCGGCGCCACGTGGGGCGCGCCGAGGGCGGCGGCGGCCGCGACGTAATAGGGAACCTGGCCCGCCAGGCGGCCCCAGTTGATCGAGTTGACCGAACTGACACGGCCCCGGTCCCGCAGGGATTCATCGGCCAGGATCGCTTTCACCAGCCGCTGGCAGTCGTCGAAATCGCCGCGCACCGCCAGGTTCAGGACATTGGGCGCGTCCACCGTGGTCATCTGACGGCGCTGGACCGGCGAGACCCGGTCCAGCGGATGCAGCACCGCCAGGTCCACGGATTTCGCCCCGGCGAAGGCGCGCACGGCGGCGGCGCCGGTGTCGCCGCTGGTGGCCGTCAGCAGAAGCAGGCGTTGACCGGTTCCCTCCAGGGCGGCGTCGGTGAGCACGGCCATCATCTGCATGGCCAGGTCCTTGAAGGCGGCGGTGGGGCCGTGGAACAGCTCCAGCAGCCACAGGTTCGGCTCCAGCTGGACCAGCGGCGTGACCGCCGCGTGGTGGAAGGTGTCGGACAGCCGCTGGGCGGCGGCGCGGATCACCGTGTCGGACAGGGAACCTCCGGCGAAGGCGCTCAGGATGTCGGCGGCCAGGTCCGCATAGGGCCGTCCGGCGGCGGCGCGAATCGCGGCGGCGTCCAGCGTGGGCCAGCGCGCGGGCATGTAGAGGCCGCCGTCCGGCGCCAGGCCGCGCAGCAGCGCATCGGAAAAGGTGGTCGCGCGGGCATCGCCGCGCGTGCTGACATAGTTCATGACGATCCCCGTCCGTCGCGTCGAACCGATGACGCGATGACGGGCGAAATCCTAGAAAATTCATGCCGTCATCGCCACCATTAAAGGGCCGTGGCGGTGATTAATCGCCGCGTGGCGCCTGCGCTTGCGCCCCTCGGCCCCGGCGCCCATAGTGCGCGCGCTGTTACAATATAGCCTGAGGAATCCGCATGCGCCGTCTCGCCCTCTTCACCGCCCTGGCCGCCCTGGGCGCGGCCGTGCCCGCCGCCCAGGCCGAACGACCCATCGTCTTCGCCGCGCAGCCGGCGAACGAGGGCGCCCTGGTGCTGATGCTCGGCGGCGAGGACGACCTGACCACGCGCGGCGCGGTTCTGTCCGAGACGGACCGGGCGGCGGTGGCGCGCGCCCTGGCGTCGGCCGGGTTCGGATACGGCGTGCGCAGCAGCCTGACCCTGCGCGGCATCGGCGACTGGAGCCAGATCGTGGTGGTGGGCGCTCCGGCGTCCATGAGCGAGGCGGATCAGCTGACGCTGGGCGCGACCCTGGCCCGGGCCGTGTCGGGCGAGACCGGGCCGGTGTCCATCGTCGCCGAAGGGTTGGACGCCGCAGTGACGGCGCGCGTGGCGACGGGGGCTGGCGTTTCGGCCTATCGCTTCGCCGGATACGGCCGGCGGAGCGCCGAGCGCGCCGAACCGTCGCCCCTGACCTTCGTCGCCGCCGAGGCGCGGGCCGCGTTCGACGGACGCGGCGCCGGCCTGATCCAGGGCATGGCCCTGGCCCGCGACCTGTCCAACGCACCGCCGAACCTCCTCTATCCCGAGACCTTCGTGGAGCGTACGCGCGAAGCCTTCGCCGGGGTTCGCGGCGTCCAGATCGAGGTGCTGGACGAGGCTCAGATGGAGCAACTGGGCATGGGGGCCATCCTGTCGGTGGGGCAGGGTTCGGTCAGGCCGCCGCGCATGATGATTATTCGCTACCGGGGCGCCGGCTCGGCGGACCGGCCCATCGTGTTGGCGGGCAAGGGGATCACCTTCGATTCCGGCGGTTTGAACCTCAAGACCGGCGGCGGCATGGGCTCCATGAAGATGGACATGTCCGGCGCCGCCAGCGTGGTGGGCGCGGCCCTGGCCCTGGCGCAACAGGGCGCGCCGGTTCATGTGGTGGCCATCGCCGCCCTGGCCGAGAACATGCCCGGCGGCGGTGCGGCGCGGCCCAGCGACGTGGTCACGGCTATGAACGGCCTCAGCATCGAGATCGGCTCGACCGACGCGGAAGGGCGCATGGTGCTGGCCGACGCCCTGTCCTACGCCGAGGCGCGGCTGGACCCGGCCGCCATCGTGGACGTGGCCACCCTGACCGGCGCCGTGGGCGGGGCGCTGGGCCGCGACTACGCGGGTCTGTTCAGCCGCCACGACGCCCTGGCCGACCAGCTGATCGAGGCGGGCCGCGCGTCAGGCGAGCCGCTGTGGCGGCTGCCGCTGCATCCGGGCTACGCGGAGCGGGTTTCTTCACCGGTGGCGGACCTGCGCAACAGCGGAAGCAGCGGACCCGGCGCGGGCACGGGCGCCCATTTCGTCGGCGCGTTCGTGGATCCGGAGACGCCCTGGGCCCACCTGGACATCGCCGCAGTGGCCTGGGACGGCTCGGCCGGCTCACACGGCTATTCGGTGCGGCTGCTGGAGGAATTCGTGCGCAACTGGACGCCGGTTCCGCACGGCGCGGCCGAGGGCGGGCGTTAGGCCCGGCTTTCCAGCACGTCCAGCACGTCCTGAAGCACAAGGCCGCGCGACCTGAGCAGCACCAGCAGGTGATAGATCAGGTCGGCGGCCTCGTCCGCCAGTTCGGCGTCGTTCCCGGCGGCGCCGGCCAGCGCCGTTTCGACCCCTTCCTCGCCCACCTTCTGGGCGATGCGTTTCGGGCCGGCGGCGATCAGGCGGGCGGTCCAGCTCTCGAACGGGTCGGCCTCGGCGCGCACCGCGATGGTCCGCTCCAGGCGCGCCAGGCGACCCAGGCCCGGCGCATCGGCGTCGCCGAAACAGCTGGTCCGGTCCAGGTGGCAGGCGTTTCCGACCGGTTCGACCCGGACCAGCACCGCATCGCCGTCGCAGTCCGGCGTGACCGAGACGACCTTGAGCCGATCACCCGAGGTCTCGCCCTTGCGCCATCGCCCCCCGCGCGAACGCGAGAAGAAGGTCGCCTCGCCGCTGTCCAGCGTCTCGTCCAGCGCCGCCCGGTCCATGAAGGCGAGCATCAGCACCTGAAGGGTGGCCGCGTCCTGCACCACCGCGGCGATCAGGCCGCCGCCCTTGTCGAAGTCGAGGTCGTCGGGATTCATGTTCCTTCTCCCCTCGGGGGAGAAGGTGGCTCGCGCAGCGAGACGGATGAGGGGGGTGTCGGCCCCCGGCTCATCGTCTGGCGACGGGCGAACTGAACCAGCCCCCTCATCCGAGCGCCTCCGGCGCCCACCTTCTCCCCCGAAGGGAGAAGGGATATCCTGCCGTTCATATCCGCACCTCCACGCCGTCCTGATCCAGCGCCCGCTTCAGGTCGGGGATGCGGACGGCGCCGGAGTGGAACACGCCGGCGGCCAGGGCGCCGGAGACGTCCGCGCCCTCGAACACATCGCGGAAATGCGCCGCTGAGCCCGCGCCGCCCGAGGCCACCAGCGGGATGGTCAGGCGCGCGCGCGCCGCTTTCAACTGCGCCACGTCATAGCCGCCCCGCACGCCGTCCCGGTCGATGCAATTCAGCACGATCTCGCCCGCGCCCAGGTCTTGCGCCTCCACGATCCACTCCATGGTCAGGCGGCCCGCGCCGCGCCGCGCGTCTGGGTCGCCGGTGTATTTGTGCACCCGCCAGTCGCCGTCCTGCAATTGGCTGTCGACGCCGACCACCACGCACTGGCCGCCCAGGCGGTCGGCCATCTCGGCGATCAGCTGGGGCCGCTCCAGCGCGGGCGAGTTGACCGACACCTTGTCGGCTCCGTTGTCCAGGCAGGCGGCGGCCTGCTCCACGCTGCGGATTCCCCCGGCCACGCAGAAGGGAATGTCCAGAAGCCGCGCGATCTCGCGCACCCAGCCGTAGTCCAGGGTGCGCCCCTGGGGCGAGGCGGTGATGTCGTAGAACACCAGCTCGTCCGCCCCTTCGTCACGATAGCGGGCGGCCAGTTCGGCGGCGTCGCCCATGTCGCGGTGCCCCTCGAAGCGCACGCCCTTGACCACGCGGCCGTCCTTCACGTCCAGGCAGGGGATGATGCGCCGCGCGGTCATGGCGCCGTCTCCAGAGCCCCGATCTGGAGCGCTTCGGCCAGGGTGAAACGCGCCTCATAGAGCGCGCGGCCGATGATGACGCCGTCGCAGCCGATGGCCCTGAGCGCGCGCAGATCCTCCAGCGAGGCGACGCCGCCGGATGCCTGTAATTTCAGGTCCGGCCGCCGCAGTTTCACCTCGGCCAGAAGCTCCAGGTTCGGCCCGGTCAGGGCGCCGTCGCGGCCCACGTCGGTGACCAGGATGTGCGTCATGGCTCCCGGCGGATAGGCGTCCAGCGCTGTCCACAGGTCCACGTCGGCCCTTTGGGTCCAACCCTTGAGCGCGGGGACCGGTACGCCGTCCTCGATCTTCACGTCCAGCGCCAGGGTGAGCCGCTCCGGTCCGAAGCGGTCCAGCCATTGGGCGACCGTGGCGGGAGAAGTGACCGACAGGCTGCCGACCACCACGCGGCCGACGCCCGCGTTCAGCAGCAGTTCCACGTCGTCGAGCGTGCGCACGCCGCCGCCGCTCTGGATGCGCACATCCGCCGCTTTGGCCAGTTCGCCGATCAGCCCGTGCTGCCGTGCGCCGCCCGCCTCGGCGCCGTCCAGGTCGACCATGTGAACCCAGGCCGCGCCCGACGCCGCGAAGGCCGCCAGGCGCGCGGCCGGATCGTCGTCATAGCGGGTGACGGTGTCGAACCGCCCGTGCATCAGCCGCACGCAGGCGCCGTCCTTCAGGTCGATGGCGGGATACAGGATCACGCGGGAAGCTCCAGAAAGTTCCTCAGGATGCGGGCGCCGGTCGCGGCGGAGCGCTCCGGGTGGAACTGGCAACCCCAGCGGTTGTCGGCGCACACCACCGCCGGGACCGGGCCGCCATAGTCGGCGCGGGCCAGGGTCGCCGGGCCGTCGGGGCAGACGAAGCCATGCACGAAATAGACATGCTCGCCGTCCTTCACGCCCTCCAGAAGCGGATCGTCGCGGTCGAGCGAGAGGCGGCTCCAGCCCATGTGCGGCACGGGCAGGGCGAGGCCGGGATCGAGGCGCGTCACCCCGCCCGGGATGAAGCCCAACAGGTCGGCGCCGTCGCCCTCCTCGCTGGTCTCGAACAGAAGCTGCTGGCCCAGGCATATGCCGAGGAGGGGCCGGGTGAAGGTTCGGATGACCGGCGCCAGGCCCAGGTCGTCCAGCCGCTTCATGGCGTAGGCGGCGGCGCCCACGCCCGGCAGGATGATCCGCTCGGCCTCGGCCGCCTCGACCGGGTCGGCGGTGACCCGGGCCTCCGCGCCCAGCCGCTCAAGGGCGAACAGCACCGAGGCCGTGTTGCCCGCGCCGGTGGCGATGACGGCGACGGTCACGTCCTTCTCCCCCTGGGGGAGAAGGTGGCTCGCGCAGCGAGACGGATGAGGGGAATGGCGGACATTGCGAGATGTTCGGATATCGGGGAAGCGGACAGAGCCCCCTCATCCGAGCGCCTGCGGCGCCCACCTTCTCCCCCAAGGGGAGAAGGATATCGGATCATCACAGCACCCCCTTGGTGGACGGCACCGCATCGCCGTCCACGCGGATGGCCTGTTTCAGGGCGCGGCCCAGGGCCTTGAAGCAGGCCTCGGTCTTGTGATGGTCGTCCTCGCCGGTCACCGAGACGTGGATCGCGGCGCCCAGGTGCTCGGCCAGGGAGCGGAACACATGGGCGGTCAGATCCGTGCGGTATTCGCCGATGAAGGGGGTCGAGAATGTCCCCTCGAACACGCTGTAAGGACGGCCGGACAGGTCGATGGACACCTTGGCCTCGGCTTCGTCCATGGGCAGGACGAAGCCGTAGCGGCCGATCCCGCGCCGCTCGCCCAGGGCCTGTTTCAGCGCCTGGCCCAGCGCGATGGCGCAGTCCTCCACCGTGTGATGCGGGTCGATGTGCAGGTCGCCGTCGCAGGACAGGCGGATGGAGAAACCGCCGTGGGCAGCCACCTGCTCGATCATGTGGTCGAAGAAGCCCACCCCCGTCCGGATCCCGATCGGGCCGGGCGTGTCGAGATCGACGGCGCAGACGATGCGGGTCTCCTTCGTGTCGCGCACCGCCTCGCCTCGCCGGGCGGGGCGTGAACGCGGCGGGGTCAGGCCGAAGGCGGCCAGCAGGCGGTCGTTGATCTCGGGCCGGATCGAGACGGGCAGGCGCAGACGTTCGCCCGCCGCGGCCGAGGCGACGCCGAACCGCTCCAGTGCGGCGCGGACGGCCTGGACGTCGTCCGGCCGGGCGATGACGACCGGGCCGAAGCCGGGCTCGATCACCGTGACCCGCTCCAGTTCGCGCGTCACGCGGGACCGCTCGGCCTTGACCGCCTTGATGCGTTGGGCGGTCTCGAGCATGCGCGAGGGGTCGAGCGCCTGGAACGCCAGCCGGACCAGCGGCTCGGGCAGGGCGTAGGGCTCCAGCATGGCCGCCAGCCGTGACAGGGTTTCGGGCGCCGCCACCGCCGCTCCTACGCGGGCGCCGGGCAGCCCATAGGCCAGGGACAGGCTGCGCAGCACCACCAGATTGGGATGGTCGGCGGTCAGGGCGACGGCGGAGTCGAAGGGGGCGAACTCGATCAGGCCTTCATCGATGACCAGTAGGGCGGGCGCGGTGCGGGCGGCCATCTCGGCCACCGCCTCGGCCGAACCCAGGGCGCGCGCGACCGCGACGGCGGCGTCTCCGTCCCGGCCGTCTGCTGGGTCGTAGATGTCGGCCAGCCGGGCATAGGGCTCGGCGTCCGGGGCCTGGACCGAACGGCCCTCGCGCGCGGCCAGGCGCCAGACCAGCTCCAGCCCGTGGGTGACGCCGCGCACCGGCAGGACCGAGGCGGGCGCGACGCCATAGACCTGGGCCAGCCGCTCGGCCAGGGCGCCGGGATCGCCCGGATAGCGGTCCAGGCCCTCGCCGCCGGACACCAGCGGCGCGAAGGGAGCCGGCAGGGTCATGACGCGGCCCTCAGGTCGGCGGCCGTCCTCCATCCGTCACCCTCGGGCTTGTCCCGAGGGCCTACGGTGAACGCAGGCCCCGAAGGGTGTGGATCGGCGCGGCGTGTGAACCTGTCCGTGTTCGTGTGGCGGATGGATGGGTCCTCGGGACAGGCCCGAGGATGACGAATGGTGAAGATCATGACGCGGCCCTCAGGTCGGCGGCCCGGGCGTGGGCCTCCAGCCCCTCCAGCCGGGCCAGGCGCGCGGCGACGGGGGCCAGCGCGCGGGCGCCGTCGGCGGTGACCTGCTGCATCGACATGGCGGTCATGAAGGCGGCCGTGGACACCCCCGAGAAGGCGCGCGCGGCGCCGTCGGTGGGCAGGACGTGGCTGGGGCCGGCGGCGTAGTCGCCCAGGGTCTCGGCCGCCCATGCGCCTACGAACACGGCGCCGGCGGCCTGAACGCGATCGGCCAGGTCTTCGGCGTCCGCCGTCTGGATCGACAGGTGCTCGGGAGCGTAGGCGTCGGCGGCCTCGATGGCCTCGTCCATGGCGCGCACCCGGATCAGGCGCGCTTCGTTCAGGGAGACGCGGGCGACGGCGGCGCGGGGCAGGCCCGCCAGTTGCGCCTCGACCTCGGCCTGGACGCGCGCGATCAGGCCGTCATCGTCGCTGACCAGCAGCACCTGGGCGTCCGCGTCGTGTTCGGCCTGGCTGAGCAGATCGGCGGCGACCAGGCGGGCGTCGGCGTCCGCATCGGCGATCACCATCAGTTCGCTGGGCCCGGCGGGCATGTCCACGGCCGGGCCGCCGGGCAGGGCGGCGGCGTATTTCTTGGCCTCGGCCACATAGGCGTTTCCGGGGCCGAACAGCTTGGCGGCGCGGGGCAGGCCGCCCACGCCGAAGGTCAGGGCGGCGATGGCCTGGGCGCCGCCGACGATCCACAGCGTGTCCAGTCCCGCCAGATCGGCGGCCAGGATCATCATGGGGTGCGGCTCGCCCGTCGGGCCGGGCGGTGTGACGGCGGCGCGCACCGGCACGCCCGCCGTGGCGGCCGGGACGGCCAGCATCAGCAGGGTCGAAAACAGCGGCGCGGTCCCGGCCGGGACATAGAGCCCCGCCGCCTGGATGGGCCGCCAGACCCGGCGCGAGCGGACGCCGGGCACGGTCTCGATCCAGTCGCTGTCGTGCGGCCGGGTCGCCTCGTGAAAGGCGCGGATGTTGTCGTGGGCGACGCGCAGGGCGGCCTCGTCCTCGAGGGCCGTGACGGCGCGGGCGGCGGCGGCCACGGCCGGGGTGATCTCCAGACGGCGCGGCGCGTGGCCGTCCAGCTTCAGCGACCATGCCTGGAGCGCCGCCTCGCCACGCGCCTCGACGTCGTCGAAGATGCGCCGCACGGTTTCGGCCACCGCCGGGTCCCGGCGCCGCGCGGGGCGGGCCAGGGCGTTCGCGCGTCCCTCGGCATCCAGGGATGACCAGTCGATCCGGCGCATCACATCATCTTCTCGATGGGCAGGACCAGGATGGCCGAGGCGCCGGCGCCCTTCAGTTTCTCCAGCGTCTCCCAGAAGACGGATTCCTGGCACACCGCATGGACGGCCACGGCGTCCTCGCGTCCGGCCAGGGGCGTGACCGTGGGCGATCCCGCGCCGGGCAGGATGGCGCTGATCTCGTCCAGGGCCGAGCGCGGCGCGTTCAGCATGACGTATTTGGCGCCCTGCGACGCCACCACGCCGGAGACGCGCTGGATCAGGCTGTCCAGCAGGCCGGTCAGCGCCGGCTCGGGCGGAACCGGCGAACGGATCAGCACGGCCTCGGATTTCAGCACGCTGTCCCGGGCGGCCAGGCCGTTGGCCTCCAGCGTGGCGCCGGTCGAGACCAGGTCGCAGACGGCGTGGGCCAGCTTCAGACGCGGCGCCACCTCCACCGCGCCGCGCATGGTGACGATGTCGGCGGTCACGCCGCGATCGGCCAGGAAGCGCTTCAATATCTTCGGATAGGAGGTGGCGATCCGCAGGCCTTCCAGCGAACCCGGTCCGGCGTAGTCGAGGCCCGGCGGGGCGGCCAGCTTCAGTTCGCAGCGGCCGAAGCCCAGGGGCATGATGATTTCCGCGTCCGGCCCGCCGTTCTTCTGTTCCTCCAGCACGTTCAGGCCGACGACGCCCAGGTCGCACACCCCGTCGGCCACAAAGGTGGGGATGTCGTCGTCGCGCACGCGCAACAGGTCGATCGGGTGGTTCTCCACCCGGTAGAGCAGGTCATTGGCGCCCTTCATGACGTTCAGGCCCGCCGCCTTGATGAGCTCGAGGCTGCGGTCGGCCAGACGGCCGGATTTCTGGACCGCGATGCGCAGTCGCCCGGATGTGGTGCTCATGGTCGGGGGCCTTCAGTGTCGACGGCGCTTGATGCGGTCCAGCACCAGCCGATAGCCCTGATGGGGCATTTCCTTCAGGAAGCGCGCCACGCGCACCACGGTGGTGGGGCTGGCGTGGGCCTCTTCGGCGATCTCGCGGTAGGACTTGCCGCCTGCGTCCAGCAGGCGCGCCACCTCCCACCGTTCCGCGAAGGCGCGAATCTCGGACGGCGTGCACAGGTCCGACAGGAAGGCCTCCGCCTCTTCGCGGGTGCGCAGGCTCAGGATCGCGTCGTAAAGCGCGGCGCGGGCGTCCTGGCTGGAGGGGGGATTCTGATAGGCCATGTGCGTTCCACTACGCTGTTACAGTGGAACGCACAAGGGCTGAATTCTCCTCCCCGCTCGCGGGGAGGGGGACCGCGCGGGCGATTCAGCCCGC
>JAEZCL010000203.1 GCA_023433585.1 Pseudomonadota bacterium
CGCCAGGCGTCCGGCCCGGCGGGTTCGGGCCTCGATCTCGTCAGCCGGGAAGGCTTCGGCGGCGTCGTGCAGCCAGCGGCGGGCGCCGCGCGCGGCGTCCTCGGCCCAGTCGCCGGCGTCGTCGCGCATGCGTTCGCTCCAGCGGCCCAGGCGTTCTGCGGGCCCAGGCCGACGACGCCAGTTGCGCGGATCCACCCGGGCGCGGATGCGCTCATAGCGGGTCGGGCCGCTGCGCTGGTTCAGCAGCACGGCCGCAACGCCCGCCAGAACGATCAGGGCCAGGCCTCCGCCGGTGAGTCCGGGATGCATGCGGGCCTGGGCCAGAAGGCTGGACTGTCGAACCATGGGATAGTGAACCTCTTCATAAAGACCGTCCTCGGTCGGGTCATAGAGCCCGTCGTCGTAGGTCTGATAATCGGCGCGCCGGTCACGCATCAGCGAGGGGCCGAAGCGCGCCAGCAGCGGTTCCGCCAAACCGGGGAACGCCGAATAGAACGCGGCCAGCACCGATGCGCTCCCGCCCACGGTGATTTCCCGCGTCGGCCGGGCGGCGCAGTGCAGGATGGCGTCGGCGACCACATGGGCGGCATAGACCGGCTGGGGCGCGCGCACCGCCTCGCCCGTCAGGTTTCGGGCATGCCGGGGATAGGGCGTGTCCACCGCCGCAGGCTTGACCAGCGACACGTTCACCGGCGCGCCCTCGCGCATCATCTCGATCCGCAGCGAGTTGGTGAACCCCTTCACCGCGTGTTTCGAGGCGGCGTAGAGGCCCTGCACCGGGAACGGCGCGTCCGACAAGGCCGCGCCCACATTGATGATCGTTCCGCCGCCCGGCCGCGCGCGCAGATGCTCCACCGCGATGATAGAGCCGTTCACCACGCCCCAGTAGTTGGTGTCGAACAGCCGCCGGTGGTCCTCCAGCGTGGTCTCGCGGATAGGGCCGAAAATCGAGGTTCCCGCATTGTTGATCCAGGTGTCGAAGCCGCCGAACAGGCGGTGGCAGGTCTCGGCCGCCTCGACCAGGGCGTCGTGATCGGCCACGTCCGCCACCGCATAGGCGCAGCGTTCGCCCTCGGCCTGGATCTCCTCGCACAGGGCTTTCAGGTCGCTTTCGCCTCGCGCGATCAGGAACACGCTCGCCCCCGCCTTCGCCGCACGCCGTGCGGTGGCCAGACCGATGCCGGAGGTGGCGCCGGTGATGACGATCGCCTGTCTGGAAAGGGGCTTCAGTCGGGGTCTGCGGGACATGGATCGCCTTGGTCGCTCGTCTTGATCGGAACGGCCCGCCGACGCGGCGGGTTCCGCCCCCTTACCATGGAGGGATGAACACACTATCTGACGCCATTCGCAAAACACAGGACATGACGCCGTGAGCGCCGCCGCGCCCCTTCCCGCCCACCCCGACGACCTGGCCGCCGCCTTCCAGATCGAAGGCTGGCCCGTGCGCGGCCGTCTGGTCCGCATGGGCCCGGCCATCGACACGATCCTGTCGGCCCACGATTACCCCGAGCCGGTGGCCGCCCTGCTGGGCGAGGCCTGCGCCCTGGCCGCCCTGGTGGGCTCCAGCCTGAAATTCCAGGGCCGCCTGATCGTCCAGGCCCAGGGGAACGGGCCGGTGCGCTACGTCGTGGCCGACTACGACACCGCCGGAACCCTGCGCGGCTACTGCCGCTTCGACGCCGACGAGGTGGCCGAGGCGTCCAAAAGCTTCGCCCGCCCCGGCGCCAGGTCGCTGCTGGGCGAGGGCGTGTTCATCATGACCCTGGACCAGGGCGAGCACATGGCCCGCCATCAGGGCGTCACGCCCATCGAGGGCGAGACCCTGGCCCTGTGCGCGGAGACCTATTTCGCGCAATCGGAGCAGGTGCCCACCAGGGTCAACCTGGCTGTCGGCCATCTCACCACGGACGCCGGTCGGCAATGGCGCGCGGGCGGCGCCATGATCCAGCACATCGCCGGAGACGCCGCGCGCGGCTCCACCGAAGACGCCTGGGACCGCACCCGCGCCCTGTTCGCCACCCTGGGCGACGACGAACTGGTGGACCCGACCATCAGCGCCGAGACCCTGCTGTTCCGCCTGTTCCACGAGGACGGCGTGCGCCTGGAATCGCCCCTGTCGCTGGCCGCCGTCTGCCGCTGCTCGCCCGAGCGTGTCACCGGCATGCTGCGCTCGTTCCCCGAGGACCAGCGCGCGGAAATGATCGAGCCCGACGGCAAGATCCACGTCACCTGCGAATACTGCTCAACGGTCTACGAGATCGAACCCGAGAGCGTGTGACCGCCTTCTCCCTCCCCGTCCCGGGGAGGGGGCTGAGCCGCAGGCGAAGCGGGTGGGGGCGCCTTAAGCGAAACAGCGCGCCCTCGTCGCCGAGCCCTTCCCACCCGGCCGTCGCTATCGCGCCGACCGCCCTCCCCGGGACGGGGAGGGAGGCGCGGAGCGATCGCCGCCCGCTCGTCAGTCCGCTTGCCCTTTGACCGCCGCCCCTGTAGGGGTCGCGTCCGAAAATTCGCGCCTGCGCGCGCTCCAACCCAGCGACATTCAATGAAGATCAACGGCAACACCATCAAGCCCGGCATGGTCCTGCAGCACAACGGCGGTCTGTGGGTCGTGACCAAGGCCAGCCACGTCAAGCCGGGCAAGGGCGGCGCCTTCGCCAACGTCGAGGCCAAGAACCTGGAGACGGGCAACAAGCTGAACGAACGCTTCCGTTCCGAGGACAAGGTGGAGCGCGTGACACTGGAGCAACGCGACTACTCCTACCTGTTCGACAATGGGGACAGCCTGGTCTTCATGGACGACGAGAACTACGAGCAGATCGAGCTTCAGAAGGACTGGGTCGGCGAGGACCGCATCCCCTACCTCCAGGAAGGCATGAAGGTCGTCATCGAAAGCCATGAGGAGCGCCCCATCGGCCTGTCGCTGCCCGAGCAGGTGGTGCTGGAAGTGGCCGAGACCGAGCCCACCGTGAAGGGCCAGACCGCCTCGTCCTCCTACAAGCCCGCCATGGCCTCGAACGGCATCCGCGTGATGATCCCGCCCTACATGTCCGCCGGCGAGAAGATCGTGGTGGACACCACCACCGGCGAATACGTCCGCCGGGCGGACTGAACGGGAATGGGTGCTGGTGAGTCGTGCTAGTGAATGGTTCGGAGCCCCTACTCACTAGCACTCCTCACTAGCACTTCTCGCCACTAAGGACCGACATGGCCCTCGCCTCCTCCCTCGTTCAGGTCATCATCGACGCGGCCCGCAAGACCGCGCGGCCCATGCTGCGCGACTTCGGCGAGGTGGCGGAGCTTCAGGTGTCCAGGAAGGGACCCGGCGATTTCGTCACCGCCGCCGACCTGAAGGCCGAACAGACCCTGCGTGAGCTGCTGCTGAAGGCTCGGCCCGGCTACGGCTTCCTGGGCGAGGAAGGCGGCCTGATCGAGGGCACCGACAAGACCCACACCTGGCTGGTGGACCCCATCGACGGCACCACCAATTTCATGCACGCCATCCCGCACTTCGCCATCAGCGTGGCGCTGGAGCGCAAGGCGCCGGACGGGTCGGCGGAGATCGTGGCGGCGGTGACCTACAATCCCGTCCTCAACGAGCTGTTCTGGGCCGAAAAGGGCAAGGGCGCCTATCTGAACGACAAGCGCATCCGGGTTTCGGGCCGCAAGGACATGAGCCAGAGCCTGTTCTCCACCGGCCTGCCCTTCATCGGCAAGACCGGCCACGGCCAGGCCATCAAGGACATCCACGCGGTGGGTCAACGCACGGCCGGCATCCGCCGCCTGGGCGCCGCCACGCTCGACCTGGCCTGGGTCGCGGCGGGCCGCTACGACGGCTTCTGGGAGCGGGGCCTGAACCCCTGGGACGTGGCCGCAGGCGTGCTGCTGGTCACCGAGGCGGGCGGCGCCGTCACCGCCGTCGACCCCGACGGCGACCCGCGCACCGGCGCCCAGATCGTGGCCGCCAACCCGGAAGTGCATCCGCAGCTTCGCAAGATCCTCCAGGCCGCCTGACTCAGATTCTCCTCCCCATCGCCTTGCGATGGAGAGGTGGCGCGGGCGCGATTTCGGCCTCATCTTCGCCCCATGCCGCTGTCCGTTTTCCCCCATCCTCTGGTGATCGCCCATCGCGGCGCCTCGGGCGAGCGGCCCGAGCACACGCGCGCCGCTTACGAACTGGCCATCGAACAGGGCGCCGACGTCATCGAGCCGGACCTGGTCATGACCGGCGACGGCCGGTTGATCGTCCGCCACGAGAACGAGATCGGCGGCACGACCGACGTGGCGGACCGGCCCGAGTACGCGCACCGGCGCACGACGAAGGCCATCGACGGCGTGGAAGTCACGGGCTGGTTCACCGAGGACTTCACCCTGGCCGAGCTGAAGACCCTGCGGGCCCGGGAACGGTTGCCGCAGCTACGGCCCGGCAACACCAGCTTCGACGGCCAGGACACCATCCCCACCTTCGAGGAGGTGGTGAAGCTGGCCAAGGCGAAGGGCGTCGGCGTCTATCCGGAGATGAAGCACCCGACCTATTTCGCCGGCATCGGACTGCCCCTGGAGGCGCGGCTGGCGGACGCCCTGAAGGCGGCGGACCTCGACAGCTCCACGGCCAAGGTCTTCGTCCAGTGCTTCGAGGTGGAGCCGCTGAAGACCTTTGGCGGCCTGTCGAAGGCGCGGCGGGTGATGCTGGTGGGCCAGGGCCCGGCGCCGGTGGACGTGACCCACGAGGCCGGGGTGCGGGCCATCGCCGCCTTCGCCGAGGGGCTGGGCCCGGAATGGCCGCTGGTGACGCCGGTCGTCGACGGGCGGCTGGAAGCGCCCACGGGGCTGGTGGGCTGGGCCCAGGCCGCGGGCCTGCAGGTGCACCCCTGGACCGTGCGGGCGGAGAACCACTTCCTGCCCATGGCCCTGCAGCGGCCGGGCGGCCCCGCCGCGCACGGCGATGCGCCGAGCCTGCTGCAGGCGCTCTACGCGGCGGGGGTGGACGGGGTGTTCAGCGACTTCCCCGCCCTGGCCGTCCAGGCCCGGCCTCAGGCGGCCTGGCCTTAAGCCGCCTGGCCGAACTGGAGGGCCGCGAGCCGGGCGTAGAGACCCTTGCGCGCCACGAGTTCGGCGTGGGTCCCCTCCTCGACCACCCGGCCTTCGTCCATCACCACGATGCGGTCGGCCTTGAGCACCGTCGCGAGC
>JAEZCL010000028.1 GCA_023433585.1 Pseudomonadota bacterium
GGTTGCCGGCGACGTCCAGGTGCGGGAACAGGTTGAACTGCTGGAACACCATGCCGATGCGGGTGCGGATCGAATCGATGTCGCAGTCCGGGTCGGTGATGTCGATGCCGTCGATGAGCACGGCGCCCCCGCTGGGGTCCTCGAGGCGGTTCACGCAGCGCAGCACCGTCGACTTGCCGGAACCGGAGGGGCCGATGATGCACACGACCTCTCCGGTCGCGATCCGCAGGTCGATGTCGCGCAGCACCTCGAGCTCGCCGAAGGACTTGGCCAGGTTGCGCAGCTCGATCGCGGGCAGCGCTGTCGTCGGGTTCGCCTCGGTCACGGTCATCCGTCCCACACCTGGTCGTTCGTGGTGCCGGGCCCGGCGGCGACCGGGGCTCCGCCGGGGGAGATGGCTCCGGGGCTGACCACACCGACCGTGCCCGGTCCGCGTCGCCGGCTCGAGGTGGCGCCGCGGCGCTCGAGGTGCCGGGACAGCGCCGTCAGCGGCAGCGTGATGATCATGTACATCAGGGCGACGGCGATGAAGGGGGTGCCGTTGAAGGTGTCCTGCACCGATGCCTTCATGAAGAAGGCCAGGTCGCGATCCGCGGCGGCGACGCCGAGCACGAAGACGAGCGAGGTGTCCTTGATCAGCAGCACGAACTCGTTGGTCAGCGGCGGGATCATCACCCGGAACGCCTGGGGGATGATGATGCTGCGCATGGCCTGTGCGTGGCCCATGCCGAGCGATCGGGCGGCTTCCATCTGGCCCTTCGGCACCGCCTCGATGCCGCCACGGATCGTCTCGGCCAGGTAGGCGCCGGCGACGACCGAGAGGCCGACCGCAGGGGTGCCGTAGTTGCCCAGGAACGGCAGCAGCTCCTTCACCCGGATACCGAGCGCGATCGGCAGGACGAAGCCGACCAGGATCAGCGTCAGCAGCGCGGGGATGCCGCGGAAGAACTCGATGTAGGTGAGCGCTGCCCACCGGTACGGGCGGATCGCCGAGAGACGCATCAGCGCGAGGATCAGCCCCAGCAGCATGCCGCCGATGAAGGCGAGGGCCGCCAGGATGACGGTGTTCTTCGCCGCGACCGTGATGATCTCGGGGAACAGGCTCTTGAAGATCTCCGGGTCGAAGAAGGTCTCCTGGAGCTTGGCCCAATCGGCGTTGAGCGCGATGAGCACCACGACCACCGCCGTGAGGGCGTACACCGCCCAGCGCCGCAGCTCGGCGGCCCGACGTGGAGTCATCCGCCGTCTCGGCGCCGGACGCGCAGAAGGCCGGGGCGTTGCCGCCCCGGCCGCTGCGTCGTTCGAGGTCAGCCCTTCAGGTCGCCGAACCACTCGGTGTACACGGTGTCGTAGGTGCCGTCCTCACGGATCTTCGCGAGGGCTGCGTCGAGCGGGCCGAGCAGCTCGCTGTCCTTCGCGACGGCGAAGCCGTACTGCTCACCGGTCGGGTAGGTCTCGGTGACCACGAACTGGTCGGGTGCGGTCGACGCCCGGTAGGCGTTCACGGGCAGGTCCTGCAGGGCGGCCTTGATGTCGCCGGAGATCAGCGCCGGGAACATCTCGTCACCGGTCGAGAACTCCTTGATCGTGGAGCCCTCGGGCTGGTTCTCCTCGGCGTAGGTCGCACCGGTCGTCTCGACCTGCACGCCGAAGTCCTCGCCGGCGAGGTCCTCGAGCGTCGCGTACTTGTCCTCGTTCTCCTTGAGCACCAGCAGCGACTGGTCGGCGTCGAAGTAGGGCGCGGTGAAGTCGACCTTCTCGGCCCGCTCGTCGGTGATGGTCATCGCCGAGGCGATCATGTCGCACTCGCCCGCGGCCAGCGCCGGGATGATGCTGTCGAAGGGCGTCGTGCGGAACTCGACGTCCAGACCGAGCTGCTCGCCCATGGTCTTGACGATCTCGTAGTCGAAGCCTTGGACCTTGCCGTCCTCTTCGAACTCGAACGGCTTGTAGGGCATGTCGGAGCAGACGGTCAGCTGGCCGTCCTGGACCAGGCTGACGCTCTCGGGCAGCTCGATCGCCTGCCCGTTGCCGGAGCCGGCCTCGGTGGTGTCGCTGCTCTCGCCGTCGTCGCCGCAGGCGCCGAGCACCAGTGCGCCGAGCACCAACGGGATGAGCAAGGACGAGCGAACTCTCATGGGGTGACCTCCGGGGGGAAAGGTTTTTTTCGGGCGAACTGCGCTCGGATGTTACCGCTGGGGCCGTCGGGGCCACCCGCGAGCCGCTGCTCGACGGCGGCGGAGAGGGCCACCCGCCCCGATCGCAGCGAGGCCCGGTTGGCGGCGCGGTCCTCGGGCTCGTAGCGGTAGTTGGCCATGATCCCGAAGGATCGCTCCTGGCCGCGGGCCGAGGTGTCACCGTGGCGGTGGAGTCCGTACAAGCGTGCGCCGTTGCGGAGGTGGAAGCGCGCGACGGGGTCGATCGGCCGTCCGGGCTCGCGCTGGGTCGTGAGGTACCGGGCGCACTCGCCCAGGAGCTCCTCGACCTCGGGATCGGCGTCCCCGCCATCCTCGCCCTCCGGGTCGCTGCCCGTCGGCTCCTCGCCGGGATGGCGGTCCTGCCACCAGGCCCGGAAGCCGGGAATGGGGGAGAGCGTGATGAAGGTCTGCAGTCCGGGCAGCTCGTCGCGCAGCGCAGCGACCGCACCTTCGAGCAGTCGGCGGCCGCCGGGCAGCCCCTGCGCCCCGGGCTCGACGTTCCAGATCGAGTAGAAGACCGCCGTGTCGGCCGCCTGCGGGTCGTCCGTGGGAGCCGACCGGTCGAGGATCTCCGACACGTCGCCCGCCACGCCGCGCCAGAGGGCCACCCAGACGACGTTGAGCGGGCGACCCGGCAGTTCGGGGTGTTCGAGCACGAAGCAGCGCCGGTCCTCATCCAGGCGGTCGGCGAGATCGTCGGGTCCGTCGAAGGGATGGACCTGCTCGCCGTCGTGGAGGCGCTGCAGGAGCTCGGCGGGTTCCCCCCGCGTGATCCGACGCACCGTGGGCTCGCCGAGCGCCAGCAGCTGGCGCAGCTCCTCGGTCGCGGCGTCGAGCTTCGCGGAGGGTCCCTGGCGCAGCAGGGCCGCTCGGCGGTCGAGCAGGGCGGGGCCGGGGCTGGTCACGGGCCACATTGGACCGTCGAGCACCGACGCCGGGCAAACCATGACCGGCGGTACCCTCGGCACCGCATGCGCACACATCTCCGCATCGGCCGGCTGCTCGGCGTGCCCATCGGCCTCAACTGGGGCGTGCTCGCGGTGTGCGTGCTGCTCGCACTCAGCCTCGCCCAGGTGTCGCTCCCGAACGTCGCCCCGGACCCCCCCGGCAGCGCCTACTGGTTCGCCGCGGTCATCGGTGTCGTGGGCTTCCTCGTCTCGCTGACCGTGCACGAGCTGGGCCACAGCTACGTCGCCAACCGCAACGATGTGAAGGTCGCCGAGATCACCCTGTGGCTCTTCGGCGGCGTCGCCAAGCTCGAGGGCGACGCCGACGACGCCAAGGCCGAGTTCCGCATCGCCGCGGCCGGCCCGGCGATGAGCTTCGTGTGCGCAGCGGTGTGCGCCGTCGGGTTCTGGCTCGTCGAGCGATGGGACGGCTCCGAGGTGTTCAGCGCGCTGCTCGTGTGGCTCGCCGCGATCAACCTGGTGCTCGCGGTGTCGAACCTGTTGCCCGCCTTCCCCCTCGATGGCGGGCGGATGCTGCGTGCGGTGCTGTGGCGGCGTTCTGGGCGGAAGCTGGGGGCGA
>JAEZCL010000040.1 GCA_023433585.1 Pseudomonadota bacterium
CCCCACGAGGTGGGGAGGAGACAGTCTCTCCCCCCGCCGGGGGGAGCACGGCGACGTCGACGAAGTCGGGGGCGCCGGAGGGGGGCAAGTCCGCGCCCGCGCCGACCGGCCGCGTCTTCAAGCTGCCCGATGTGGGCGAAGGCACGGCCGAGGCCGAGCTGGTGGCCTGGCACGTGAAGGTCGGGGACGCGGTCGAGGAAGACCAGATCCTGGCCGAGGTCATGACCGACAAGGCCACGGTGGAGATCACCAGCCCCTTCGCCGGAACCGTCGCCGCCCTGCACGGCGAGCCCGGCCAGGCCCTGGCCGTCGGCGGGCCGTTGGTGACGTTCGCGGGGGATGGCGCGCAATCGTCCCCCTTCCCCCATGATGGGGGGAGGGCCGGGGGTGGGGGTGCCGCGCGTGCCAGCAAGCACGCCGCCGCCGAAACGACCGCGCCTGTTTCTTCTTCAGCGAGCAAGACGGCCGCCGCCTCCACCCCCATCCCAACCCTACCCCCATCAAGGGGGAAGGGCTCTGAAATGCGCCAGCCGCAGAAACCTGGCGTGCGGCCGCTGGCCTCGCCCGCCGTGCGCGCCCGCGCCCGCGATCTGGGGATCGAGCTTCAGTTCGTGCCCGGCTCGGGCCCGGGCGGTCGGATCGAACACGGCGACCTGGACGCCTTCCTCTCGGGACGGGGCGCATCCGTCGCCGCGCCGACCGGCGGCTCGCTCTACGCCCCGGCGGAAGGGACTACCGAGGCCCGCATCATCGGCCTGCGCCGCCGGATCGCCGAAAGGATGGCCGAGAGCGTGCGGCGCATCCCGCACATCACCTACGTCGAGGAGATCGACGTCACGGCTCTGGAAGACCTGCGCGCGCACATGAACGCCACGCGGGCCAAGGACCAGCCGAAGCTGAACGTCCTGCCCTTCATCGCCCGCGCCATCGTGGTCGCCCTGAGGGATCAGCCGCAGATCAACGCCCATTACGACGACGAGGCGGGCATCTTGACGACGCATAATGCGGTGCACCTGGGCATCGCCGCCCAGACGCCGAACGGCCTGATGGTGCCCGTAGTCCGCCACGCCGAGGCGCGCGACCCCTGGGACACGGCGGCCGAGATCGCTCGCGTCGCCAATGCGGCCAGGGACGGCAGCGCCAAGCGCGAGGAGCTGACCGGCTCGACCCTCACCATCACCTCGCTGGGAACCCTGGGCGGCCTGGTCCACACCCCCATCATCAACCACCCCGAGGTCGCCATCATCGGCCCCAACAAGATCATCGAGCGCGTGGTGGTGATTGATGGCCAGATGGTAGTGCGGAAGATGATGAACCTGTCCTCGTCCTTCGACCACCGCATCGTCGATGGCCACGATGCGGCGGTCTTCGTCCAGCGCATCAAGGGTCTGCTGGAGCACCCGGCGACCTTGTGGATGGGGTGAGGGGGATGCGAAGTTCGACAAACATCCTCTTGGCCGCCTGCTTTTTGGGGTTTGGCCTGACGATGTTGCCGAGCAACGCATCAGCGTGCGCCCGCCCTCCGCCTCCGCCGTGGCACATTTTGACGAGCGATGATGGTCCGCCGGTCTGGATCGGTCGCGTCACCGACGTCATCCCGAACCGCATCCCGTACAGAAATAGCCAGTTCGTAGTTCGCCAGTCGACTGCTCTCATTGAGACGCTTGAGCGTGTGAACGGAGACGCGCCCGAATCTATGAATTCGTCGGGGCTACTGATGTTCGCACTAGAAGGCGGACAGACCTGTGGTGCGGTCCCTGGATGGTGCTTGAAGCGGGCGAAATTGTCCTGGTTATCCCAGACGCCGTTTTTGGCGACTATATCTTGAAGACAGCAGACAGCCCGCCCGAGATCAGACTTAGGCTAGAATCCTATCAATGACCCAGACCCTCAAAACCAAGGTCCTCATCATCGGCGCCGGGACTGGCGGCTATGTCGCCGGCATCCGCTGCGGCCAACTTGGCCTCGACACCGTGCTGGTGGACGGCGGCGATGGCCTTGGCGGGACGTGCCTGAACGTGGGCTGTATTCCGTCCAAGGCGATCATCCATGCGGCGGGCAAGTTCGAGACGGTGGCCAAGGCGGCCGGCGGCGGGACGCTGGGGATCACGGCGGCCAGCCCGGCCATCGACCTGAAGGCGACGGTGGCGTGGAAGGACGGGATCGTCAAAAAGCTGAACGCCGGGGTCGCGGCCCTGCTGAAGAAGGCCAAGGTGAAGGTCATCAAGGGCTGGGCGCATTTCGAGGATGCCAAGACCTGCACCGTTTCGACCGATGACGGCGACATCCGGATCACGGCCGAGCATGTGATCCTGGCCACCGGGTCCGAGCCGGTGGAGCTGCCGTTCCTGCCGTTCGGCGGGAACGTGATCTCGTCCACCGAGGCGCTGTCGCTGCCCGAGGTGCCGAAGAAACTGGTGGTGGTCGGTGGCGGCTATATCGGGCTGGAGCTGGGCATCGCCTATCGCAAGCTCGGCGCCGAGGTGGCCATCGTCGAAATGGCCGAGCGCATCCTGCCGCTCTACGACAAGGCCCTGACCGACCCGGTGATGAAGTGGCTGGAGCGCCACGGGGTCGAACTGCACCTGGGCGCCCGCGCGGGCGGGTTCGAGAAGGGCAAGCTGAGCGTCACCACGAAGGATGGCAAGCCGATCCGCATCGCCGCCGACAAGGTGCTGGTCACCGTGGGCCGGAAACCACGCACGTCCGGCTGGGGCCTGGAGAACATGGGCCTGGCCATGAACGGGCCGTTCGTGAAGATCGACAATCGCTGCGCCACCGCCATGAAGAATGTCTGGGCCGTGGGCGATCTGACCGGCGAACCCATGCTGGCGCACAAGGGCTCGGCCCAGGGCGAGGTGGTCGCGGAAATTATCGCCGGGCGTGACCGCGTGTTCGACCCCGTCACCATCGCGGCGGTGTGCTTCACCGAGCCGGAGATCGTCTCGGCGGGCCTCGGCCCTGACGATGTGAAGGGCCGGGACGACGTGATCCAGTCGGTCTTCCCCTTCGCCGCCATCGGCCGGGCCCTGGCCATCGAAGCCGGCGACGACGGCGGCTTCGTGCGGGTGATCGCCGCGAAGGACGACCACCGCATCCTGGGCGTCCAGGCGGTCGGCCAGCATGTGTCGGAGCTGTCCAACAGTTTCGCCCAGATGCTGGAGATGGGCGCGGTGCTGGAGGACGTGGCCGGAACCATCCACGTTCACCCGACCCTGGGCGAAGCCTTCCATGAGGCCAGTCTGCGCGCCCTGGGCCACGCCATACATATTTAGGGCGCTATCGCTCGGCTCGCGGAGCCTCGCTGCTTGAGCGCGGGGGCGAGAGCGCCTCGCGCCGGGTGTTTCAGGACAATACGCCCGCGCCCTCAAGCCGCGAGCGTCCGCGACGCGAGCATAGGGCAAGCATCAAGCGCCCTCACAATGAAAACCCGCCCTTAAGCATTAATGGGCATGGTGGCCGCCTGATCCGCGCCAGAAGGGCGTGAAAACGGGCTCGCACATGTTTCAGGTCATCGGCATCGTCTTGCTGTTCGCCATGGTGTTCGGCAGCTATCTGCTGCACGGCGGCAGGCTGGCGGTCATCACCTATTCCCTGCCCTATGAGCTGATGGCGATCCTGGGCGCCGCGGTCGCCGCCTTCCTGATCGGCAACTCCATGGCGACCATCAAGGCCACGGCGGGGGGCGTCGCCAAGGTCTTTGCGGGCAACAAGTGGAAGAAGGGCGACTACCGCGACCTGCTCAGCCTGCTGTTCCTGCTGACCAAGACCATGAAGTCAAAGGGCGTGATCGCGCTGGAGAACCACATCGAAAAACCGGCGGAATCCACCATCTTCCAGAAATACCCGAAGATTCTGAAGGATCACTTCGCCACCGACTTCATCTGCGACACCCTGCGCATGATGACCATGAACCTGGAGGATCCTCACCAGATCGAGGACGCCATGGAGAAGCAGCTGGAGAAGCATCACCACGAGGCCCTGGCCGGCGCCCACGCGCTGCAGAACATGGCCGACGCCCTGCCGGCGCTGGGCATCGTCGCGGCGGTGCTGGGGGTCATCAAGACCATGGGGTCGATCACCGAGCCGCCCGAAGTGCTGGGCGGGATGATCGGCGGCGCCCTGGTGGGCACGTTCCTGGGGGTGTTTCTGGCCTACGGTCTGGTCGGGCCCTTCTCCGTGCGGCTGAAGGGAATCGTCGACGAGGACCACGCTTTCTACAAGATCATCCAGTCGGTGCTGGTGGCCCACCTGCACGGCAACGCCGCCCAGATCTCGGTGGAGATCGGCCGCGGCGACATCCCCACCCCGGCCCAGCCGTCGTTCGCCGAGCTGGAAGACGCCCTTTCCGAGGCGGGGGCCGCCGCCTGAGCCGGGAAAGCTTGGCCGCAATCACGAACCCGTGAAAAGATCACTTGACGCCGCCCCTCACGATCGCGTTATCTGGCGGTGCGGGGGTCATGACCCCGCATGACCCTTCTGAAGGATATCCGATTATGACCATCCGTCACCTGCTCGTCGCCGCCGCCGGCGTCGCCGCCCTGTCCGTCGCCGCCTGCCAGCCGGCCGAAGAAGCCGCGCCGGAAGCCGCCGCCGAAGCCGAAGCCGCTGCTGACACCGCTGCTGACGCCGCCGCCACCGCCGGTGAAGCCGCTGAAGACGCCGCCGCCGCCGCCGGTGAAGCCGTCGAAGCCGCCGGCGAAGCGGTTGAAGAAGCCGCCGCTCCGGCCGCCGAGTAATCCTTCGCTCGCAAGAGCTGAATGATGTGAAAGGGGTCGCCCGCCGGGCGGCCCCTTTTTCGTGGCGGCCCTTCCGCTCCGCTTGATCGCAAGGCTTCAAAAATGCTCTAGCCGGGCATGACCTCCGACGCCGTTGATCCGCCGTCCCTGGGGCTGGACTGGTCCGAGCCCGGCGCGCCGCGCTCGCGCCGCTTCGGCGACGTCTATTATTCCCTGCAGGACGGCCTGGCCGAGAGCCGGGCCGTGTTCCTCGCCGGGTGCGGTCTTCCGGACGCCTGGGCGGGCCGGCGGCGCTTCACGGTGGCCGAACTGGGATTCGGCACGGGGCTGAACATCGCCGCCCTGCTGACCCTGTGGCGCGACAGCGGCGCGGCCGGGCGGCTGAACATCTTCTCCGTCGAAGGCTTTCCCGTATCGCGCGACGACGCGGCGCGCGCCCTGGGCGCCTGGCCCGAGATCGCCGACGCGGCGGGCGCCCTGCTGGCCCGCTGGCCCGCGCCGACGCCGGGGTTCCACCGCATCGACCTGCCGGGATGGAACGCGGTTCTGGACCTGGCGGTCGGGGATGCGGCCTGGGCGCTGGCGCAATGGTCGGGCAGGGCCGACGCGTGGCTCCTCGACGGCTTCTCGCCGGCGCTCAATCCGGACATGTGGTCAGCCGCCGTGCTGGACGGCGTGGCGGGCCGCTCGGCGCCCGGCGCGCGGCTGGCCAGTTTCACCGTGGCGGGGGCGGTGCGACGGGGCCTGGCCGAGCGGGGCTTCACAGTCGACAAGCGGCCCGGATACGGGCGGAAGCGCGAGCGGCTTGAGGCGGTGTTTCCCGGCGCGCCGGCCGATCCTCGTGATCCGCGTGTGGTCGTCGTCGGGGCGGGCGTCGCCGGCGCGGCCACGGCGCGCGCGCTCACCG
>JAEZCL010000092.1 GCA_023433585.1 Pseudomonadota bacterium
CGCTCGATGTACTCGGCGATGTCCGGGTGCGGGGCGGCGTCCTGGAGGTGGGCGATGGCGTACGCGGGCATGGTGTCCTTCCGGCCGTCGAACTCCGAACGCCGATCCTGACACAGCGGACGGCAGACGTTCGCGCCCATTTTCCCGGCGCCGACGACGGCGCGCGCTCAGGCGCCGGACGCCACGGCCGCGATGGCGGCGTGCGTGCGGTGGGTCTCGTCGTACAGGCGTGTCAGGCGTTCGACCTCGGTGAACCCGGCCTGCCGCAGCCGCGCGGAGAACTCGTCCACCGGCCAGCGGTACGCGGTGGCGACCTTGTGGTCGAAGGCGCTCACCTCGTCACCGGCGAAGATGCCGACCACGAGCGGTCCACCCGGCACGATCGCGCGCCGGAACCCCGCCAGCACGGCGTCGAGATCCGGTGGCGGGAGGTGGATCAGCGAGTACCAGGCGAGGATGCCGTCGACGGAGTGGTCGGGGACGGCGAGGTCGTGCAGCGACCCGAGCCGGTACGCGCCGCCCGGATGGGTGGCCCGCGCGTGCGCGACGAACTCGGGAACCATGTCGATCCCGGTGGCGTCGACGCCCAGCGACCGGAGGTGGTCGGTGAGGTGCCCCGGTCCGCACCCGAGGTCGAGCACCGGGCCGGTCCGGCCGGCCAGGTGCCGCCCGATGAGGGCGAGGTCGTCCGGGTGCACCGCGGCGGTGCTGCCGAACAGTTCGATGTAGAGCTCCGCGACCGCCCCGTACGCCTGCCGTACCCGTGTGTCGTCCACCGCTCGACCATAGGGGGCCGACGCCTTGGCCGCATTTAGCAGATGAATGAGATGAATGAATGGAAAAGTCGTCGCAAAGCAGCCGCCCGGTGCGGAATCGATAGCTTTCCGTCACTGAAGTTTCTATCCTTGAAGAATCCCGATCGCCAGCAGCGGAAGGGGCGGCATGCCGCGCCGTTCGAGCCTCAGCTATCGAGATGCGTTGAAGCTGCTGGCCCCGGGCAGCACGCGCATCACCGAGACCGACAAGGTCGTCAGCGCGGGGATCCTCGGCACCGGGGCGCTCACCCAGGGCGCGGCGCTCGCTCTGCTCGGCCCGAAGAACGCGCTCATGCAACTCGTCCGGGACGCCACCGGAAACCAGGCCGGCCGCATCCGCACGACCGGCGGAAAATCGTATTACAAGCTGCTGGAGGCCAGCCATACCGTGCTGGCGCTCTCCGCGTTCTTCGACGGTTTCCGCGACGAGGTCGGGCCGGGTTTCGACCGGCTGGAGCTGACCGACGCCGAAAAGGTGGGCATGGTGGCGGCCGACCGTCGCCAGCACACGCTGCCGAAGGAGATCGACGGCGGATACTTCCCGCTGCCGTCCTCGGTCCACGGCATGGACGACACCCGGCGCGACGTCGAGGCCGCCTACGTCAAGCTGTACGACGCCACCATCGCGTTCTGCGAGGGCCTCGCCGCCTGGCCGTCGGTGCGGCGTGGGCTCGACCTCACGTCGCTGCGGTCCCGGGTGGTGGGCCGGGCCATGTGGCACTACGAGGACCGTTTCGACCGGCTCGCCGCGGACCTCCCCGAGTTCGGGTTCCGGATGCTCCGGCAGGCGATCGAGCACAACCTGATCGACAACCGGAACCTGACCACCGAGGTCTCGGCCCGGCTGGACGCGCTCGCGCAGCTGTACCGCAATCTCGCCGAGCTGTCCGGCCCGGCCCCGGCCGCCCGCCCCGACCTGCTCCGTGAGTCCCTCGACCGGCTCACCGGCTCGCTGGCCGCGGTGTTCCGGCAGCCGCTGCTGCGGATCAAGGACGTCGACTTCCACCTGCGTCTGCCCACGGTGGAGGAGGGGTTCATCAGCCCGGACTTCCGGGCCGCCGAGTACGGCAAGCACACGTCCCCGGAGCGTGATGCCTGGTGGGACGACCAGCCGCGCCGGGGCGACCTGGTCGGTTTCCTCTCCGAATACCTGACCGATCCGGCGAGCCTGCACCGTCCGCTGCTGCTCCTCGGTCAGCCGGGCGCCGGCAAGACGTTGCTGACCCGGGTCATCGCGGCCCGGCTGCCGGCGAGCCGGTTCACCGCGATAGTGGTGCCGCTGCGCCGGATGTCCGGGGACTCGTCGCCGACCGAGCAGATCGAAGCAGCGATCGAGCAGGTGATGGACGAGCGCATCCGCTGGGCGGACCTGCGCCGGGCCACCGAGCACACCACGGTGGTGGTGATCTTCGACGGGTTCGACGAACTCGTCCAGGTCACCGGCACCGCCCACTCCCAGTACATCGACCGGGTGGCCGAGTTCCAGGAGACCCAGTGGGACCTGGGCTACTCCGTCATCCCGATCATCACGTCCCGGATGCTGGTGATGGACCGCGCCAGCGTGCCGCAGGGCACCGCGCTGGTGCGGCTGGAAGACCTGACCGACGCCCAGGTGACGGCCTGGTTGGCCGCCGTCAACGCGGCAAACGAGGACCGGCCCGGCTACCGTCGGCTCTCCGCCCGCGAGCTGCTGTGGCACGGCGAGCTGGCCCGCCAGCCCTTGCTGCTCACACTGCTCGCCATCTACTACAACGAGCACTGGGCCGACCGCCGTCCCGGCGCCATGTCATCGTCCGACCTGTTCACCGGCCTGCTCACCGCGTTCATCAGACGGCAGGTGAGCGAGAAGGCGCCGACCGCCCTCCCGACGCACGAGCGGGAGGCCCGCGAACACCAACTGCGGCGCGATCTCGCGATCACCGCGTTCGCCATGTTCAACCGCAACCGGGAACTGGTGAACCGGGCCGCGCTCCGCGCCGACCTCGACTGTTTCGGGCCCGGGGCCGGCGACGGCTCCCGATTCGAACTCGGCGACGTGCTCGGCCCGGAGCAACTGGTCACCGCGGCCTTCTTCGTCGTGTACGGCCCGGACGACGTGCAGGGCGAGGACGCCCGGCGCACGTACGAGTTCCTGCACACCACCATCGGAGACTTCCTGATCGCCGAGTACGTCATCGAGGCGCTGCGGAGTCTGGCCGAGCTGCGGCGGCGCACCCTCAGCCCGGCCGGGTTCGGCTATCAGCTGGACACCGGCCAGTTCCGGGCGCTTCTCTCGCACCAGCCCCTGGTCAAGCGGGAGGCGGTGGTGGGCTTCGCGCGGGAACTCGCCTTCCGGCACCCACGGGACCGGGACGCGATCGTGGAGACGGTCGCCGGACTGCTGGCCGAGGCCCGGCAGCGGACCAACCTGGCCGGTGTGGACGGCTACCGGCCCGCGCCGTACGACCCGGTGCGGTTGCTCGCCGCGTACACCGCGAACCTGGTCGCGCTGGCCGCGCTCGTGTCACCGGACGGGGTGCGCCACAGCGACCTGATGGACGACGAGACCTGGGTGTCCACGGTGCGGCTGTGGCGGGCGGGCCTGGACGAGAAGGGCCAGCTCGCGATGATCAGTTGGCTGCGCCGGGACGCCGACGGCCGGATCGTCGCCGGGCTGCGGCGGGAACGGCGGGGGGAGAAGGTGAACGTGGCGGCCGAGGAGGCCCGGCTGCTCGGCGACGTCACCACCTACGGCCAGTTGCAGGCCGGCGCGCGGACGTGGCGCGGCCAGGCGCCGACCAGCTTCGAGGCGGGCCGGTTCCACGCCGACCTGGTGGAGCTGGCCACCCGCCGCTGGCCGGTGCCGTCACTGCACCAGCTGATCCTGTACGACGAGCGCAGCTACCGGCGACTGTGGGCGCGTGCCGTCGAGTTCCCGGAGGCGGTGTCCAGCACGAGCGCCACGGTCCTGCTGGAATGCCTCGCCGAGGACGGCGCGCAGTTGCCACGCGAGGTGGTGTGCGGGCTGACCCGGGTGGCGCTGAGCCGCTTGCCCAGCTCACCGACAGCGCCGCCGGAGCTGATCATCTCGTGTCCGTACCTGATCGACGAGTTCCCCGAGCTGGTCGACTCGCTCGGCACGACCGACGACCACGCGGTCCTGCACGCGCTCATCCTGCGGCACGGGCTCGACCGGCTGCCGCAGCGGTACGTGGCCCGGGTGCGGGAGGTGCTCACCGACATCGAGGGGCGGCTCGCGGAGCTGCCGCTGGAGGACGGCGTGGTCTCGGCCGAGATGGCCGAGCAGTTCGCGGCCGCGCGGGTCGACAACCGCACCGCGCTGTGGCTGCTCATGGCGTTGACCGAGTACGGCGACCTGGCCTGGCGGAAGATACCGCCCCGGACGATGGCCG
>JAEZCL010000085.1 GCA_023433585.1 Pseudomonadota bacterium
CTGGAGAACCGGGCCCGGCGCCGCGACATCCTGGTCGACGACGAGACCATCTTCGCCTTCTACGACCAGCGCATCCCCGCCGACGTGGTCTCCGGCCGGCACTTCGACTCGTGGTGGAAGAAGACCCGCCGGGAGCAGCCGGACCTGCTCACGTTCACCCGCGAGCTGCTCGTCAACGACGGCCGGGGCGGGGTGGACGAGGAGGACTTCCCGGACGAGTGGCGGGCCGACGGCGTGACGCTGCCGCTGACGTACACGTTCGACCCGACCGCGCCGACCGACGGCGTCACTGTGGACATTCCGCTGCCGCTGCTCAACCAGGTGCCGGCGGAGAGCTTCGACTGGCAGGTGCCCGGGCTGCGCGAGGAGCTGGTGATCGCGCTGATCCGGTCGCTGCCCAAGCCGGTGCGGCGCAACTTCGTGCCGGTGCCCGACTACGCGCGCGCCGCGCTGGCCGCGATCACGCCGGGCGAGGAGCCGCTGCTGGCCGCGCTGACCCGGCAGCTGCGCCGGATGACCGGCGTGACAGTGCCGCCGGACGCCTGGGACCCGGGGAAGCTGCCGCCGCACCTGCGGGTCACGTTCCGGGTGCTCGGCGAGGACGACAAACCGGTCGCCGAGGGCAAGGACCTGCCGGCGCTGCAACGCGAGCTGCGCCAGGAGGTACGGCAGGTCGTGGCCGCCGCCGCGCCGGACGTGGCCCGTTCCGGGCTGACCGAGTGGTCGATCGGCGCGCTGCCGCGCACCATCGAGCAGGTCCGCGCCGGCTTCGCGGTGACCGCGTACCCGGCGCTGGTGGACGAGGGCGCCACCGTCGGGGTGAAGGTGTTCGACTCGGCCGCCGAGCAGGAGGCCGCGCACTGGGCGGGCACCCGGCGGCTGCTGCGGCTGACGCTGCCGTCGCCGGCGAAGTTCCTTCAGGGGCGGCTGAGCAACGAGGCGAAGCTGGCGCTGTCCCGCAACCCGCACGGCAGCGTGCCGGAGCTGATCGAGGACGCGGCCGGCGCGGCGATCGACAAGCTGATCGGCGACGCGGGCGGCCCGGCCTGGGACGCCGAGGGCTTCGCCGCGCTGCGCGACAAGGTGCGGGCCGACCTGGTGGACACCGTGGTCGAGGTGATGGACCGGGTCCGCCGGGTGCTGGCCGCCGCGTACACGGTGGAGCAGCGGCTCGGCGCGACCCGCAACTTGGCGGTGGTGGCCGCGCTGGCCGACATCCGTGCCCAGCTCACCGGCCTGGTGCACAAGGGCTTCATCACCGAGACCGGCTACGCGCGCCTGCCCGACCTGCTGCGCTACCTGACCGCGATCGAGCGGCGGCTGGACCGGCTGCCCGGCAACCCGCAGCGCGACAAACAGCAGCAGGACCGGATCGCGGTGGTGCAGAAGGAGTACCAGGACATGCTCGCCGCGCTGCCGCCGGCCCGCCGCCAGGAGACAGCGGTCCGGCAGATCCGCTGGATGATCGAGGAGCTGCGGGTCAACGTGTTCGCGCAGGCCCTCGGCACCCCGTACCCGGTCTCCGAGCAGCGCATCTACCGGGCCATGGACGACGCCGAGGGCCGCTGATCCGCCGCGCCGGCCGACGCCGGCGCGGCGGTCCGGTCAGTGGCGGATCACCGCGCCGAAGCCGAGCCAGCGACCGGCGTACGGCCCCTCCACGAGGCGGACGTGCTCGCGGCCGTTGAGCACCGAGCGGCCGTCGATGGCCACCGCGTCACCGACCCGGTAGGTGGTGGGCACCGACTTCATCAGCCCGGCGGCGTCGATCGAGTACGCCGGTGGCGCGTCGACGGCTATCGTGCCGGGCCGGTGCAGCTTGTAGCCGAACCCGGCGCAGATGCCGACCTGGTACCGGTAGGGCGAGTACTCCTGCACGTAGTAGCCGGCCAGGGTGCCGGCGGTGATCGCGTACCAGATCCCGGTCTGGCGCATGATCTTCACGCGGTCGCCGGACGGCGCGGCGCTGGCACGGGCCAGCGTCATCTTCGTCCGCGCGGTCACCGTGCCGGCGCTGTTGAACTTGTACGCGGTGTGCGTGCCGGAGGAGAACCGGATGTTGCCCTTCACGCCGTAGGGCGGGTAGTCGGTGTACCAGAGGTCGGCGAGCTGGGCCAGGTACGTGTCACCGGTGATGGCGTACTGCTGGACGAACTGGAACATGTGGGTGGAGTGGTACTGGCCGGCGTCGATGCCGTGGGTCAGGCAGTAGCGGCTGCGCCAGTGCCGCACCCGGGTCTTCTCCCACACGTCCCGGTAGGTGGTGATCGCGCCCTGCAGCATCAGCTTGGCATCGGCGTTGCGGGTGAGCACCCAGTAGTCGTAGAGGCCGTACGCGGAGAACATGTGCCCGTTGTAGGTGCGGTCGCCGCGGACCGCCTTCGGGTGCGGGTACTCCTCCAGCCACAGCAGACCGTCCACCACGTACACGCCCCACGGCTGGCCGGCCACCGCGGGCAGCAGGTACGAGGCGAAGGTGGCGTCCGCGGCGCCCTTCCACTTCGTCTCGCCGGTGCGCTGGTAGAGCCGGGTGAACAGGCTCAGCGCCTGCCCCTGGGCCATCATCGAGTACCACGGCGCCGGGTAGAGGTCGGGGCCGCCGTGCAGCCGGTGGTCGAACGGGTACGGATAGAACCACGCGCCGGAGCGCAGCGTGCGGCGGTCGATCAGGCGCTGCGCCTGCCGCTTCGCCCGGTCCAGGTAAGCCAGGTTCCCGGTGATCCGGTGGGCCTCCATCAGGTGCAGGCCGTACTGCGCCTGCGCGACCGGGTGGTCGTAGAGCCGGCCGCCGAGGCGCACCATGCGCACCCCGGTGGAGTCGTGCACGCCGGGATCGACGAGCGGGACCGGCGAGGTCATGTGGTAGGGCTCGATGCCGATCGGCAGTTCCCGGATCTCGAAGTCGTCGTACCGGAACTGGAACGGCACCGACGCCGCGCCGGCGTACCGGCGGGTCGGTCCGCCGACGCGTCCGGCGCCCGGGGTGGAGGCCGCGCGCGGGGCCAGCCGGGGCATGTCCCGGGCCGGGATCGCGGACAGATTCGGCAGTGGCTCGACCGGCCCCGGCGGGCCGATCTCCAGGGCCGGGTCGATGACCGGGTCCGCCGGCGCCAGGAGCGAGGTCGCCGGGGACGCCGCGGCCCAGGCGGGGCCACCGCCGAGCAGCGGGACCGAGGCGGCGGCCAGGGAGCCGGCAACGACGGCACGCCGGCTCAGTGCAGGTGTCGGGCCGGCGGCCCCGGACGGGTCTTGATGGCGCATGCGAACCTCCCGTGTCTTCACATGCTGGGCATCAGCCTTCCCATGCTGTTCCGGTCGGCCGGGACGAGCAAGGACATTCGTCGCGACATGTCGGAGATCCGTCAAATGGCGGCAAGCGGCTCGACACCGGCGGGGAGCTGGTCGGCGGCGGTGGCGTCGTGGACGTACTCCAGGAGGATGCGGCGCAGCTCGCGCCCGGCGTGGGTGGGGACCACGTCGCGGCGGCGGGCCACCGCGATGGTCCGGCGGACTCCGGGCGGCACGAGCCGGGTGACCCGGATGCCGGCGCGGCGGGCCA
>JAEZCL010000180.1 GCA_023433585.1 Pseudomonadota bacterium
GCCCAGGCCCGCGCCGACCGGGACGCCGAAGCCCGCGAGCGCACCGCCCGGGACCAGCGCCTGTCCGGCCTGACCCGCGAGCGCGACGGCTGGACCGCGCGGGCCAAAGGCGCCGCCGAACGCCTCGGGGCGCTGGAGGATGAGGCCGCGAAAGCCGCCGCCGCCCTGACCCGCGCCCAATCCAAACCGGAAGAGCTCGAGGCCCAGCGCGCGGGCCTTCTGGACACCCTCTCCACGGCCGAGACGCGCCGGGCCGAGGCCGCCGACACCGTCAGCACCGCCGAGGGCGCGGCCCAAGAGGCGGACCGCGCCGCCCGCGCCGCCGAATCGAACGCCTCGACCGCCCGTGAGCGCCGCGCCGGCCTGTCCGCCCACGCCGAGGCCGCCGCCCAGCGCCTGGACGAGGCCGAACGCATCCTGCGCGAAACGGCCCAGACGTCGCCCGAGGATCTGGGGCGGCGCCTGACCGACGACGCGGTGGCCCGCCCGCCGGACGCGGCGGGGGCCGAATCCCTGCTGTTCGGCCTGGAGCGCGAGCGCGAGGCCCTGGGCGCGGTCAATTTGCGCGCCGAGGAGGAGGCGGCCGAGTATGGCGAGCGTCTTGACTCCATGCGGGAAGAGCGCGCCGACCTGACCCAGGCCATCGCCAAGCTGCGGGACGGCATCGACGAACTGAACGCCGAGGGCCGCGAACGTCTGCTGGCCGCCTTCGACATCATCAACGCCAACTTCAAGAGCCTGTTCGAGGCCCTGTTCGGCGGCGGCCAGGCCGAGCTGAAACTGGTCGAATCCGACGACCCGCTGGAGGCGGGGCTGGAGATCTACGCCTGCCCGCCCGGCAAGCGCCTGTCGGTCATGAGCCTGATGTCCGGCGGCGAACAGGCCCTGACCGCCGCCGCCCTGATCTTCGCCGTGTTCCTGGCCAATCCGGCGCCCGTGTGCGTGCTGGACGAAGTGGACGCGCCGCTGGACGACGCCAACGTCGACCGCTTCTGCCGCATGCTGGACGAGATGCGCGGCCGCACCGACACCCGCTTCATCGTCATCACCCACAATCCGGTGACCATGAGCCGCATGGACCGCCTCTATGGCGTCACCATGCCCGAGCGCGGCGTCAGCCAGTTGGTCAGCGTCGACCTGACCCAGGCCGAGGAGCTGGTCGCGGCCTGAGCCAGCCCCCCCCCTTCCGCTCATGCCGCCCGAGGGGCCGGGATGAGCGGAATGAGAGGGAGCCCCAGGTGGAGAACCCATACAAGCGACTGATTCTATTAGTCCAAACTCATACTCTTCCGTCATCGCCGGGCTTGTCCCGGCGATCCATACGCGCCGATGGGGCGGGCGAGCCCGGAACGTTCCGTGTGTATGGATTCCCGCCACAAGGGCGGGAATGACGGATGGGGGAATATGAGTCCCCAACGTAAGATCGTGTCCTTCGCGCAACAAGCCGCCGCCTTCAGCGCCGCCTTTCCAAACCGTAATCGGCGCGCCGCAAATGCGCCCCATGAAACCTTTGTAAATCAAGGTGTGGCAGCTTGAACGCGCGGATGGCCCTCCCATCTCGTTCATGCAGCCGTCATCCCGCTCGTGCGTTCCTCGAGCTCATCTGTTTCTTCGGAGCCACGCTCTCCCATGACCCAAGTTCTGGCCCTCGGGACCGACGCCGCCGCATCGCGGTCCGCCGGCCGTGGGCTGTTCAGGGGTCTGGCCCGGCGATTCGCGCGCCTGATGCTGATGACGCTGGGCTTCATGCTGGTGCTCCTCGGCATCCTGATCGCCCCCCTGCCCGGCCCGTTCGGCCTGCCGGTGGCGGTGGTGGGCATGGCGGTGATCCTGCGCAACTCGTACTGGGCCAAGCGCCAGTTCATCCGCGCCCAGTATGCACGGCCCAAATTCTTCTATCCCTTCCGCCGCCTGATGCGGCGCCGGCCCGAATTCGCGCCGGTGCTGTGGCAGCAGATGCTGCGCATGGAGCGGCTGCTGCTGAAGCGCCGCCGCCGCGTCCTGGCGCGCACCCGCCGCTCGTTCCGGGCCGCCTTCCGGCGCGCCGCCGGGCGCTGATCTCCCGGGGCGGATCGCCTCACGCACGAAAATGTGACCTCGATATGCGGCGGAACGTCGCACATGGGCGTATGCTGTGTGCGTCGCGGGAAAGTGAAAAAGGCTTTGGGAGGAGCCTCCATCATGAAGTCACGCATACAGAAGGGCATGATCGCCGGCGTCGCGGCCACCGTGGTGGTGGCGATCCTGGAAATCGCGAAATTCTATCTCACCCAATCCACCGGCGCCTTTGCGGAAGTCCGGATCTTTCCGCTGATCCTGGCCGCCATGGTCGGCATGCAGGGCAGCTATCTGGTCGGGTGGGGCATCCATTTCGTCGCGGGCGCGCTGATCCTCGGCCCCGCGTTCGGCATCCTCTGCCCCAGGCTGCCCACCGACACCCTGGTGACCAAGGGCATCCTGTTCGCCGTCGGCGCCTTCATCCTGATGTCGCTGACCGTAGCCCCTGCGGCGGGGCTCGGCATGTTCGCCATGGCCGCCGGATTCCCGACCCTGATGTGGCTGATCGCCACCCACATCGTGTTCGGGATCGTCATGGGCGGCGTTTACGGCCATCTGGTCCAGCGCGAGAAGCGCCACGCCCGGGAAATGGCGGGCGCCCAGCCGGCGCACTGAGCGCCCTGTCCGGATGAACGAAAAGGGCCCCGCCGGTCGCCGGCGGGGCCCTGATCGTTATAGCGGCGCCGAAGGATCAGTTCAGGCGCGAGCCGATCTGGTCGATGGCCGCATCGGCCAGCGGATCGGTCGAGGACGCGGCCAGGCGTTCGGCCAGGATGCGCTCGGCGGCGGCGGCGGCCAGTTCGACGGCGGCGGCCTTCACCTCTGCGGCGGCCTGGGCCTCGGCCTGGGCGATCTTGCGTTCGGCCATCTGCTGGCGGCGGGCCAGCGACTCTTCCAGCCGCTCACGGGTCTCGACCTCCATGCGCCGGGCGTCCGCCTCGGCGG
>JAEZCL010000183.1 GCA_023433585.1 Pseudomonadota bacterium
GTATCGCCGCGACGACGCTCGACGGTCGGCGCGGCGCATCACACGCGGGGGTGTGTATGGGCAGGTCGTCGAAGAGTGTTCGTCTGCTGGCGGGGGTGATCGCACTCGTCGCGGTGTTGGTCGCGCCGACCGCGGTTTCGGGTGCCGCACCGAGTGGTCCGACGGGAGGGTCGGCGGCAGCGCGTTGGGCCGCGAGCCACGACGGCCCGCAACCCTACGCCGGCGTGAACGTGAGCTGGGACGTGCCGATCCGGATGAGCGACGGCACCGTCCTGCGGGCGAACGTCTACCGGCCCGCCGACGCCCGCGAACGGCCGACGTCGACGAAGACCCCCGTCATCGTCAACATGACCCCGTACACCAAGCTGGTCAGCTCGATCGGTTCCGCGGTCACCCAGCATCCGGTGCTCGAACCGTTCCTGCTGCAGCTCGCCCGGTCGATCAACTTGTCGGGCACCCCGATCGACGGCATCAACGACATCGCGCACACCATCCGTGACGGCGGCGCCAAGACCTTCCTCGTCGACTTCGACCTCGTCCGCAGCGGCTACACACAGGTCGTCGTCGACGTACGCGGAACCGGCTTCTCCCAGGGCAAGTGGGATGTCTTCCAGGACCGCGAGCAGCGCGACACCGTCGAGGTCATCGACTGGGCGTCGAAGCAGCGGTGGTCCAACGGCAAGGTCGGTATGTCGGGGGTCTCCTACTCGGCGATCAACCAGATCCAGGCCGCCAACAAGAACCCGAAGGCGCTCAAGGCGATCTTCCCGGTCGAACCGGGCGGCGATCTCATCCGCGACATCGTGGCGCCCGGCGGCGCACTCGGCGTCGGCTTCCTCCCCCTCTGGCTGACGCTGGTCAACACCACCAAGATGGTTCCGAACGTGGCGTCGATGCTGAACGGCACCTTCGACTGGAAGTGGCTGGCCGACCGGATCGCCGATCCGCTCACCTTCTATCCCCAACTCCTCGCCGGCCTCTTCACCCCCGACATCGCGTCGGTGCCGCCGGAATTGAAGGAGTTGCTGGAGACCGACTCCGAGCCGCGCACAGCCTGGCTCGACCGCGCCGAGAACATCACCACGCCGACGTTCATCTACGGCGGTTGGTTCGACCTGTTCACCAACTCCGAAGTCCGCATGTACAACAAGATCCCGCTGCCTCCCGGCAAGAAGCAGCTGATCATGGGCGACGGTTACCACCTCACCATCGGTGGCGGCCAGCAGGGACGTGCCGGCACACCGCCGCGGCTCGACGTGTTGCAGAAGGCGTGGTTCGACAAGTGGCTCAAGGGAATCGACAACGGCATCGACTCCTACGGTCCGGTCAACCTCAAGCAGGTCGGCGACTCCTGGATCACCGCGAAGCAATTCCCGCGCGCCGGGATGGAACGCCAGCGCCTCTACCTGAGCGACCGTCGTAGCGGTACCGCCCCGTACGCGGTCCGCGACGGCAGTCTGACCCCGACGGCGCCGCAGTCGCGGGCGCGCATGACCATCGCCCCTGGTCTCGCACCCGTGTGTTCCCGCGACGCCGCGCAGCAGATGGCCGGCGCGCTGGCGATCTTCCCAGGCTGCTCCGACGACGCCCGGATCTCCGAGCGCGCCGCGCTGACGTTCACCACTCCCCCGGTGACGACGACGCGCAGCGTGTCCGGCTACTCGAATGTCCGGCTGAACACCGTGCTCGACGCCCCCGACGGCTACTGGACGGCCACCCTGAACGACGTCGCCCCCGACGGCACGTCGAAGGTCATCAGCTCCGGTCAGGTGGTCGCGTCGCTCCGCGGGTACGACCCTGCGGCATCACAATTCGCACCCAACGGCGACGTGATCGACCCGTTCTACGACCTCACCCTGTCGACACGGCAGCGGGTGGCGCCGGGACGGCCGGTCAGCATCGACATCGGATTGCTGCCCACCGAGGCGATCGTGAAGCCGGGTCACCGCCTACGCGTCGACGTCTTCGCGATGAACTTCCCGCGCGGACTGCCGCTTCGGCCGCTGCTCAACGAGTCGGGGCTCAAGCCGCAGCACATCCAGCTGGATCCGAACCGGCCGAGTTTCGTGAACCTGCCGCTCTCGACGCCGATCCCTGCCGCTGGTTGAGCTTGTCGAAACGCCGGGCTCAGCCGGTCGCCTCGATCGCTTCCGCCTCACGCCCGTACCGCGTCGCCAGCCACGAGCAGATGATCAGCTGGATCTGATGGAAGATCATCAGCGGTAGGACGATGAGGCCGACGGTCGAGCCGGCGAAGAGTACGGTGGCCATCGGCAGTCCGGTGGCGAGGCTCTTCTTGGTGCCGCAGAACTGGATGGCGATGGTGTCGGCGCGGTCGAAGCCGAGCTTCTTCGGCACCCAGCCGGTGATGACGAGCATGATCAGCACCAGTAGTAGCGAGATCACCGCGACGGCGATCACCTGTGCGGCGTCGACCGACGACCAGATGCCGTTGACGACGCCCTCGCTGAAGGCGACGTAGACCACGAGGACGATGGTGCTGCGGTCGGCGAGCTTGGTGATCCGCGCGTGCCGGGCGAAGAACGGCCCCACCCACGGACGGGCGAGCTGACCGATCACGAACGGCACCAGGATCTGCGCCACGATCTTGAGGATCGACGTCGCGTCGATGCTGGCGTCGCCGGTGTTGTGCATCAGTGCGACCACGAGCAGCGGGGTGAGGAACACGCCGAGGATGTTCGACGCCGAGGCGCTGACGATCGCGCCGGCGATGTTGCCCTTCGCGATGGACGTGAACGCGATCGACG
>JAEZCL010000094.1 GCA_023433585.1 Pseudomonadota bacterium
GCGTTCGAACGCCTCGGGCCAGTCCGCGAGACGGCCATACTGGTGGCGCCCACGGACCTGCCCGTGGCTTTTGAACTGCGGCCCGACGGCGTGTCGGGGCGGGTGCGCGTGGTCCGCCCCGATCAGCCGGATCCGCCGACCGTCGCGCGCGTCAGCGGGCCGCTGCTGACGCTCCTGGCGCTGTTCGACGGGCGGGGCGACGCCGACGGCGCCTTCTTCCAGCGCCGCATAAGGGTGGAGGGCGACACCGCCGCCGTCCTGGCGCTGCACAACGCGCTGGAAGCGTCTGAACTGACCAGCGCCGACATCCTGGGCCTGCCCGGGCGGTTCGCGCCGCTGCTGGACGCCGCCATGGCCATGGCGCAGCGCCTGCGCGGGGCGGAGAAAGAGGCGTGAGCCCGACCCTGGAGCTGGTCTGTCCGGCCGGGTCGCCCGCCATGCTGAAGGCGGCGATCGAGGCGGGCGCCGACAGCGTCTATTGCGGCTTCCGCGACGAGACCAACGCCCGCAACTTCCCCGGCCTGAACTTCTCGCCCGAGGAACTGCGCCAGGCCGTGGACTGGGCCCATGAGCGCGGGGCCAGGGTGCTGCTGGCGCTCAACACCTTCGCGCGGGCGGACGCCACCGACCTGTGGCGGGCTTCGGCGGACGCGGCGGCGGCGACCGGCGTGGACGCGGTGATCGCCGCCGACCTGGCGGTCCTGGCCCATATGCGGGAGGCCCATCCCGACACGCGGCTGCACCTGTCGGTCCAGGCGGCGGCGGGCACGCCCGAGGCCATCGCCTTCTATGCCCGTGAATACGGCGTGAAACGGGTGGTGCTGCCGCGCGTCCTCAGTGTCGAGGAAATCGCCGCCCTGACCCCTGAGATCGCGGTGGAGACCGAGGCGTTCGTCTATGGGGGTTTGTGCATCATGGCCGAAGGGCGCTGCGCCCTGTCGTCCTATGCGACCGGCGGGTCGCCCAACCTGTCCGGCGTCTGTTCTCCGCCCGAGGCGGTCAGTTTCGAGGAGAGCGGCGGCGAGCGGGTGACGCGGCTGTCGGGGTTCGCCATCGACCGGATGCCGGCGGGCGAGACGGGCGGCTATCCGACCCTGTGCAAGGGCCGGTTCCGGGCCGAGGGCGCGGACCAGGCGGCCTATCTGTTCGAGGAGCCGGTCAGCCTGAACGCCATGAGCCTTTTGGCCGGGCTGTCGCGGGCGGGGGTCACGGCGGTCAAGGTCGAGGGGCGCCAGCGAGGCCGGGCCTATGTGGCGCGGGTCGCCGCCGCCTTTCGCGCCGCCATCGACGCCATGGCGCGCGGAGAATCGCCCGCGCCCTATGAGTCGCTGCTCAGCGATCTCGCCGAGGGCGCGCGCGAGACCACGGGGGCTTACAGGAAACGATGGCGATGAGCGAACGGGCGATCGAACTTTCCCTGGGGCCGTTGCTGTTCAACTGGCCCGCCGAGCGGGTGGCGGACTTCTACGCCCGCATCGCCGACGCCGCGCCGGTGTCGACGGTCTATCTGGGCGAAGTGGTGTGCGGCAAGCGTCAACCGCTGCTGGAGCACGCCCTGGCCGATGCGGCCGAGCGCCTGGAGGCGGCGGGCAAGACGGTGGTCTGGTCGACCCTGGCCCTGCCGTCCAACGTGCGTGAGCGGCGCATGGGGGCCGGGCTGATGCAGGATGTCGGCCATCTGATCGAAGCGTCGGACATGTCGGCTGTATGGAGCCGGGCGCCGCATCCGTTCGTGGCCGGGCCGCTGCTGAACGTCTATAGCGGGCCGGGAGCGTCCGAACTGGTCAAGCGGGGCTGCGTGCGGCTGTGCGCCAATGTGGAGCTGCCGCTGCGATCAACGGCGATCATTGCGCAGGCCTGCCCAGGACTGGAGATCGAACTGTTCGCCTTCGGTCGACTGCCGCTGGCCCTGTCGGGCCGGTGCGCCCAGGCCCGGATGGAAGGCTTGCACAAGGACGCTTGCCGCTATGTGTGCGAGCGCCATCCCGACGGCATGGCCGTGGCGACGACAGAAGGCCAACCACTTCTGGCCGTCAACGGGGTCCAGACCCTGTCGCACGGATGTCATCTGGTCGATGTGTCCGTCGAAGAGCTGCGGGCGGCGGGGGTGACGATGCTGCGCCTGTCGCCGCACACCCTGGACATGGTCGAGGCCGCGCGGGCGTTCCGGGCCTATGCCGATGGCCGCCTGGAGCCTGACGCCCTGGCCGATCGCATCCAGGCGCTGAACCCGCCCGGCGCGCTGGTCAGCGGCTATCTGCATGGTGCGCCAGGTGTGTGGGCGGTCGGGGCGTGACCGGGTGCGACGCCGAACTGGAGCGGCTGCGCCGCCGCATCGACCGCATCGACGCGGCCCTGGTGCGTCTTTTGGCCGCGCGCCAGCGCAAGGTGGAGCTGATCGCGCTCATCAAGGGGGATCCTGACCGCGTGCGCGACCCCCGGCGCGTGGCCGAGGTTCTGCGCAAGGTCCGGGCTGCGGCCCGCAGGGCGGGCCTGAGCGAACGCATCGTTGAACCGGTGTGGCGCGAACTGCTGGAGGGCTCCGCGCGTGAGGAGCAGGCGTTGCTGCGCGCGCGCCGCCCCCGGAGCCGCTTGACATGTGACAAGTGAACGCGGGGGCGGGCTCAAGCCGGAAGCCATGGCCCTGGGCTATCCTGTCGCCGTGACCCCTCGTCGTCCCAGCCGCCCAAGAGCATCATGAACACCGCCGCCGACCGCCGGGCCTATCGAGGCCCCGCCCTGTTCAGCATGGGTTTCCGCCCTTTCTTCCTGTTTTCCGCCCTGTGGTCCGCGATCGCCGCGCCCCTGTGGGTCCACGCCTTCCTGACCGGGGGCGCGGTCGGGCTGGACTGGCATGTGCATGAGATGCTGTTCGGCTACACCGGCGGGGTCATCGTCGGCTTCCTGCTGACCGCCGTGCCCAACTGGACCGGACGCTTGCCGGTGATCGGCGCGCCGCTGATGCTGCTGTTCGCGTTGTGGGCCATGGGCCGGGCCGTCATGCTGGCCCCGATTGCGGGCGTTGATCTCGGACCCTGGGCGATGGTCGCCGAGAGCCTGTTCCTGTTCGCCGTCGCGGCGGCGTTGTGGCGCGAAATCCTGGCCGGCCGCAACTGGCGCAACCTGCCGGTGGCGATGATGGTCACCCTGTTCGCCGTGGCCAATGGGGGCTTTCACCTTGAGGCGGCGGACGGCGGAGGCGCGCCCCTGGCCACCCGATGCGCCCTGGCCGTCATCCTGATGCTGATCGCCCTGATCGGCGGACGCATCACGCCCAGTTTCACCCGCAATTGGCAGATCCGGCGCGGCGGCCCCCTGCCGGCGACGCCCGCCCGCTTCGACATAGCCGTGCTGGCGGCGACGGGCGCGGCGCTTCTCGCCTGGATCGTCGCGCCGCTCCATCCCGTCTCCGGCGCGATCCTGATGGCGGCGGGGGCGGCGAACCTGGCGCGGCTGGCCCGCTGGCGCGGCGACGCGACCGTGGCCGAGCCCTTGGTCCTGATCCTGCATGTCGGCTATCTGTGGCTGGCCCTGGGTTTGGGGCTGATCGGGCTGGCGAACCTGACGCCCGCCCTCGTCGCGCCTTCGGCCGGAATCCACGCCCTGACCGCCGGGGCGGTAGGGGTCATGACCCTGGCGGTGATGACCCGCGCCAGCCGGGGCCATACGGGACGGCCCCTGACGGCGGGCCGGGGCGAGGCGGCGATCTATCTGCTGGTCAACGCCGGGGCCCTGGCGCGAGTGGTCGGCGGCTTGGCGCCCGGCCTCTATCAGCCGCTGCTGATCGTCTCCGCCGTGCTGTGGTCGGGGGCGTTCCTGACTTTCGTGGTGATCTACGGCCCGATGCTTCTGCGGCCCCGCCCGGCCGCTCAGGCGTAGCGCGCCGCCGCCGTCGCCTTGACCAGGGCGATCACCGGGCGGCCGGGCGCAAGGCGCAGCCGCGCCGCCGCCTGGCGCGTCACCAGCGACTTCAGGGTGATCCCGTCGCCCTCAAGCCCCACCAGAACCCCGTCGGCGCGGTCCGCGAGGGCGGCCACGCGCATGGCCAGCCGGTTCTGGAAGCTCGCGTCGGGCGGATCGGTCAGGGCCAGGGCCACGTCGCGGGCATCCACCACCACCCGCACCCGCTCGCCGAGGTCCACCGCCAGCAACGGCGCATGGAACACGGTTCCGTCCAGGTCGATCCGCGTGACGCTCCCGGCTGGATCATGGGCGGCGGCCCGGCCGTCGAGAATGGAGATGGGCGCGGCCAGGCCGGCGGCGGCCTCGGCCTCGGGCCGGTCGAAGGCGGCGTCGGGCGGTCCGGCCTGAACGGCCCGGCCGCCGCCGACCAGCACCACCTCGTCGGCCAGCCGGGCGATCTCCTCGACCGAATGGCTGACATACAGGATCGGCGGCCCGTCGCGGCCCAGCCGGTCCAGATAGGGCAGCAGATCGGCGCGCCGCGCCCCGTCCAGTCCCGCCAGCGGCTCGTCCAGGATCAGCAGCCGCGGC